>JAEZCD010000215.1 GCA_023430145.1 Pseudomonadota bacterium
CGTGCTCGCGGCCCAGAAGCCGTTCGAGCCCCTGCCCGACCAGGCGATCTATATCGAATCGAGCTTTTCCGACACTGCCATCATCCCCGGTCCCGGGCTGCCGCCGCTGCTCGGCGCGACCGGGCGCCTCCGCGCCAGCGGGCGGCACGTCGAGATGCTGGTCGATTCGGCACGGATCGAGCCGGCCCCCGGCCAGGCGATCGCGGTGCGCGGCAAGTTCGAGGTTCCGAACACCGAGCCGCGCTTCCCGCAGGCGCGGGTGGAGCTGCAGGTCGAGGGGCAGCTCGCCGGTGCCGCGCAGCTGTTCGCGACCGGCGCACTGGGGCCCAGCCCGCTGCCGCCGGCCATCGATCCCGCCGCGGTGCGCGGCGCCTTCACGGTCCAGTCGCTGATCGGCCTGACCCTCGGCCCGGCCGGCGAGGTGCCGCCGATCAGCGTCAAGGTCGAGGGTGATCTGAAGGACGTGGAGATCGACAACTTCGACGCCGGCAAGCCGCTCAAGGGTGGTAGGTTCCGCGTGGTCCGTGACGGGGCGCGAGCGACACTCGTCGGCAATGCGAAAGTCGCCGGCGCGACAACGCAGATCGAGTGGCGTGACGAGGGCGCCGGGTGGCGGTCTGTGCGCCGCCTGTCACCGAAGTGACATCGCCAGGAGGCTCGCCACAACAGCACGGAAACGGCGCGGGAGGGCATTCGCGCCGGGAGAACTGGCACCCCAGCGAGTTCGTCCACTTGGACCATCCAAGCCGGCCCATCACCGGTCCTGACGCCGCCCATTGCTGCGCCGGCCGCAGCCTGCCACACGCTGATCGGATCGTCCCGGTGCATGATCTCGACCTCTGACAGCCCCGTCGGCCGAGAGCCCCAGATCTCGGCCAGCCCCTCGTCTGCATCGGACCAAAGCTGACCCCTCGCGAAGGCCGTCGCCTGATGCGATCGGCTTGCTATGCGGACCTTGCGTAAGCGCCGCGCCGCATGTTTGTTCAATTGCGCTCGCCCACCGAGAGCCTCGCTTCTCCAACACCGCATAACGATCCAGCAAGTGATTGTAAGGGCAAGGCTTTTCAGGGCTCTGTACTAAACGCGGCAGTACACAGCTTCGGAGAACATGAGGGCAAACAGAGAACGCGACCACCCTTTCGCGCCGCTCGCGGTACACAGCCTCGCCGCTATAACATTCGGAACATTGGGCTTTTTCGGTCCGCCAGCGAGCGCCGGAGAAAGTTCGCGGGAGTGTGATTGGCGGAGGGAGAGGGACTGGGATCCAACATTCTCCGCTTTCCGAGAAGGTTCCTAACGTTACGGGGCAGGCTCGCCCCGTCGCCCTGCCCTCGCAGAGCTGTGGGCTCCCGAGGCTTCCCGAGGTGGTCCGCAAGCGCGGGCGGGAAGAAGGCCTAATTGGTCCCGCAGCGATGTGTGAGTTCGGATCTGGCGTTCGTCACACCTACGTTCGCAATCTCCCCTCGTGCGGGCACGGTCGCCGACCCTCGACTCCGGCTCAGATGAAGCCAGGTCCCTCGATGACCGGGTTCCGCGTGATGAAATCTTCGTCGACCTCCAGCCCGAGCCCAGGTGTTTCGAGCGGGAAGACGTTGCCGTCCGAGTCGATCTCGTAGGGCGTCTGCCGGAAGGGTCCCTCCCGCAGCGGATTGTGGCCCTCGCTGGACTCGAAGTAGCCGGCATTGTCGATGGCCGCGAGCACATGGATGCCGGCTGCGAGGTCGAGACCGGTGACGCCGCCGTGTGGGTGGATCGGGATGTTCCAAGCCGAGGCCATGGCGGCGATCCGCATGATCTCGGTGAAGCCGCCCGCCTTGCCGACGTCGGGCTGCAGGATGCGCACGCTGCCTTGCTCGATGTGCTTGGTGAACTCGAAGCGCGTGTACGTGTTTTCGCCGAGCGCGAGCGGCGTCGTGCCGAAGCTGGCGGCGATCTTGTAGGAGCGCAGGTCGTTGCCCGGGAACGGCTCCTCGAGCCAGCCGACGTCGAGCTCGGCCATGCGCGGCATGATCCAGCGGGCATCGTCGAGCGAGTATGCGGCGTTGGCGTCGGTTAGGATGGCGATGTCGGGGTGGGCCTTCCGCACCGCGGCGATACGCGCGAGATCGCGGTCGATCCGGTCGCCGATGCGCAGCTTCACGGCCCGGAAGCCGACCGCCCGCATCTGCGCCACCTCGTCGACGAGCTTTGCCGGATCGTTGAAGCCGAGCGATCCGCCGCCTCCGGCATAGGCAGGGATCGGCCGGCGCGAGCCGCCGAGCAGCTTGTAGACGGGCCAGCCGGTCGCCTTACCGCGGATGTCCCAGAGCGCCATGTCGACGCCGCTCATGGCGATCACCGAGCCGGCGCCCATGCCGTGCGTCGCCACCTGTGCCTTGTAAATCTTACTCCAGATCGCCACGGTCTGCGTCGCGTCCATGCCGAGGACCAGCGCCCGCATCGTGTTGTTGACGGCGTTTGCGATAGCGCCCGGGTTGCGCGCATGATGCGACTCGCCCCAGCCGACGATGCCGCTCTCCGTCGTGACCTTGACGAGAACGGCGTCTCGCTTCTGCAGCTTGCCGATGCCGATCGTGTTCTGCCGCTCCGGCGGAATTTTCACAGAGATCGGAAAGGCTTTGACGTCAACGATGCGCATCCTCGGTCCCCGGGGGCTGATCAGCGGAAATTCTAGGCGCTCCTGAGAGGCGCCGCAGCAGACGCCGCTGCAGCGGCGGTAGCAGGAAGGATAGCGCGGCGAGGGCGAGTAGGCTGCCCGAGATCGGCCGCAGGAAGAAGATCCAGGGCGAGCCCATCGAGATGACCAGCGATTGGCGAAGCGCATTCTCGGCCGCCGGGCCGAGAACGAGGGCGATAATCAGCGGCGCCGCGGGAATGTCGCAGACCTTGAAGGCGTAGCCGAGGGCGGCGAAGGCGAGCATCATCCAGACATCGATCATAGAGTTGTTGATGCTGTAGACGCCTAGAAAACAGAGCGTGGTGACGATCACCGGCAGGCATCGCTGCGACACGCGAAGCAGCCAGACGAACAGCGGGATCATCGCCGTGTTCTGCACGAACAGCATTACGTTGCCGATGTAGAGGCTGGCGATCAGCCCCCAGGCGATGTCGGCGTGCTCGGTGAAGAGGCGCGGCCCGGGCTGGATGCCGAGAAGGATGAAGGCGCCGAGCAGAACGGCCGTGGTCGAGGAGC
>JAEZCD010000224.1 GCA_023430145.1 Pseudomonadota bacterium
CGCGGGAGCCCGCCGGGCGGCACGGCGAGGATGTCGAAGGGCGGCACGGCGGTATGTGGCGTCACCAGCGCGGGCACGCTGGCGCCCGGCGTGCTCGTCTGCGCGTCCGCCGGACGGACGCCGAGGAGAACGAGGCAGGCCACGACGGCCAACCCGAGGTGCGGGCCGAGGGCCCGGAACGGCGCGAACATGGTGACGCATGGGTACCGGCTTTCCGGACCGATTGGCAAGAGCACCGCCCGAAAAAGCGCCTGCCGTTGCGCTTTGCGCCACGACGGGCGATCTAAGCGTGGCATTCGCCGAACGCCTTCCCCCGACGAGGTCCCATGCCTGAAGCGATCGATCTGTTGGCGACGCGCCGCTCCGTGCCGGCGCCCAATCTCCTCGGGCCGGGTCCGGACAGGGAGCAGCTCGAGACGCTGCTGACGATCGCCGCCCGCGTGCCGGACCACGGCAAGCTCGTGCCCTGGCGCTTCATTCTCCTCGAGGGGGCGGCGGTGCCGCGCTTCAGCGCCCGCCTCGCCGACCTCGTGCTCGCCGATGCGCCCGATGCGCCCGAGCTGCGCATCGAGAACGAGAAGAAGCGCTTTTGCGCGCCGCTCGTGGTGGTGGTCGTCAGCCGCGCCGGCGATCACCCGAAGATTCCCGAATGGGAGCAGATCCTTTCGGCCGGCGCCGTCTGTATGAACCTCGAGCATGCCGCCGCTGCGCTCGGCTTCGGCTCGCAATGGGTCACCGGCTGGGCGGCCTACGATGCGCGGGTGCGCGACCTGCTCGGCCTCGCCGCCGGTGAGCGAGTGGCCGGCTTCGTGCAGATCGGCACCCCCAATCTGAGGCCCGAGGATCGGCCGCGGCCACCCGTCGGCGAGATCGCGACGCGCTGGAGCGGCGGATGATCGAGGCCGCCGAGACCTATTTCTACGAGCCGCGGCAGGGCCACGGCCTTCCGCACGACCCCTTCAAGGCGATCGTCGCGCCGCGGCCGATCGGCTGGATCTCGACGGTCGACGCCGAGGGCCGCGTCAACCTCGCGCCTTACAGCTACTTCAACGCCGTCTCCAGCAGCCCGCCGATGGTCATGTTCTCCTCGGAGGGCCTGAAGCACACGGCGGCGAACGCGGCGGCGACCGGCGAGTTCGTGGCCAGCCTCGCCACCGAGGATCTGCGGGACGCGATGAACCTCACCTCCGCCTCGCTGCCGGCCGGGCAGGACGAGATGCGCCATGCGGGTCTCACGCCGGCGCCGAGCCGGCTCGTTCGGCCGCCACGCGTCGCCGAGAGCCCGGCGGCGCTCGAATGCAAGGTGCTGAGCGTCACCGAGCTCGCCGACCTCGACGGCCGCAAGACCGGCCGCTACCTCGTGCTCGGCCAGGTGGTCGGCGTGCACATCGATCCGGCGATGCTGGAGGACGGGCACTTCGTCACCGCCAAGGCGCGCGCGCTCGCCCGCTGCGGCTATCGCGACTACGCCGTCGTCGCGAGCACCTTCGAGCTGGCGCGGCCGGATTAGGCTCGCGGCCGACGCCGGCTGTCGGTCTATCGACGGCGCCGGCCGCTCGGCCGGTCCATCGCCTCTCGGAGCGTCATCCTGCGCGAAAGCGCAGGATCCATCTCTTTCTGTCGCCGATGCGAGGTGGCCGTCCGCTGCCAGCCGGCCACCCTCGCGCGCTACACCAGCGCCCGTGCGGTCAGAACCCGCCCACCGGAAGCTTGCTGCAGAACTTTCGCCGCTCGGCCTCGGTCGGCAGGTCGCCGCCGGCGCTGGTGACGAAGCCCGTCTTCGGCTTGGTCGGCAGCGCCGAGAACACGTCCTCGCCGATCGGGCAGTAGCAGGTGGCGAGCGTCACCTGCGTGCCGTCCTCGCTCGTCACCGTCCGCACGTCGTCGCAGGCGAAGCTCCAGCAGTTCGCGAAGCGGTCACCGAGCTTGAGGTCGGCGGTGCAGGTCGTGTTGAGCTTGGAGTCGTGCCAGTTCCAGCCATAGATCTTCTGCGGGAAGTTGGTCAGCGGCTGATAGAGGGACCACACCCCGTTCGGCGGCGCATCGCACGAGCCCTGCATGTTGCCGCCGCCGAGGTTGGCGATCGCGCCGGTATCGCCCGAGGGGAGGACCGGGCAGGTGCAGGCGGCCTCGGGGAAGTTGCGCGTGCCGCCTTCCGGCGTGTTGACGGCGATTTTCTTTCCGGTCTCCTTGCAGGTCGACGCGGCGCACAGTGCATACTGTATGTTCTTGCACACCGTGATGTCCGTATTGGACTTGCCGGCCGCGCGGCTCTCGCCCGGTGCCAGCACGAGAACCGGCAGCACGGCCATCGCCGCCAGTCCGAGCAACCCTGTAAGCTTCATCGAACGCCCCATCCCGTGAATACGTGTCGGATCGCCCGGCTCGTTCCCAAATCGTGCGCGGGCTTTGGCGAGTGTATCTCAAGACCTCGATTCGGCGTAGAGTTTCGGTTGTCTTGGCGATAACCCGCGAGCCGAAGAGATCGTCCATGACGAGTGAGATTTCGCCGCTCTCGCGCGTCTAACGCCAAGACGGGGGCGAGGGCCGATCGCCGCACTCGGAGGCGAGGCCGCCAGGGAGGGGCGGCTGCGAACCGGAGGGCCGAAACTTCGTCGGCGGTGCTCGGCAGCGGCTTCGCCGCCGCGATTGCCCCGGCCTGCTTCAGGGCTGCTGCGGTGACTCCGTCCCGGCCGCTGCCGCGCGGCGCAGAATGCCGTCGGCCTGCTTGAGGTGCGAGCGGTCGAGCACGCGTCCCTCGTGGAAGACGACGCCGTCCTCGGGGTGGGCGGCGAATGCCTCGACGACGGCGCGGGCGGCCGCGACGGTCGCTGCCGAGGGCGTGAACACGGTATTGATCACCGACACTTGGTCGGGATGGATCGCGAGCTTGCCGCCGAAGCCGTCGCGCCGGGCGGCCTCGGCATCGGTCCAGAGCCCGTCGAGGTCGCGGTAGCGCGTGTAGATGGAATCGATCGCCGGCACCTCGGCCGCCGCCGCTGCGGCGAGCGTCAGCGAGCGGGCCAGCCGGTAAGGCTCGGCGTAGGAGCCGTCGCGGAGCCGGTTGGTCTCCGCGCCGAGGTCGGCGGCGAGGTCCTCGCTGCCCCAGGTGAGGGCGGCGAGCCGCGGGCTCGACTCGGCGTAGGTGCCCATGGCGAACAGAGCGGCCGCCGTCTCGGTGGCGATGGCGATGATTTTTGTCGCCCCGTCGGCGATGCCTGCCTCCGCTTCGGCGACGGCGAGCTTCGCTGCGAGGCGGACGATGTCGGTGCCGCCGGCCGCCTTCGGCAGCATGACGCCGGCCGGCGCTTCGGGGACGATGGCGGCGAGGTCGTCGTCCAGAAGCCCGGTCGCGGCGCCGTTCACGCGCACCCACAGCCGCGGCGCGGAAGGCCTTGCCCGGGCCGTGCGCAAGAACTCGGCCGCGCCGCGCCGCGCCCGCACCTTCGCGGCCGGCGCGACGGAATCCTCGAGATCGAGCACCAGCGCGTCGGCGCCGGAGCCGAGCGCGCGCTCGAGATCCTGTGGCGCATCGGCGGGCACGAGCAGCAGCGAGCGCATCTTTCGGGGCCTTCCAGGGGGCCGCGCGCGTGAAGCGAGGCCGGCTCGCTGCGACGTAGGCCGCTTCGCCCGGCGGGGCAATGGCACCTCGTCCCATGGGCCCCTCGTCATCCTGCGCGAAAGCGAAAGCGCAGGATGACGACCGCACTGCGGATCGGCCGTCAGCATCGCCCCGGCCGTGCCCGTACTTAACCGCGCATTTACCATGACGGCGCAGCATTTCTTCGTCGCTCGAGGAAAGGCTGCGCCATGAGTCCCATCGCCCGCTTCATGATCTGGGCGAGGAGCGCGCCCGTCGAGGAGCGCATCCAGGCAACAGCAACGCTGGTCGAGGCTTGGCGCAGCAGCGGCCTCTCGGCGTCCGATCGCATGCTGGCGGTGACGGCGATGATCGGGCTGCTCGATGATCCGTCGGCCGAGGTGCGCCATGCGCTGGCCGAGGCGGTCGCACACCTCGAGGACGCTCCGCGCACCGTGATTCTCGGCCTCGCGCAGGAAGCCGGCGAGGCGGCCGAGCTGGTGCTCGCCCGCTCGCCGCTGCTCAGCGATGCCGAGCTCGTCGACGCGGTCGCGGTCGGCAATCCGCGCCTGCAGGCCGCCGCCGCCGTCCGCGAGAGTGTGTCGCCGGCGCTGGCGGCGGCGATCGGCGAGGTCGGCGGCCGTCTCGCCTGCCTGTGCCTCCTGCGCAACCGTGGCGCAAGACTCACGCGCCTGACCTTCGAGCGCGTCGCCGAGCGCTTCGGCGAGCATGCGGATATCCGCGAGGCGCTGCTGGCGCGCGAGGATTTGCCGGTCGGGTTGCGGCATGCGCTCGTCAAGAGCTTCACCGGCGCCTTGAAGGCGGCCTTCGTGGGCCGCGGCGAACTCGCCGCCGAGCGCGCCGAGCGGGCCGTCTTCGAGGCCTGCGAGAAGGCGACGCTCGCCATCGCCGCCGGCTCCGCCGCGCCGCGCACGGCGGCGCTCGTCCAGCAT
>JAEZCD010000299.1 GCA_023430145.1 Pseudomonadota bacterium
ATCACCGCGCCCGCGTCGGCAAACTACCGGGGGCGCCGGAAGGCCGGCGGCGGCGGCCGGCTCAGACGGCGGGCCGCTCGTCGAGCGGCGCGCTCTCGCCGCGGGCGGCGGACGCCACCGCCTCGGCCCGGTCGCGCAGGAAGGCGAGGTCGTTGCCGAGCGAGATGAAGGAGAAGCCGCGCCGCGCGTAATCCTGGGCGAGCGCGGTGGTGTTGGCGAAAATGCCGGCGACGCGGCCATGCCGCTTCGCCGCTTCGGCGACCCTGTCGATCGCCGCCACCACCTGCGGCAGCGCCGGATCGACGTCGGCGCCGCCGGTCAGCGACACGCACAAATCGTTCGGGCCGATATAGACGCCGTCGATCCCGGGTGTGCCGAGGATCGCCTCGAGATGGTCGAGGGCGGCCGCGGTCTCGATCATCGCGAAGGCGAAGGTTTTGGCATTCGCCCGATGCAAGAACTCCTGCCGGGACAGGCCGCTCGCGACGAGCGCCCGGTGCGGCCCCCAGGAGCGCCCGCCGACCGGCGGGAACTTCACCGCATCGACGAGCGCGCGGGCATCGGCGGCCGAGTTGACCATCGGGCAGACGATGCCCGCCGCACCGGCGTCGAGCGCCCGCGCTGCGAGGCCGAGATCGCCGAGCGGGACACGGACGATGCTCGGCTTGCCGACCAGCATGGCGCCGGCGATGCCGGCCACCATGCCGGAAAACGTCATCGCGCCGTGCTGGAAATCCAGCGTCAGCGAATCGAACGAGGTGCGCGCGATCGTCTCGGCGACCAGCGGGTCGGGCAGCGCGAGCCAGGCGTTGAGATGCGCCCGGCCGCCCGCGGCGAGCCCGGCGAGGAAGTGCTCAGCGGTCGGCACGAGGCCTCCGTTTCGGCGCCGGATTCAGCGCTCGGCCTCGATCTGCTGCACCGCCTCGGTCATCAGCTCGTCCATACGGCGCCGAATCTGATGCTCGGTCTGCTCGATGCCGGCGGCATGCAGATCGCCGAGAACCTTGGCGACGACGTCGCCGTCGCCGGCCTCGGCGAAATCGGCCATCACCACGGCCTTGGCATAGGCCTCGGCGTCCGGCCCGGTCTTGCCGAGCTTCTCGGCGGCCCAGATACCGAGCAGCCGGTTGCGGCGAGCATTGGCCTTGAAACGCAACTCCTCGTCGAGCGCGAACTTCTTCTCGAAAGCCTCTTCCCTGCGGTCGAAGGTCGTCACCGATGGCCTCACGCGTGGGGTTGGGATGGGGGAGACGGCGGCGCGTCCGACGCGGCAGGCCGTCACGGGCGTCTTGCATAGATGAGCGCCCGCGCCAAATCAACGAGGTGGGGATGGCGGCCGTTCCGCCCTCCTGTCAGAGGTGCCGTCGTTGTGTACGTGCCGTCGATCGGCTAGGTTGCCAGCGCGCGGCATCGCCCGCGCCGCCACGAGTCGCATCTCGCGCGTCTCGCCGTGGAGCAACCCGATCGGAGCCCCGGCAATCCCATGGATTTCCTCAAGACACGGTACACCCCGATGAATCGCCGCCGCCGCATCTATGAAGGCAAGGCGAAGGTCCTCTACGAGGGGCCCGAGCCCGGCACGCTGATCCAGCACTTCAAGGACGACGCTACCGCCTTCAATGCGAAGAAGCACGAGGTGATCGACGGCAAGGGCGTACTGAACAACCGCATCTCGGAGTACATTTTCCAGCACCTGAACGACATCGGCGTGCCGACGCATTTCATCCGCCGGCTCAACATGCGCGAGCAGCTGATCCGCGAGGTGGAGATCATCCCGCTCGAGATCGTCGTCCGCAACGTCGCCGCCGGCTCGCTCGCCACCCGCCTCGGCATCGAGGAGGGCACGCAGCTGCCGCGCTCGATCATCGAGTTCTATTACAAGAACGACGCGCTCAACGACCCGATGGTCTCCGAGGAGCACGTGACGGCGTTCGGCTGGGCGGCCCCGCAGGAGATCGACGACATCATGGCGCTCGCCATCCGCGTCAACGACTTCCTCTCCGGCCTGTTCCTCGGCGTCGGCATCCGCCTCGTCGACTTCAAGATGGAATGTGGCCGGCTGTGGGAGAACGATCTCATGCGGATCGTCGTCGCCGACGAGATCAGCCCCGACTCGTGCCGGCTGTGGGACATCAAGTCGAACGACAAGCTCGACAAGGACCGCTTCCGCCGCGACATGGGCGGCCTGCTCGAGGCCTACACCGAGGTGGCGCGCCGGCTCGGCATCTTGGCCGAGAACGAGCGGCCGATGACCAAGGGGCCGACGCTCGTCAAGCACTGACGGGCGCGATGCGATCGGACGCAGGGATGGCCGGGCTCGCCCGGCCATTTCGCTTGAGAGGCCGGATTATGAGAGGCCGGAGAGGGACATGAAGGCACGGGTGACGGTGACGCTGAAGAGCGGCGTGCTCGATCCGCAGGGCAAGGCGATCGAGCGCGCGCTCGGCGGCCTCGGTTTTTCCGGCGTCGACCAGGTGCGCCAGGGCAAGATCTTCGACATCGAGCTCTCGTCCCGCGACCACGAGAAGGCCGAGGCGGATCTGAAGGCGATGTGCGAGCGGCTGCTCGCCAACACCGTGATCGAGAACTACCGCGTCGAGATTCTCCAGAGCTGAGCGGATATGAAAGCCGCCGTCATTCTCTTCCCCGGCTCGAACCGTGAGCAGGACGCCGCCCGCGCGATAAAGCTCGCCTCCGGGCGCGCGGCCGACATCGTCTGGCACGGCGACACCGCGTTGCCGGTCGGCACCGACCTCGTCGTGCTGCCGGGCGGCTTCTCCTATGGCGATTACCTGCGCTGCGGGGCCATCGCAGCCCGCAGCCCGATCATGGACGCGGTGCGCGCCCACGCCGGCCGCGGCGGCCACGTGCTCGGCGTCTGCAACGGCTTTCAGATCCTGATCGAGGCCGGCCTCCTCCCGGGGGCGCTGCTGCGCAACGCGCAGCTGAAGTTCGTCTGCCGGCCGCAGAAGCTGCGGGTCGAGCGCACCGACACCGATTTCACCGCGCGCTATGCCGAAGGCCAGGTGATCGAGGTCTGCATCGCGCATGGCGACGGCAACTACTTCGTGGAGCCGCCGATGCTGGAGCGCCTCGAAGGCGAGGGCCGCGTCGCCTTCCGCTACTGCGACGCCGCCGGCCGCATCGACGTCGCCGGCGAGGCGAACGGCTCGCTGAACGCCATCGCCGGCGTCTATTCCGAGCGCCTCAACGTGCTCGGCATGATGCCGCACCCGGAAAACTTCGTCGATCCGGCGCTCGGCGGCACCGACGGCCTCGCCCTCTTCCAGAGCCTTGCGGAGGCATGCGGGGAGCGGGTGTAGGAAAGGCTCTTCTTCCTTCTCCCAATAGGGAGAAGGTGTCGCCGAAGGCGACGGATGAGGGGCTGTTGAGCTTCAGGACGAGCGCCGTACCCCTCATCCGGCCGCTTCGCGGCCACCTTCTCCCCCTGGGGGAAGGAAGAGAAGAGGCGAGAAAAGCGAAAGGGGCGAGCCGCCGCGTGGCTGCCGCCCCTTCCCGAAGATCCCGCCGATACGCCGCGGGACCCGACTTGCCGTGAAAGGCTTCAGGCGTCCGGCAGATGCTTCATCGGATCGACCGGGGAGGCGCCCCGGCGGATCTCGAAGTGCAGCTGCGGCGCCTTGACGTTGCCGGTGGCGCCGGACTTCGCGATCACCTGGCCGCGGCGGACGGGATCGCCCTTCTTCACCGCGACGTCGCTGTTGTGCGCATAGGCGGTGACCCAGCCGTCCTCGTGGCGGACCAGCACGAGATTGCCAAATCCCTTCAGCTCGTTGCCGACATAGGCGACGGTGCCGCTCTCGGCCGCCTTGACCGGCGTGCCCTCCGGCACGGCGAGGTTGATGCCGTCGTTCATGGTGCCGTTCGGCTTGGCGCCGTAGCCGGAGATCACGCGTCCGCGCACCGGCCAGCGGAAGCCGACAGCGGGCTCGGAGCGGGCGGCGGGCGCGGTGTCGATCTTGGCGACCGCTTTGACCGGCGTCACCGGCTCGGCGGCGGCCGGCGGCGTTGCGGGCGCGAAGGCGGCGACCTCGGCGCTCTGCGCCTTCGCGGGCTCCGCGGGAGCTGTGGGCGGCGCGGCCTTGGCCTGCTTCACCGGCACCGGCGGGACCGGCGGGCGGACGATCGCCGCCGGCGCCTTGGCGATCTGCGCGGTGCCGCCGGGAACGACGACGCGCTGGCCGAGCTTCAGCTGCGCGTCGTAGTCGAGGCCGTTGGCATCGGCGATCTTGTTGCGGCCGATGCCGTAGAGGCGGCCGATCGAGGACAGCGTCTCGCCCGGCGCGACGACGTGCACGCCGCCCTTCACGGGTGGCTGCGGCGGACGGCGCGGCGGCGCCGCGGCGACCTTGACGGCCGGCTGCGGCATGGCGCGCGAGCCGTCGCCGGCGGTGTAGACGGGGATCGTGATGCGGGCGCCGGGGCGCACTTTCGAGGCGTCGATGCCGTTCGCCGACAGGATCGCCGAGGCCGGCACGCCGTAGCGCTGGGAGATGGTGGCGATGGTCTCGCCGTCGCGGACCGTGATCACCGTGCCGCCCTGCGCGCTCCAGCCGGGGCCGCGGCTCGGGCG
>JAEZCD010000062.1 GCA_023430145.1 Pseudomonadota bacterium
CGATCGGGGTGGACGGCGCGGACGCGAGGATCGGCCATGAGGCGCCCGAGCCCGGCCGCATCGACCTCGAGCGCCAGCATCGGCTCGATCTCGAGCCGCCGGACGCCGCCGCCGGCCACGGCGAGGCTGCCGCGGGCGACCGCGACGAGCGCATCCTGCGTCCGCCGCATCGAGGCGGAGCGGCGGAGCGCAACGGCGGAATTCTCCTCGTCGAGGGCCTCGGGCTCGTCGAAGACGACGATGATCCGCGCCGTGCTGGTGTCGGCCAGCGCGGCCTCGATCGCCGCCGCCGAGCGCAGCTTCGGCGGCGCAGGGCGCTCGCCCGCTACCGCGACGCCGGTGGCGAGGGCCGTGGCGATCAGCAACGCTGCGCGGGCGAGCGGAAGAAGGCGGTCCGGGCGCATGGCCGCTCCGATCGATCTGGTGCGATCGGCCGAGCGCCCGCCTGCCGGGCGCGACGGCCGCGGCCACCGTCGCCGGTCATGGTTAGCGATTGGTTAGCGGTGCGGGGATCCGATGGCTTGCGCCAACTCGCGGGGGAACAAGTTTCCGGCGATCGCCGGCGCCCAATCCCCGAGAGTGGTTCAACCAAGAAAGCGGGGGCGGCTCCGGCCGACCCTAGGCGGCCTGCCCGGTCGCCAGCACCGCCTGCCCGGTGGCGAACACCGCCGGCGCGCGTGGCGGCTCCCCGTGATGGCGGTCGGCGCCCTCGGCCGAGCCTTCGGCAGCGGCGCGATCATCGTGTCCGCGCGAGGCGATGACGAGGCGCATCACCCGGGTCTCCTCCACGAACAGCTCGCCGCTCTCCTGGGCGAATGCCTGCTCGATGCAGGCGGCGGGCATGGGCATGGCGTCCTCCCTCGGTCCGGTGTTCTTGGCGGGACGACCTTGACGATGTGCTAACCCGGCGCGGAAAGCGTGGGCCGATCGCGACCGCAACCGCTGACAAGCCGCGAACACGGCAAATCGTTCCCGCCGCGAGGCTTGCCATCGCGGCGGCGAATGCGCTAGTTGCCGTGCTTTCCGACAGGCGCGGAACGGAGGGGTGGCCGAGTGGTTGAAGGCGCACGCCTGGAACGCGTGTATACGGGCAACCGTATCGAGGGTTCGAATCCCTCTCCCTCCGCCAATTCACCCGCCGCAAACATTCTCCGCTCGCTTTCGACGGGCGAAAAAGCCCAACGGTCGTAAGGTTATAGCAGCAGGGCTGTGTACCAAGAGCGGCGCCAAAAGGCCGCCGCGTTCTCTGTTTACCCTCTCGCTCTCCGAGGCTGTGTACTGCTGCGTTTGGTACAGAGCTTCGAAAGCCCCGACGTTCTAATCACTTGCTGACCGCCTTTTGATGTTGGAGAACCGAGGTTCTCGGTTAGGGCGACCGCAACTAAAAAACATGTCGCGCGGCGTGCCTCCTCTGGAGCGCTGCATTGTGAGAGCATGGAGGCGCCGGCTCTCGGCGTGTGCACATTGCTCATGCCAGACGCCGACAATGCCTGCTTTCGGATTGGGGTAATGTTCTGCACCACCCAAATGCGCGGCCGGTAAATGCCGGTCCGCTCGGTGTCAAGCTCATAATGCCGCAGGATCGCCGAACACCGCGAACAGCGCCGTGACTGCTCGGGTTCGATCCGTGTCAGCGCTTGGGCAAGCTAGCTCGATCGAAATCGCACAGCGAAATTGAGTGTCGCTTGACGTCGATATTGGGAGGACGTCACTTCCGTGATCCCCCGGTTCCTGAGGCTCTTGGACCCTTCGCGTCGACCCGCCTCGACCAGACGATGATCGGGGGAGGGTCTTCCTACTTGCAAATGCTACGAAAGGTGGCCTAGCTAGGCCCATATCTGCTGACGGTAAGCTCTCGGGGCGTTGAACGGCACCTTAGGCAGATATTCCCCGCTCGAAGCCCAGGAGCATTTTTTGAAAGCGCTGGTCGTTGCCGGAGCGCGACCCAACTTCGTGAAGGTGGCGCCCATACTCGGTGCGCTGGAGGCGGCGGGACACCGCGCGCTGCTCGTTCACACGGGCCAACACTACGCCTCTGATATGTCAGGCGCTTTCTTTCGCGATCTGCGCATGCCGGAGCCGGACTATCGCCTCGAGGTGGGATCGGGTTCGCACGCCCGACAGACCGCGCAGGTCATGGAGCGCTTCGAGCGGGCGCTGTTCGATGCGCGACCCGAATGGGTCGTCGTCGTCGGTGACGTCAACTCGACGCTCGCCTGCGCTCTCGTCACCGCCAAGGTCGGAAGCGAGATCGGCTGCGGCCTTGCCCATGTCGAAGCGGGCTTGCGAAGCCGCGACCGGCATATGCCGGAGGAGATCAACCGGGTGCTCACAGACAGACTGTCGGACGTGCTGCTGACGCCTTCTGTGGACGCCCTTGAAAACCTCCTCTCCGAAGGCATCGACGCCAGTCGGGCGGTGTTCGTCGGAAACGTGATGATAGATACGCTTTTGGCCATGCTTCCCAGCGCCCGGACCATCGATGTCCAGAGGCGATGGTCCCTCCCTTCCGGCTACGGAGTCGTGACGCTACATCGTCCTTCGAATGTGGACCGGCGTGACGCCCTCTCGGAGATCTTCGAGGCGCTCTGCATCCTGAGCGGGACGATGCCGGTCGTGTTCCCCATGCATCCGCGCACCCGGCGGAAGGCCGAGGAGTTCGACCTGCTCGGCAGCCTCGAAGGCGTCGTCATCGTCGAGCCGCTCGGTTACCTTCATATGCTGTCACTCGTCGACCGCGCAGCCGTCGTCATCACCGATTCGGGTGGGCTGCAGGAGGAAACCACCGCACTGGGAGTTCCTTGCGTAACGCTGCGCGAACAGACTGAACGACCGATCACGCTGACGGAGGGAACCAACCGCCTCGTGCCTTGGCCGCTGACGAAGGAGGGCATCTTGGCCGCGGTTCGGGACGCCGCGGTCGAGCCGCGGGCCCTCCTGTCGGGCCGGCGGCCCGAAGGCTGGGATGGACAGGCGGCCGCGCGCATCGTCCGCGCGCTCGAAGAGCGAACTCTCGCGGGCACGGCGAGCCGGCCGAGGATGTGACCGAAAGAGGACACGAGACAGCCGACGCGCGTGTCGGCAACCCGCTCAGACTGCCCGACGACCACATAGTCATGTACCGTCGAGCCAAATCGCACGGTATCATTTCGATGAATCCCGACGGGAGCCTTGTTTCGGTAGACTGTCGGCGGATGGAGGGGCTTTGGGGCAGCCAGCCCGGCTCTCCGCTCGCTTCACCGATCGAAACCGGTCGTCGCGTCCGCGGCGCTGTCCTCGCTGACGCGCCGACACCGGACGGTCCCCCTCGCGATCAGCGCATCACGGTGGTCGTTCCGGCCTACCGCGCGGCGCAGTCGATCGCCGGGGTCATCGGTTCGATCCCCCCGTTCGTCGCCGACATCATCGTCGTCGACGACGGCAGTCCCGACGACACCTCGATGCACGCGGCTGCCGCCGGTGACCCCCGTGTCCACATCATTCGCCACGGGATCAATCAAGGTGTCGGCGGCGCAACGTGGACGGGGTTCACGGCCGCCATCGTCCGCGGCGCCGAGATCGTCGTCAAGATGGACGCCGACGGCCAGATGGACCCGGCCTACCTGCCCCGGCTGCTCGCCCCGGTTATCACGGGAACGGCCGACTACGCCAAAGGAAACCGGTTCCTGCATCGGCGTCAACTCGGCGCGATGCCCCTCCTGCGACGGATAGGGAACACGGGGCTTTCCTTTCTGACGAAAGCCGCGTCGGGCTACTGGACCATCTTCGATCCGAGCAACGGCTATCTCACGATCAGGGCGCACGTCCTCGGCCACCTCGATCCGACCCGCATCGACAAGCGGTACTTCTTCGAGACGAGCATGCTGCTCGAGCTGCGCCTCGCAGGCGCCGTGGTGGTCGATGTCGACATCCCGGCACGCTACGGCGACGAGGTCAGCGGCCTCTGCGAGTGGTCGTCGCTGCGGACATTCCCCGGGCGGCTGCTGACGGCGCTCGTCAGGCGCCTTTACATCCTGCATTTCGCGCCCGGCCTCGGCGCGGTCGCCCTCTTTCTCATCGCCGGCTCCGTCCTGTCGGCCGTTGGCGCGGCGCTCGTCGCCTTTGCATGGTCGCAGTCGACGCAGGTCGTCTCGGCGCATTCGGCCGAGACCGCGGCGATCGCCACCGTCAGCCTGATCCTCGGCGCGCGGTGCCTGCTGCAGTCCGCCCTTCTCGACGCGCAAAGCCAGCCGGCCGCGCCGCTAGGCAGCCTCGCCGTTCGGCTCCCGCAAGCGGCGCGTGGAACGGCCGGCGGCCTCCGCGACGAACCGGGCAAAGTCGCGCGCGAGTTGTCCGCGATCGTGGAAGGCCTCCACGAACAGACGACCGGCGTTTCCGAGTGCCGCGGCTAGCTCGGGATGGCGCTTCAGCTCGAGGATCTTCTCCACAATCGCCGAGGCGTCGCTCGGCGGGACGAGCAATCCCGAGCCGGAACGGGCGACGAGCGCCCGCGTCTCGCCGGCATCGTCGGTGACTACGAGCGGCAGCCGGCCCGCCATGTAGAGGTAGACCTTCGAGGGTATGTTGTCCTGCGACCCGGCGATTTCCGTCGCGAGCCCGACGTCGGCGGCGCCGAGATACGGCGACAGTTCGCTGACCGGCAAGGCGGGGAAGAACACGACGTTACCCAGTCCCGCATCGCGGGCCATGCCGACGAGCTCCTGCTCGGCCGGTCCGGATCCCATGAGAACGAATGCGATCTCCGGATCGGTCTGAAGCCGTCTCGCGGCTTCGAGCAGCGTGTGGAGGTCGTGCTGGACGTTGAAGCTGCCGGCATAGAGGGCGACGAACTTGCCCTCGAGACCGAGCCGGCGCTTGCACGCCTCCTTGTCTGCTGGATTCGCGGCCCCGATGGCGGCAAGCTCGGCACCGTTGGGGACCATACGGACGTCCGCAACCGGCCGCCCGAGCCGCTTTGCGATGTCCGCCCGCATCGCCTCGGTGACGGTGACGATCGCGGCCGCGCGGCGGTAGAGCGACTCCTCGGCGCGACGGTTCGCCCGGACCTGGTTCGGCGTGGCCGGTCCGTAGCGTCCCCGCTGCATGTGCAGCGACTTCACGTCGCTGACCTGAAGCACGATCGCGATACCGAAGCGCGCGAAGATGCCGACCGGCAAGCCGAGAAACGCCGGCCCCTGCTCGATGACGATGACTCGCGGACGCAGCATCGCGACGAACGGCACGGCAACGAGGCCGTAGAGCATGTCGAGCACGTCGGCTGCTTCCAGCGAGGCGGCAGGAGCTCCGCGGAACTGCGCCCATCGGCGCATCACCGCACCGATGACAGGCTTGAAGATCCCGTGCTCGCCGGGAATGCGGATCCGGACCACGGTCGCACGATCGATCTGCTCCCGGCGATAAAGGCGCCCGACATGGGCCGGGTCCGGCACGCGCCCGCGGTACACGAAGGGAAAGCGCGTGAGCACGATCACCTCCGCGCCTTCCGTCCCGAGGGCGTCGACATAGGCCCGCAGGCGCGCGGTCGTCGCCGTTGCCTCGCCCCCGAAGCGCCGCGTCAAGAGAACGACCCGCATCGATCGACCCGCTGCAACTCGCCCCGCGGCATACTATGGTAACGACGGCGCCACGTAGGCCCCAGCATTCTGCCACCGGCAGCGCGCCGGGGGCGACGCCCGCATGCGTGCGCGTCGTAACTTTCAACGCCTCGTCGCTCCGGCGGCTCGAGGCGACGCGCGACATGCTCGCCTCGCTCGACGCGGCTGTCATCTGCCTGCAGGAGGTATTGGTCGAGCGGCGGCGCGAGCCACGGAACCAGGCCGAGTGGCTGGCGCGGGAGCTCGGCTATCATTGCGCCTTCAATGCCGACTGGCGCCGCACGCGTGGAGCCGGCGGAAATGCGATCCTCGCGCGGGCGCCGCTGACCGATGTCGGCACGCTCGCCGATCGCACCGGCCACAGCTTCGCGCTCACGGCGCTCCAGGAGATCGGCGGCGTCCGGCTCGCGGTGATCGCCGCGCACTGCCTGCAGGTGCCGAGGGCGCCGCTGCGGTACTTGCGCTCCATCCTGGACCGCGCCGCGCAAATGCGACAACTCGTCTCCTGGGTTCGCGCGGCGCGGCTGCCCTGCATCCTCGGGGGCGATCTCAACGCCCTACCCTGTTCGCCCGAGTACTGGACAGTCGCGCGAGGGATGACGGACTGCACTCGTGCAGTCGCCATGAAGTCCCGCAGCACGCGTCCGACCCTTGGCCTGCCCACCCAGCTCGACTACATCTTCGCTACGCCCGAATTCCGCATCCGAGCGTGCCGCATGATTGAGACGGAACTTTCCGATCACCGTCCAGTCGTGGCCGACCTCGAGATCGGGCCGCCGGGACGAGCGGCATGATACCCTCGCATCCACGCGTCTCGGTCGTGATGCCGGTCTACAATGCCGAGCCCTATCTTCGGCCGGCAATCGAGAGCGTACTCGGGCAGACCTATCCGCACTTCGAGCTGGTGCTCGTCGACGATGGCTCGACCGACGCCTCCCGCGCCATCGCCGAAGAGTTCGCGCGCGCCGATCGGCGCATTCGCGTGCTTTGCAATCCGCGCAATCTCGGCGTGGTGGCGGCGCGCAGCCGGGCCGTCGCCGAAGCTGATCCGGCCAGCGCCTACTTCGCCGTTTTCGACGCCGACGACATCTGCTTGCCGGACCGGCTGCAGAGGCAGGTGGACTTTCTGGAGGCGAATCTTGACCATGCCCTCGTAGGCGGTCACACGCTCGTCATCGATGCCGAGGGGCACCCATTTGGCGCGCGGCGCTATCCGACGACCTATGCCGAGATCGCGCGCGTCATAACCCGCTACTGCCCGATCGCGCATCCGGCGGCGATGATCCGGCGTTCGGCGCTCGAGGCGATCGGGGGATACCAAGAGCGGTTCCCCCGCTGTCACGACTACGATCTTTGGCTGCGCATGGCCTCGCGCTTCGAGATCGCGAACGTCGATGCGTTCGTTCTGAAGTACCGCATCAGTCCGACGCAGGGGAAGCGCCTGTACTTGCGCCAGTCGCAGCGACTGACTCTCGAGCTAAAGCGGCAATGGCTGCTGCACAGGCCGTTCTTCAATCCGCTGAACGTCGCGTATTGGGGCGCCGAGCACCTGCTCCTGCTGCTGCCGGAGCCCGCAGTCCTCGCTCTCTTCATGCGCCTCACATACCGCCGCGCGCCTGGGTGACCGGTATCGTGGCCCGCGTCGCCATGCTCGTCAGCAACGCCCATGCGCCCGACCCTCGGGTTGAGAAGGAAGCTGGGGCGCTGGCTGCGGCCGGCCACGACGTCACGGTGTACGCCTTCGACCGCCGCCGTGAACAGCGGCCTATCGAGCGCGCAGGCCCGGTCCGGATCGAGCGCCTGTCTCTGCCCGCCGCGCTGCCCCGCAATATGATCGCCATCCGGCTGGGGCTCGCCTGGTTTCACGCGGCCGTGCAGCGGCGCCTTCTGCGGGCTCCCGCCGAGATCGTGCATTGCCACGACCATGACACGTGCGCGGTGGGTCTATGGTGGAAGCGCCGCGGCGCGCGGCGCGCCGGGCTCCCTCGCGGCCGATACGTCTTCGACGTGCACGACCTCTACTGGACGTGGGCGCTGCTGCCGCGGCCGAACGCCCGCTGGCGCCATGCGCTGGCGGCGGGGCTGCGCCGGACCGATCGCCGCTTCGCCCGCGCCGCCGACCTCGTCGTCACCACGACGGACGCCAGCGTCGGATGGCGGCCGGGCGCGGCCGAGCTCTACCGCGACTGGGGCTGCGACCCGGTCACCATCTGGAACGCGCCGTCGGAGCCCGGCGCCGTGCCGCCGCTGCCCGCATGCTTCACTGTCGGCTATATCGGCAATGTGCGCGAACCGGCCATGTTCCGGCGCCTCGTCGAGGCGATCGCCCTGCTGCCGCCCAGCGCGCGCCCTGCGCTGCGGATCGCCGGCGCGGGTCGTGCGGCCGACGAGGTCGGCCGGCTCGTCGGCGACGCGGCTTGCCGGCTCGGCATCGAGGCGCGGGTGAGCGGTGCCTTCCACAGCGCCGAAATCCAGAAGCTCATGGCCGACACGAGCGTGCAGTACTGCGTCTACCCGATGCAGCGCGGCCACATCGACCGGGCGATGCCGGTGAAGCTGTTCGAATCGGTCGTGCATGGTCGGCGCGTGATCGGCAACGCCGACAGCCTAATGGGCGAGTGGATCCGCGACCGCGACTGGGGATGGGAGGTGGCCGACGGCGACGTCCGCGGGCTGGCCGACGCGCTCCGTGCAGCTGCCGCGGCCTGCGCCGCCGACGGTAGCCACCCCGCGGTGCTCGCACCGCCGCCGCTGTGGCCGGACGAGGCTCGGCGTCTCGCGCAGGCCTACGAGCAGCTGCTCGCGGCATAGCCGGGATCGGAAGGCCTGCATGCCCCTGCGACGGATTCTGATGATCGCGGAGAAATTCCCGCCGCATGCGACGAGCGGCACGGCGCGGCCGTACTTCTTCGCGCGGCATCTGCCCGAGTTCGGCTATCGACCCGTGGTCCTCACCTCGCCGCTCCTGCGCGGCGAGGCAAGCGATCCAGCTCTGCTGCGTGACCTGCCCGACGATGTCGAAATCGTGCGCGCCGTTCGCCCGATGGCGGCGGCGCGCGCAGCGGTCGCGTCCGAGCCTTGGGGCCGGGTGCCACCTGCCGGCGACGAGACGACGGCAGGCGAGGTTCCGAAGCCACCCGGCATCTCCGCACGGGTGTCGCGCATGCGCGCGACCGCCGCGTGGTTCGCCCTGTGGCATCTCGACTGGCTGCCGCCCGCGTTCGTGCGCGGCGTCGCCACGGCGCGCCGGGATGGGGTGGAGCTCGTCTGGGTGACGGCGCCGCATATGAAGAACCTCGTCCTCGGTTACGCGCTTTCCCGCCGACTCAGAAAGCCGCTGATCGTCGATCTGCGCGATCCGTGGACCTATGGCAGCCTCTGGCGACCGGTCTCGCCGCTCGCCGAGAAGATCGAGCGCGGCTGGGCGGAGAAAATTCTGCGCGAGGCGTCGCTGATCGTCTTCGCGAGCCCCCTGACGCAGCAGGAGACGGAAGCGCGCTTCCCCGAGTTGCGTGGTAGGTGCACAACGATCACCAACGGCTACTCGAAGGCTGAGGCGGCGATCACGCCGCTGCGCGGCGGCTTCGCCGGCAAGTTCCTGCTGCGCCACACCGGTGCGCTCAGCGCCCGCCGGACGCCGGACGTGCTGCTGCGGGCACTGCGCCTCGTCCTCGAGCGGCAGCCAGCATTGCGTTCGACGCTTCACCTCGAGTTCGTCGGCGATCCCGGCGGCCACGAGGCGAGGCTCTCGGACTCGGGCCGCGCGCCCTGCGTCTCGGCGCGCGGCCAAGTCTCCCGGGCCGAGAGTCTCGCGCTGATGCGCGGTGCCGACGTCAATGTTCTCCTGCAGACCGTCACGGCGGGCACTGACGTGATCGCCGGCAAGACGTTCGACTATCTCGCAGCGGAAAAGCCGGTTCTCGCAGCCGTCGATCCGGCCGGCGGCGATGCATGGCTGCTGCGGCAATTCCGGGGAGCCGTCATGACGCCCTGCGCCAACGCCGATGCCGTCGCGGGCGCTATCCTCGAACTGCACGCGCTCTGGACGGCCGGGGCGCTGCCGGCGGCGGTGGGCGACCTCGCGCAATACGAACGCCGGCACCTCAGTCGCCGCCTGGCCGAGGAACTCGATCGATTATGATTGCGCTTCATCCGCTATCTCGAAGACCGATACTCTGCAACGCCTCAGCATCGATAGCACCTTGCTTTGCGACAACTCGCAACCCGCGGACCCAGAAGCGCCCCCAAATATATTGCCGCCTGGTTGCGTGCGCAGCCTCCAAGTCCGCTCTTTGCGCTTAGCAGACCTGTTTCAAAGGCTAATCCAATCTCGTGCGAGCGCGGCCCGGCCGATTGCTAGAGTCCTCCCACTGGTTCCCACGACCAATTCGCTGAGCGGTTCCAGTGGGGTCGCTTGCCGGCTCCCGCCCATCGAGGATCGCTTCGACCGTGTTGGGCGACAGTAACGTAAGGCGCAACACGCGGGAGATGTAGGACGAGTTGATCCTCTCGGCTGCTGCAAGCTCGGAGATAGACCCGTAGTCGCCGCTCTCCAGCATACGCTGCCAGCGATGGGCCCGGGCCAGCGCCTTGACGAGCGTGCTGACCTGACGGGGAGGACCGAGGAGCGACGCGTCGTTGCCATCGGGGGCGAGAATGCGCTTGCGGCCGCCGCGCTTGCGGAGCGTTATCGGTACGCGGACGGTGACGGTCGCGGTGTCCGGACCCCGGCCGGGGCGCTGCGACTGGCTTCCCTGACCGGCCCGGTCCGTCATGCCGCCCTCCGGTGGACCGAAGCCCTTTCCTCCGCAAGAGTGGCCGTCTCGCCGCGCAGCTCCTGAACGAGGCTCGGCAGGCCGGCCGTCCTCAGGCGGATCGAAAGCTCGCCTTCGCCGAGGTCGACCCGCTCCACCAACAGCTGGACGATGCGCGCCTGCTCGGCCGGGAAAAGCTCCTCCCATAGTGGATCGAGTCGGTGCATCGCCTCTCGTACTTCCGCCTCGGTGATTGCGGGGTCGATGTCCTGGGCAGCGCGCGCCGTCCGGGCGACAATCTCGGGGCTGCGCAGGATGGTCCGCAGCTGGTCGATCACCGCGCGCTCGATCTCGCCGGCCGGCACGCGGCCAATCGGACAGGCGTTGCGGCCCTGCTTCAGCAATGCAGTCGACACGTAGTAGCGGTAGAGCCTGCCGCCGCGCCGGGTGTGCGTCGGCGTCATGGCGTGGCCGGTCGGCCCGAAAAGAAGACCCTTCAGCAGCGCTGGAGTCTGTGCCCGCGTCGTCGCCGATCGCTTCCGCGGGCTTTCCCGGAGGATGCCCTGCACCCGGTCCCACAGGCCGGCAGAGATGATCGGCTCGTGTTCTCCCGGATGAGCCGTGCCCTTGTGAACAGCCTCGCCGCGGTAGAGCCGGTTGCGCAGGAGCCGGTACAAGAAGCCCTTGTCGATCGGCTTGCCGCGCTTGTTGCGGACGCCTGAGGCGCGAAGCTCGATGACCAGCTTCGTCGCCGAACCGAGGCGGGCGAAGCGCTCGAAGATGCGCCGGACCAGCTCTGCCTCGGCGTCGTTGACGACGAGCTTGCGGTCGACGACGTCGTAGCCGAGCGGCGCCCAGCCACCCATCCACATGCCGCGGGCCCGGCTGGCTGCGACCTTGTCCCGAATCCGCTCGCCGATCACCTCGCGCTCGAACTGCGCGAACGACAGCAGGATGTTGAGGGTCAGTCGGCCCATGCTGGTAGTGGTGTTGAAGCTCTGCGTCACCGACACGAAGGTGACGTCGTGCGCCTCGAACAGATCGACAAGCTTGGCGAAGTCCATCAGCGATCTTGAGAGCCTATCGATTTTGTAGACGACAACCACATCTACCAGCCCGCGCTCGATGTCGGCGACGAGACGACGCAGCGCCGGGCGCTCGAGCGTGCCACCGGAGACGCCGCCGTCATCGTAGCGATCGGGGACGAGCACCCACCCCTCCGAGCGCTGCGAGGCGACATAAGCCTCGCAGGCCTCGCGCTGCGCGTCGAGGCTGTTGAATTCCTGGTCGAGTCCTTCCTCGCTCGACTTCCTAGTGTACACCGCACAGCGCCGCTTGCGGACGATCGACTTCGCCGCCGAAGGGCATCTTGCCGCCGTCCTCACCGGCTTCCTCCCCGACTCTCACCGGCGCGGCGCAGGCCGAAGAACAGCGGCCCATTCCATCGCGTCCCTGTGATTGCCCGAGCCACCGCCGAGAGACTCTTGAAGGGACGCCCCTGATACTCGAAGCCGTCGGCGAGGACGGTGACAGCGTGCTCGACGCCTTGCCACTCGCGGATCAGCCGGGTGCCGGTGATCGGCCGGTCGTCGACCCGGCGCTTGCGCACGTCGACTCTGCCGCCGTCGAGCTGCTCGCCGAGCTCCAGCAAGCGCCGGAGCGTCTCGGGCTTCAGGCCGCCATAAGCCAGCTCCTGAAGCCGATAGGCCAGCCTCGACTCGAGGTACCGCCGATTGAACGGCGGAGGCTCCTTGCCGAACAGGTCGCGCCACTGCTGCTTGAGCTGCGGCGTCGGCGTCGTCTTCAATGCTGCCACTCGCTGCAACACCCCGTCGGTCATCGCGGAGTTTCCTCCATGGACACAGGCGAATGACTGCTCTTGCAGACCGGCAAGTCCACGAAACTTTCTCTGGTGTCCGCAGATAAGGCCGTTGACTTCGCCGACCGCGCGCGCAACAGGCCAACCGCGAGCAACTCCGCGATCTCGTCGAGGCGTTCCGTCACAGAACTGTCATATAGGTGATTGTCGGGCGTGGAGAGCATGTTGGATAGATGCACGCGCTCCGCCAAAAACACCAGTACGGATAGATGCTTCTCGGGTAGACGCGGCTACAAAAGTACTGCTGCGTAAGTTTCCCGACACCAGCCTCGTGGCTCTCCCCAGTGTCGACGGCACTCATCACAAGCGCGTGTCCACATGTGAACAGCGTGTGCGCAGTCGACGGCGACCCCTTGCGTGCGTTCCAGGTCACGTTCAAAGGTCGACCCGTTCCACAACAAGCACGGACCTTCCATGACCTCAATCCAACGCTTTGTTCGTCTCGCCCGCCCCGCCGACCTGGAGGAGCACTTCGGCCGGCTGCAAGTTGCAGTGCATTGCCCTGAACCTCCGCCGGAAGATCCGAAGGAGAGGTTCGTAGACGCCGTCGATCACATGACCGACGGGCAGCGCGATCACTTTGTCACCGAGGTCGAGCGGATCTCTGAGATGGCGGATGATGTCGGACATGCTGCGATGCTCTCCTTGAAGGCTTGGCGCGGCCCCCTCGAACAGATCGACGGAGGTGTGGCCCGTGCCCACTGGCTCTACCTGCAGTCCGAGGAGGCGTTCCGGCAGGCGGAGGAAGTACGTTTCGCGGAGCAGAACCAGAATGCGGTACGCCTCTGGGACGCCTTCGAGGGCCCCCGGCACACCGCCGTCACCGAGGACGTGGGGAAGGTTGAGGCCTTCAGGGACGCTGTCGCCGACATCCTCGATGCGAAACGGTTCACCTCGAGCGGATCGAGCGTACCCGCAGTCGCACCGCGGGAACCTACGACGCCGTACAGGTCACTATCTTCAACGAGGACGTGCCCGAGGACGAGCTCGTTTTCACCGAGCGTGGTGTTGAGAATCGGCCTCGCCGGCACGTCCGCGAGCACGCCGTCGTCTACGAGCCCGAGACCGGAACTATCGAGGTCATGGGTAAGAGGAAAGAGGCGCGTGCGGAGATCGCCTCGTGCTTCGCCGAGTTGCTGCTTGGCGTCGAGATCTCCGACGTCCCCCTGCCGCGTCGACGCTACGAGCTTGCATCGCTTCTCCGGCCGACCCCGCTGGTCATCGATCCTGCGCTGGGCATCGAGCGGGCGAAGGTCACGCGGATTGCGATGGCCCGACCCGACAACGGGCTCGTGCAGCGGTTCGAGGTGCCGTTCGCCCAGGCCGATAGTCTCTATGAGGCGCTCGATGCGGAGTACGGGGACGGCAATCCCCTTCGGTCCTCCTCGCGGCCTTGGGCCGCACACATAGAAGTGCTGTTCACTCCGACCAGCGGTCGCCGCCGCGGAAAAAAGGTTGCTCTCGACCTCACGATGCCGAACAAGTGCAGCCTCCGCGGTAAGACAGCCCTGGAGCGCATCGTGCTCGACCGGTGCATCAAGGTGTGGGGACTCGAGCGCGGCGCCGATGCCTAGCCCGGCTTGGCTGACGCGGAGCGAAGGCGAGCTCGTCCTCTCACTCCTGGAGCAGAAGGACTGCCGTATCGTCGGCAGCACCATCGACGAGCTCGGCTTTGATGTCGGTCGGCTCGTCCGTGCGAGAATACTGCAACCGACTGGCACCACGCAGTCTGTCTTCGCCGTCGACGGCGCCGAGGGACGGTTCCGGGACCTCGCACGGATCGACGGCCCAGAACTCGCATACTTCGACACCGTCGACGGGATGGTGGTCCCGCCGGTCGCCGGAATCACGCTCTACCAGCTCGATCAGCGATGGTGGTTGAGGTGGCTCGCCGACGCCCTCGATCTCGTCGACGCCGGGAGACCGACCGAACTCGTCCCGGACCACGTCTGGGAAATCGGGAATCTCTGGGTTTCGAAGAAGACCAAGGCGTCGATTGCATTCGCGCGCCGTGTTCACGATCGCGAAGCCCGCGATCGTATCCGTGCCTCTCTCGAGAAGCGGAGCCCAGGGGTCGTCCTGACGAGTACATCTCGACGACTTGAGGCGACTTGGCTGGGACGGCACGCGATCCGCCTTCTCAGCGAAGTCCTCACGTCCAGCGGCTCTCACTTCGAAATCGACCTATCCCTCGTGAAAACAGCAATCCTCGGCGGACATGGAGCTAAATTGCCGGCACGTCTTGCTCTGTCGGTGGACGGCAGCGTGCTGACGATCGATGGCAAGCAGCTACGCATCCGCGGGCCGGTGCAGCAAGAGATCCTGCGCAAGCTCGTCGACGCTCACGAAGCCGGGACACCCATTGCGACGAAGGCGATCCTGGCCCACTGCTCGCCGAGCACCGACACATTGAGAAAGGCGTTCAGAGGGAGCCCACACTGGGTCGTTCTTGAAAAGTATCTCCGGCAGGATGGTGGGTTGTCCTGGATCGAGATCTAGAAGCGAAAATTCCTCCGTATTCTCCTCCGTATCACCTCCCTCGATCTCCTCCGTCCGCCTGACCGACGGTCCTTCGCGCAAGACCACACGGGAGCGCGGAGGACCGAATGCTCAACAACCACCTGACACAGCTCGACCTGGCCCGCCGCTGGCGGCTAAGCCCCCGCTCGCTCGAGCGCTGGCGCACCACCGGCGAGGGGCCGATCTTCCTGAAGGTCGGCAAGAGGATCGTATATAGGGTCGAGGACGTCATCGCGTTCGAGAATGAGCGCCTCAAGACCGTCACCACGGAAGCCAACCGGGGGAGCACTCTCCCGGCGGCCGGGCCGGTGCGGCCATGAGTCAGACAACCAAGCGCCGCGCCGGCCGGGTCGAGTTCGCCGCGGTCGCCGCGGCGGCTCGCGCCCGCCTGCCGGAACTGACGAAGCGCTGGCTGCCGGACGGCCGCCGGCTGGGAGCCGAGTGGGTCGCGCGCAATCCGACCCGCGATGATCATCGGCCGGGCTCGTTCAAGGTCAACCTGCGCAGCGGCCGGTGGGCGGACTTCGCGACCGGCGACAAGGGCGGCGATGCGATCAGCCTCGCCGCCTACCTCTTCCACATGACGCAGGCCGACGCCGCCCAAAAACTCGCGAGCATGCTCGGCATGGCCGAGGAGGTCCGGTCATGACCGCGTTGCCGCGTCCGTTCGATCCACTGCCGGAGCAGGTGGGTGATCTCGTTCTGCAGCAGGATCAGGGTCCGCGACCGATCCTGCCAGCGCCAGCCGCCGCACCGCCCGCTCGCTTCGGCCACTCTCGGTTTGGACAACCCGCTACGGTGTGGGCGTATCGTGACGCCACCGGCGCACTCCTGCATCACGTCGCCCGGTTCGATACACCGGCCGGGAAGCAGGTGCTGCCGATGAGCTGGTGTGCGCTGCCGGAGGGCGGGGCCGGATGGAGATGGAAGGCGCCGACGGCGCCCCGACCGCTCTACGGGCTCGACCGGCTGGCCGAACGCCTGCAGGCACCCGTCCTTCTCGTCGAGGGCGAGAAGGCGGCCGACGCAGCGGCGGATCGATTTCCGGACCACATCTGCATGACGTGGTCCGGTGGCTGCAATGCTGTCAGCCAAGCCGACTGGGGCCTGCTTGCAGGGCGCTCCGTGATCCTATGGCCGGATGCCGATGTCGAAGGCCGGAAGGCGGTCATCGATATCGCCGAGCGACTAGGCCGAGTTGGCGCGCGGCAGGTCAGGATTGTCGAGGTGCCTGAGCACTTCCCGCGAAAGTGGGATGTTGCCGACGCGCTGCCCGAGGGCGTCACCGACAGTGACCTCGTGCAGATGCTCGGGTCGGCGAAGCCGCACTCCGGCGAGGGCCCCTTACCCCTCTTTCCGGAACTGCCGCAGCCGGAGGAGTATCCCGTCCGCGCGCTCGGTCCGCTGATGGCCGACGCCGCGGCCGGCATCGCCGAAAAAGTACAGGTGCCGGTCGCGATCGCGGCACAGGCCGTACTCGCCGCAGCATCGCTCGCTGCTCAGGCACACGCCGACGTGCGGCTGCCCTACGGACAGGTCCGCCCGCTCTCCCTCTACTTCGTAACAATCGCCGGGTCGGGCGACCGAAAGACGACCGCCGACAATGAGGCCCTGTGGCCGATCAAGACGCGGGAGAAGGCACTCAAGGAGCAGCACGAGCTCGATCTCGCCGACTGGAAGATCGAGCACGCGGTCTGGGCGGCGGAGCGGAAGCGCATCGAGACCGACAAGAAGCTTGATCAGGCATCGAGAAAGCTGGAGCTCGAAGAGCTCGGTGACGAGCCCGCGACTCCCCTCCACCCGTTCCTGATCGCCCCCGATCCGACGATCGAAGGGCTCGTCAAGGCCTGGGTTTGCGCGCCCGCGTCACTCGGTCTGTTCAGCGCCGAAGGCGGACAATTTGTCGGTGGTCACGGCATGTCGCCCGACCATCGGCTGAAGACCGCGGCGGCGTTGTCGACGATCTGGGACGGGCAGCCGATCAAACGCCTCCGCGCCGCGGACGGCGTGACCATCCTCGTCGGGCGCCGGCTTGCGCTGCATCTGCTGATTCAGCCCGATGCCGCCGCGCGCTTCCTGGGAGACTTGGTCCTGCGCGACCAGGGACTGCTCTCCCGCGTTCTCGTTGCCGCCCCTGCCAGCATCGCCGGCAGCAGACTCTATCGCGAGCCACACGCCGCCGCCGACACCGCCATCAGGACTTTCGGTACCAGGATCCTATCTCTGCTCGAAGCGAGATGGGCACTGGCCGAGGGGAAGAGAAACGAGCTCGAGCCGCGGATTCTGTTGATCGGCGGTACGGCCGAAGTCGCCTGGCGCGAGTTCTACAACCACGTCGAACGGCAATGCGGAGTGGGCGGTGAGCTCTCAGGCATCCATGACTTCGCGGCCAAGGCCGCAGAGCAGGCCGCCCGGATAGCTGGCGTCCTCACATTGGTCGACGGCGACGCAGCCACCGAGATTACCCACGAGACGATGGCCAACGCGATCGCGCTGATGGACTGGTACGTCGGCGAGGCGCAGCGCCTTCAGCGAGCCGCACGCACCGATCCACGTCTCGTGCGGGCCCGGCAGCTTCTGGATTGGCTGCACACACAGGAGGCGGAGGTCGACTTCCGAAAGATCCTGCGGCTCGGACCCGCGGCGACCCGCACCAAGCAGGAGGCCGACGACGCGGTGTCGATCCTCATCGAGCACGGGTGGGTGATCGAGACGAGCCGCCGGCCGCGCTGCGTCAAGCTGCTCGGAGTTCCGGCATGACCTACCGCCACTTCAACCTTGCGCAGCTCGGATTAGATCGTGCGACACTTGCGACAGTTGCGACATTTCGTTTTCGACACGAGGAAAGTGTCGCAACTGTCGCAACTGTCGCAGACCCTCTTCGCCAGAATCGAGCCTCGGGAACGGCCGGCGACCCCGAAAATGCCGCTCCAACCCCTGCGACATTTGCGACACTTGCGACATTCCGGTGCCGAAACGAGGAAACCGTCGCAACTGTCGCAACTCTCGGAGACCCTCTCGACGAAATTCGAGCCCGGCGAACTGTACCCTCCGAATGGACAATCGGCGTCGAGCAACTGCTTCTGAACGGGGCGCCACGCGGGTTCACCGTCGACCTGTGGCGACAGCTCGGCGAGGACGCCGTCCGGTTCCTGGACCGGTGGGGACCAGAAGCCAGTCGCCTCGGCTGGACGACGCTGGACCTGTTCGGGGTGCATCCGATTGTGCCGACGGCCCGTTACGACGCTATGGGCCTCGTACCCCTCATCAGAGGCAGGGAGGTGATTTCGATCACCGACAGGTCGGCCAGCACGCGCGGCTCCTCTGGGGCGTGTCTATCCTACGTCCGAGGCCTCCGTGTGCATGCCGTCCCCGCCTGGTCGTTGGCCAACAGCCGGCCTCCGGCCGAGAAACAGCCAGCGGCCTAACCCAAGCGACGCTTCCGACCGATGCGCCCTGGCCATCCCGGCAGCCGACGGACGGTCCGGAAGGCCTCGTCTACGGTTGCAGCCCCGCTGCGGTGTGCTGATATGGAACCCGCCGTGCAACCTTCTCAGCTCCGAGATCTGATTGGCCAGCGCCGAACCGGGACAGGATTTTCTCGCCGGCCTCGTCGAGCGGGTGACCTTCCACAATGCCGAGAACGGCTTCTGCGTACTCCGTCTGAAGGCGCGGGGTCAGCGTGACCTGGTGACGGTAGTCGGGAGCGCCGCCCTGATCTCGGCCGGGGAATACGTCCAGGCAAAGGGAAGCTGGATCAACGACCGGACCCACGGACTTCAGTTTCGCGCGAGCTTCCTGCGCAGCACCGCTCCCGATACGGAGGAGGGCATCGAGAAGTACCTCGCTTCGGGCATGATCAGGGGCATTGGCCCGGTTTATGCCGGCAAGCTCGTCAAAGCCTTCCACACCAAGGTGTTCGACGTCATCGAGCAGGCTCCCGAGCGACTGCTCGAGGTGCCCGGGATCGGCCCCGTGCGGGCAAGGCGTATCAAGGCTGGCTGGGCAGAGCAGCGTGTCGTTCGGGACATCATGCTCTTCCTGCACAGCCACGGCGTCGGAACGGCGCGGGCGGTCCGGATCTACAAGACCTACGGCGCCGACGCGGTGGAGATCATCTCCAGCAACCCCTACCGCTTGGCGCGCGACATCCGTGGCATCGGCTTCCGTACCGCCGACCAGATCGCCGGCCGGGTCGGTATCGAGAAGCAGGCGATGATCCGCGTTCGCGCGGGAATCTCCTTCGCCCTCGGCGAAGCCATGGATGAGGGGCACTGCGGACTGCCGGTCGACGAGCTCGTTCCACTCGCGGCGAAATTGCTGGAGGTCGATCCGAAACTGGTCGACACGGCGCTCGGGCTCGAACTCTCGTCCGGCGAGGTCATCGCTAGCACGGTCCGCGACCGAGCCTGCGTCTTTCTGGCTGGCCTTTTCCATTCCGAGCGGGCCATCGCCGAGAAGCTGCAGCGCTTGCGGTCGGGCATGCCGCCGTGGCCCCAGATCGAAGCAGCAAAGGCAATACCGTGGGTCGAGAGGCAGACCGGTCTGCAGCTTGCCGAAAGCCAGCGGCAGGCGCTCACCCTCGCGCTCGCGTCCAAGGTGATGATCATCACAGGCGGCCCGGGCGTCGGAAAGACGACGCTGGTGAATTCGATCCTCAAGGTTATCGGCGTCAAGGGCGCAACGATCGCTCTGTGTGCCCCGACAGGCCGAGCCGCCAAGCGCCTCTCCGAAAGCACGGGTTTGGACGCCAAGACAATTCATCGTCTGCTCGAAGCGGATCCAGTCAAAGGTGGCTTTCGGCGAAACGCGGAGGCCCCCCTCGACTGTAACCTGGTCGTGGTGGACGAGGCATCGATGATCGACGTCAGCCTGATGAATGCGCTGCTGAAGGCCGTTCCAGAAAACGCGGCACTGCTGCTCGTCGGTGATGTCGACCAGCTTCCGTCGGTCGGACCAGGACAGATTCTCGCCGACGTGATCGACAGCGGGTCACTGCCGGTCGTCCACCTGACGGAAATTTTCCGGCAAGCCGCGCAGAGCCGCATCATCACCAGCGCGCACCGGATCAATCGCGGCGCGATGCCGGACCTCACGCCCGAAGAAGGCTCAGACTTCTACTTCGTCGAGGCGAACGAGCCGGAGGACGCCGTTCACAAGCTGCTGACCATCGTATCCGATCGGATGCCGAAGCGGTTCGGTCTCAACCCGATATCGGAGGTCCAGGTGCTTTGCCCGATGAACCGTGGCGGCCTGGGCGCCCGTTCCCTCAATCTGGAAATCCAGAAGATTTTGAACCCACCAGGCGACCAAAGGATCGAGCGCTTCGGTTGGAGCTTCGGTCCCGGCGATAAGATCATGCAGGTGGAGAACAACTACGAGCGCGAGGTGTTCAATGGCGATCTGGGAATCGTCGAATCCATCGATCAGGAGAATGGGGAGCTCTCCGCCATCTTCGACGGCCGCAAGGTCGCCTATTCATTCGGAGAGCTCGACGAGATCGTTCTCGCGTACGCCATCACCATTCACAAATCACAAGGCTCGGAATATCCTGCTGTGGTCATCCCGGTTTCGACGCAGCACTACGTGATGTTGAAGCGCAATCTCATTTACACGGGGGTCACTCGCGGCAAGCGCCTGGTGGTGATTGTCGGCAGCCGTCAGGCGCTCGCGATCGCGCTGCGATCGAAGCAGGAGCGGCGTTGGTCGAAGTTGAGGGAGTGGCTCACCGCTTCGAATTGATCTGATGCCCGCGTCTTGAGGTGGTACCGCTCACGCAGCGTGTTTGACGACGCAGATGAAGGGACCAGAAACGACACGGCCGGCGGCGTCGAACTTGAACGGCAGCACCGGCAGGATGCCGTTGTTCAGTTGGAAGGATCGCTCGGAGACGCTGTCGGCGACATTGCCGCCGACTACCTTGACGGTGTTACCGCTTACCTCGGTGACCACGTCGAAATGGCTGAAGTAGCGCTCCATTCTCCTTGCTGCCCTTAGCGCGTCTGAAAAGCCGGCGATCGCCTGCGTCACTGTCGTGCCGATAAGGTCCCCCACTTCCGGCCTCACCGCGCCGGAGCCGGTCGGCGGATGTCCGAAGAAGGCCGGCCGGGAGGCGCCCTCCAGCATGTTCCTGATCGCGGCCCCGACATAGACGGAATGCGGCGCATCGAACTTGAAGACCGCGCGCGAGCCGGACTTGGCGAGTGCCTGCCGGACAACGAAAGAAATGAACGCCGCCGACCAAGCTATCCGTTCGGCGATATGTCGATCGGCCGTCGACCGGCTGACCGAGACGCCTTTCATCCAGTATTCGCGTAGGACAGGTTTTGCGGCAGGATCGGTCTCCTGCAGCCCGCCGAGACGGACCTTCTCCTGCTTCACGCCACTGACGAGCTCGGTCTTGAAGCTGGCCATACCTTCCCCCGATGCCGCTCGATCATAACCATCGGCTGAGAAGCAGTCGCGTGCAAGTCTCAGAATTACACCCTTGAGCGATTTCCGGGGCGCTGAATCGGGTGTGGTCGCCCTCAACGACGTCGCGCCGCCGAGCGGTAACTCGACGGCCGATCCTTGCGACACTTGCGACAGTTGCGACACTTCGGGGTTGGCGAGGTCGCTCTAGGCGATCCGGTACACCCGCCCGCGCCCCTCGATCTTCTCCGAGGTGACCTCTAGCCCGAGGCGCTTTTTGAGGGCGCCTGCGATGGCGCCGCGCACCGTGTGCGGCTGCCAGCTAGTGGCGGCGACGATCTCGTCGAGGCTGGCTCCCTCGGGCCGGCGCAACAGGTCGATCAGCATCTCCTGCTTCGTCCCTGAGCGATGCGTCACCGTGAGCGCGGTCTCGTCTGCCTTCTCCCGCTTCCGCGGGCGACGACGTGGCTTGCTCCCCGCGTCCGTCTTCCCAGGCATGCCCTTGGCCTCGTGGTCGGCCACCGGCGCCGTGACAGGCGCCTCAGCCGGCTCGGCCGGAGGGTCTATGCCGAGCGCCTGGAAGGCTGCCTGCGTGGCCCGCAGCGTGACGGGCACTCCGTCCTCCTCTGCCCAGACGTCGTCGCCGGGCTCGGCTGGCACCGCCTCGACCAAGCCGCGGCTGTGCAGACTGCGCAGCACGATGTTCATGGCGCCGCCCCTCAGATTGGCGGTGATCGGCAGGATGCGCGCGCCGTCGCGCTGGCAGGCGGCTGCGAGGATGACGAGCTGCGTGTCGGAAAGCTGCTTGGCCATGGATCGTCTCCGGTTCGAGGCGAGCGCCGGACCTGGCGCTCCCACTGCCGGAGGGGCCGCGTTCGGGAGCGATCCCTGCGAGCCCTGCCTCGTCGAGGCGAGGACACTCATGCTCTGATCGTGCCGGAGATCAAGTCGATTGTGAGCGTATGAATTGAGTGATCGCATCTCTTCGCAGTCCTGCGCAGCAATGTCGTGATGATTATCTTTCGAGGATTTGCTATAATTCTTCTCCTAACTTCAAGGCGCGAGCATCATGTCCGGACGTCGATCTGCAACGCATTCTCCGCTCGGAGGGTCTCCCGACGTCGGCGGCTCCGAGCTTGCCCTCGAGCACCGCCTGGTCGAGGCGCTTATCCCTTACGCGCGGAATGCGCGGACGCACTCGGATGCTCAGGTCGCGCAGATCGCCGCCTCGATCCGCGAGTTCGGCTGGACCTATCCGATCCTGGTCGACGGCGAGAACGGCATCATCGCCGGCCATGGGCGGCTGCTGGCCGCCAGGAAGCTCGGATTGGCTTCCGTCCCGGTCATCGAGCTGAAGGGGCTCTCCGAGGCGCAGAAACGGGCCTACGTTCTCGCCGACAACAGGCTGGCCCTCAACGCCGGCTGGGACGAGCAGCTCCTCGCCCTCGAGGTGGCCGATCTCGGCAGCCTCGGCTTCGACCTGTCGCTCGCCGGTTTTGGCGAGCTGGAGATCGGCAAGCTTCTCGACCTGCACCAGC
>JAEZCD010000195.1 GCA_023430145.1 Pseudomonadota bacterium
GGTCTGTGCCGGGCCGCGTCAGATCACTGCGCCGTGCGGGCCGCCGGCACTTCGGGCCGCTGGCCCATGGCGGCGGCGGTCGCCGGCACGGTGATGCGGGCCGCGCCGTCGAAGCCGGTCGGCTGGCCGACCGCGACGACGAGCAGATCGCCGTCGGCGAGCAGCTTCGACGCCGCCCGCTTTATGTCGTCCTTGGTCACGGCGGCGATCAGGCCGTTGCGCTTGTTGATGTAGTCGATGCCGAGGTCGTCGACCTGCAGCGAGACGAGCTGGTCGGCGATCTTGGTCGAGGTATCGAAGCGCAGCGCGAAGGAGCCGATCAGGAACTGCTTGGCCTTCGCCAGCTCCTCGTCGGTCGGGCCGTCGGTCGCCATCCGCCGCACCTCCTCGCGGATGATGCCGAGCGTCTCGCCCGCCCGGTCGTTGCGGGTGGCGACGCCGCCCATCAACAGGCCGGTGTGCCTGTAGGGCGCCAGATAGGAGTAGACCGAGTAGGCGAGCCCGCGCTTCTCGCGCACCTCGGTGAACAGGCGCGAGGAGAACGACCCGCCGCCGAGGATGTGGTTCAGCACGAAGGCCGGGATGAAGTCGTCATCCTTCCGGAGCGGCCCGGGCCGGCCGAGGATGATCGTCGTCTGCGGCACCGGCAGCTCGACGACGCGCGGCGCGCCGGGCAGCTTGGCCGCCGTGTCGGCGACCGCGACGAGCTCCGACTTGGCCGGCAGCGGGCCGAACGTCGCGTCGAGCTTCTCGCCGAGCGTCTTCGCATCGATGGCGCCGACGACGCCGATGACGAGGTTGTCGCGTGCGAGCTGCCGCCTCGCGGCGGCGGCGAGGTCCTCGCGGGTGATGGCCGCGAGAGTATCGACGGTGCCGCGCACCGGCAGACCGTAGGGATGGTCCGGGAACGCCGTCGCCATGAAGGCGCGGCCGGCGATGTCGCCGGGGTCGCGCGCGTCGCGGCGCAGCCGTGCCGACACCTGCGCGCGGATGCGGTCGACGGCCTCCTGCTCGAAGCGCGGCGCGGTCAGCGCGAGGCCGAGCAGCCGAAAGCCCTCGTCCATGTTCTCGGCGAGGGTACGCATGGTGCCGGAGAACTGGTCGCGCTCGGCCCGGAAGGACAGCTCGACCGCCGTCTCCTCGAGCCGCTCCTGGAAGGCGGCGGCGTCGAGATCGCCGGCGCCCTCGTCGAGAAGGCTCGACATCATGCTCGCAAGGCCCGCCTTGCCGGCCGGGTCCTGCGAGGCGCCGCCGCGGAAGGCGAAGGCGGTGGCGACGACCGGGATCGCATGCTCCTCGACGAGCCAGGCCTCGATGCCGCCGGGCGAGACGACGCGCTGGATCTCGGTCGCTTGTGCGGGGAGGGTGGCGGCGGCGAGGGCGACGGTCATGGCGAAAAGGGTCCGGATCATTGCTGCGTCTCCGTGCCCGCCGGCTGCAGCAGGCCGGTGACCGAGCGCTTGATGTCGAGCACCGAGCGGGCGACGCGCTTGACGTCGGCCTCGGTGACGGCGCGAATCTTCTGCGGCCAGGCGGCGATGTCCTCGACGGTGCCGCCGGTGGTCAGCGCGGTCCCGTACATGCGGGCGAGCGAGGACTGGTTGTCCTGCGCGTAGACCGCCTCGGCGACGAGCTTGGTCTTGGCGCGCTCGAGCTCCTTGTCCGGAATCGGCGCCTCGAGGAAGCGGCGCAGCTCGCCGTCGAGTGCCGCCTCGAGCTTGTCGAGGCCGATCTCGGGCCGCGGCGTCGCGTAGACGCCGAGCCGCGTCGTGTCGAGCGCCGAGCCCTGGTACCAGGCGCCGGCCGAGGCGGCGATGGCCTGGTCGACGACGAGGGCGCGATAGAGCCGGCTCGTCGAGCCGCCGCCGAGGACCTGCGCCAGAACCTCGAGCGCGGCGGCGTCGTCGCCCTCGGCCGTATGGTAGGACGGCGCGAGATAGGAGCGTGACAGCGAGGGCTGTGTCACCTTCTCGTCGCTGACCGCGACACGCCGGGCGGCGCGGATATCCGGCTCCGCCGGCCGGATGCGGGGGCCGGGCTCGGCCCTGCGGGCGACCTTGCCATAGGTCTCCTCGGCGAGCGCCTTCACCTCGTCGGCCGTGACGTCGCCGGCGACGATCAGGATGGCGTTGTTGGGCGTGTAGAAGCGGTCGTAGAAGGCGAGCGCGTCGGCGCGGTTCAGCGCCTTGATCTCGTGCTCCCAGCCGATGATCGGGCTGCCATAGGGATGGTTGGTGTAGAGCGTCGCCTGCATGATCTCGCCGAGTTGCGCCGAGGGGTTGCTGTCGGTGCGGCTGCGCCGCTCCTCGAGCACCACGTCACGCTCCGGCAGCACCACCGGATCGGTCAGCACGAGGCCGGCCATGCGGTCGGACTCGAACTCCATCAGGGTTTTCAGGTGCTCCTTGGCGACGCGCTGGAAATAGGCGGTGTAGTCGTAGGAGGTGAAGGCGTTCTCCTGGCCGCCGATCTCCGCGACGACGTCCGAGAAGCGCCCGGCCGGATTCTTCTCGGTGCCCTTGAACATCAGATGCTCGAGGAAATGCGCGATGCCCGAGGTGCCGGCGCTCTCGTCGGCCGAGCCGACCTTGTACCAGACCATGTGCGTGACGACCGGTGCCCGCCGGTCGGGGATGACGACCACGTCGAGGCCGTTGGCCAGTGTGAAGTGGGAGACGGCGGGTCCCGCCGTGGCTTGCGCCGGGCTCGCCGTGGCGGGCCGCAGAGCCGGTCCGGCGAGTGCGCCGGCGAGGCCGAGAACACCCATCGCGTAGATCAAACCTCTCATGAATCACCTTCGGCCGGGGACATGCAAAGCGTCTCCGGCCGCGCTCGTAGCGCCCACGCGAGGCGGAATATAGGCAGCCGCAATAGGATCGTCACAGACGAAAGCGCCGTCACGTTGCCGTGACGGCGCTGCTTTCGTTCCGCGAAGGATGCGCGAGCGGTCAGGCCGCCTCGCCGCATTCGAGGAGCTTGGGCGTGGGCCGGCCTGCCGTGCCGGCCTCGCTCGGGGTCTCCCGCCGCAAATTGATCGCACTCACGGGCGGCCGCGGCTGCGGCTGCTGCCGTACGGCTCGCTGCGCTAGGCGGGCGATGCGTCGTTCGGCGGCCATCCGTTGAAGCCGGACGGTCGGGTCGTGCCAAACAGGCTCCGACCAGGCCGCTCGAAGATCGCTCCGCGTGACGCCGATGTCGGCCAGCATGCGGTCGTCCATCGCCAGGAGGTACTGCCCGGCTGCGCGACGATTCGTCCAGGCCGCGATCAGTGCATAGGCTTTCTGCACCAGACCGAAGCTCGCCGCGAAAAGGACGGCCGCGAAACGCGACCGGCCGGCGGTGAAATCGTGCTCACGGGTCGTCATGGCAGTTCTCCATCTCCTGAGCGACAGCGGGTGCTCCGGTTCGCCGCTCCTCAGCGGCGCTATGTCCCTGTCGTCGAAGACACAAATGACCTTCCGCCATTGATTAGTAAAACGAATGTTTTTAATCTCAGCCATCAAGGGTCTTGATCGAGAGGCAGCCAGGGGCCGTCCATGACCGTGATGCTCGATATCGACCAGCTGCGCACCTTCATCGCCATCGCCGACACCGGCAGCTTCACGCGGGCGTCGGAGGTGGTCCACAAGACGCAGTCGGCCGTCTCCATGCAGATGAAGCGGCTCGAGGAGCGGATCGGCAAGCCGATCTTCGCCCGCGACGGCCGCGCCAACCGGCTGACCGACGACGGCGAGCGGCTGCTCGATTATGCCCGCCGGATCGTGAAGCTGTCCTTCGAGGCGGTGGCCGCCTTCTCGGAGGCCGAGCTCGCCGGCCGCGTCTGCCTCGGCGTGCCGGACGATTATGCCGACCGCTATCTGCCGGAGATTCTGGCGCGGTTCGCCCGCTCGCATCCGCGCGTCGAGGTCAGCGTCATCTGCGAGCCGACCTCGATGCTGACCGACCGCATTCACGACGGCGGCCTCGATCTGGCGATCATCACCCACACGCGCGAGCACGGCGCGGCCGAGATCATCCGCCAGGAGCAGCTGCTCTGGGTGACCTCGGCCCGGCATTCGGTGCACGAGGAGAACCCGCTACCGCTGGCGCTCGGGCAATTGTCGTGCTGCTGGCGCCGCGAGGCGATCCGCTCGCTCAGCGAGGTGGGCCGTGCGCATCGCGTGCTCTACACGAGCTGGAGCTCGACGGCCGTCGTGGCCGCCATCTTCGCCGGCCTCGCCGTCTCCGTGCTGCCGGAATCGGCGCTGCGGCCGGGCATGCGGGTGCTCGGCGCTTCGGACGGGTTCCCGCCGCTGCCGGCCTGCAAGATCGCGCTCCTGCGCACCCCGCACGAGCTGTCCTCGCAGGCGGACGCTCTCGCCACCCACATCGTCGCCAGCCTCGACAACCTGTCGCAGACGCTGATCGCGGCCGAGTAGACCAGCATGAACCGCTACGAACGCACCCCCGTACCCGGCACCGAAGCCGAGCTGCGCTATCTCGACGCCGAGTTCAAGGTGGTGCGCCCGGGCAGCTTCGTCCGCTGCGCCGTCACCCGGCAGCCGATCCCGCTCGAGGAGCTGCGCTATTGGAGCGTCGAGCGCCAGGAGCCCTATTCTGGCCCGGCGGCGGCGCTGGCCCGCATCAAGGGCGAGGGGTGAGGGCGTTCCTCGTGAGATCGGGCTCGCCCTGAAGCGAGCGGAGGACGTGAGATGAACCGGGTCGATGACCTGACGAAGGAGCTGCTCGAGCGCCCCGACGTGCGCGCTGCCTATGATGCCCTGGCCGAGGAATTCTCGATGGCCGAGGCGCTGATCCGCGCCCGCACCGAGGCGGACATGACGCAGGCTGAGGTGGCGGCCAAGATGCGAACGTCCCAATCCTATGTCGCCAAGCTCGAAGGTGGGCGTGTCAGCCCCTCGATGAAGGCCCTGCAACGATATGCGCAGGCGATAGGTGCACGGCTGAAGATCAGCCTCAAACGCGGGGCGACGCCATGAACCAGGACGACGAGAACACCTTCACCTTCTACATCGCGGCGTATTCGCCGGAGACGATTCCCATGGCACGCCTCGCCCTGTACATGCAGGCGTTCGCGGCGATGCTCGGGCATGAGCATGGTGTCCATTTCGACCATCTGAAGCCGGGAAGCACTCAGGTCGTTACGAGGGTCGAGTGGGAGGAGATACCAAAAGTCGCCGATCAGCTGGATCGCGTCCGGCGCAAGGAGGCCAGCCAGGACGCACTTCGGGCATGGGACGATATAGATCGGCTCCTCGCCGACGATAACGCAACCGGCTACATTTACGCTGGCAGCAATCAGTCGGAACAGATCATCGAATTTCCGGGGGCGAAGCGGCCGAGGCCGGTCCGCTACGGCCCGTTTACCCAGGAGGGCTCGATCGACGGCATTCTCGTCAGCGTCACAGGCGCGGACCAGACGATCCACCTGCAGCTTCAGAACGGCAGTCTCAAGTACACGGGGATAGAAACCGACCGAGAAATGGGCCGCCGACTTGGAAAGCACTTTCTAGAGCCGATCCGGCTGCACGGCAGCGGCAGGTGGCTCCGCGAGGAGGATGGACGCTGGACGCTCCGGCGCTTCAAGGTCCGGGGCTTCGATACCCTGAAGGACGGTGCACTGGCGGAATCGCTTGAGGCGCTGCGGGGCGTACACGGTAGCCATTGGGCCGAGATGGATGATCCGCTCGCCGCGCTTGACGAGTTGCGGGATGGGAAGGACGGCCTGCACTAATGGTCGTCTTCGATACCTCGGTTCTGCTGCTTCTGATTCATCCGGGGGCGAAGCCTCCATTCGACGCGGAGACGAACCAGCCCGTTGAACGAGCGGCCGAGCGGGTGGCCCACCTTGCGGCCACGCTGTCCAACTCCCGAGAGAAGGTCATTGTGCCGACGCCGGTTCTCAGTGAGCTGTTGGTGCATGCCGGCGAGGCGACTGGAAAATATCTCGATATTCTGAACAATCAGGCCGCTTTCCGCATCGCCCCGTTCGATCAGAGAGCCGCCATTGAGGCGGCGATCGCCATGAAGGGTGCCCTTCAGCGTGGCGGCATTCGAGTGGATGCTACCGACCCGGCTGCGACCCGCGGCAAGGTGAAGTTCGATCGACAGATCGTTGCGATAGCGAAGGCAGAGGGCGCCTCGACCGTCTATTCGGACGATCAGGACGTTGTGAAATATGCGAAGCAGGCGGGTCTCGAAGCGTTCCGGACAATTGATCTGGGGCTGCCCCCCGAAAATCCGCAAAGCTCGCTTGACTTCTAGCGGTAGCCGCCCACGACGAGGAACGGCCACGCGACGGACGTGAAGATTTGATGCCCGAGCCGCCCATTTGCCGGCGCTCTTGTCATCGCCTTGATGCGGCCAAGGCCAGGAATTCATCGAGCAAGAACAGGGTTTGCGGTCCTGTCGGGCGGTGCTCCGCCGGTGATCTTCGCCGACATGGCAGTGCACGCTCCCTGCAATGACGCGTTCTCAATGCACCGGCGGCAGGCCGAGGCTCTCCCAGTCCTCGCGCGGAATGGCCTCGCCGACCAGAAACTCGAACGCCGCCACCTTCGTCAGATCGGCGGTCATCGCACAGCGGAACTTCAGCCCGTACCAGGCGTGACGGCTGCGGAAGGCGGCGCCGTCGGCGATCACGCGCGCGCCGTCGACGCGGGTCTCGGCCGTCGCCTGGTCGACGACGCGGTCGGGCTCGTACGCCCGCTGCCAGGCGGCGATCTGCGCCATCGCCTCGACGTCGCAGAGCTGCACCATGCGCTCGTCCTGCGTCATCTGCCCGAGCGCCGCCCGCGCCTGCCGGCTGCGCGGATCGGCGAGGGCCCGCTCCGACAGCATGGTCGTCGGCCGCACCATGGGTAGCGTCGCCGGTCTCGCCGGCTCGGCGGGCGCGGCCGGCAGCGGCACGGATTCGTCCGGCGCGACCCGACCGGTGACGGCGGCAAACTCCTGCGGCGTCAGGATCTCGACGGCGACGTTCTCCTGGCTCGGGATCATCGGCGCCTGCAGCCGCGCGACGAGGAGAACGGCTCCCGCGAAGGCGGCGTGCAGGAGGAGCGAGGCGAGCGCGCCAGGCGTCTCCCGGACCCGCTCCACCGCCATGGCCATGTCACTTGGCCGCGGCGGCGATCTTGGCGAGCAGTTCGACGAAGCCGGCGGTCCCGATGCCGGCGGAATCGGCGCGCCGGGCAACCGTCTGCACGACGACGAGACGCTTCGCCGGGATGATCGCGAGTTTTTGGCCGCCATAGCCGGACGCCATCGCCGCCCCCTCGCCAAAAATCTCCGGCCGCAGCGTCCACCAGAGGTAGCCGTAGCCGAGCCGGCCGCGGTCGGTCGAGGAATGCGGCCTCGTCGACTCGGCGATCCAGGCGGCCGGGACGATCTGGCGGCCGCGCCATTGCCCGCCGTTCAGGAACAGCACGCCGAAGCGCGCCAGATCGCGGGCGCTGAGTCGGAACGGATAGGCCGGGTGGTCGGAGGAGGATTCGAGGTCGTAGCGGCCGTCGGTCGGCGAAAAATCCTCCATGCCGATCGGCCGCGCGATCTTCTGGTCGAAGGCCTCGAAGATGTCCTCGCCGGTCGCCCACCGGTAGATCGAGCCGAGGGCGTTGAAATCCCAGTTGTTGTAGAACCAGACCGCACCGGGCGGATGGCTGCCGCGCTCCGGCCGCCCGCTCCGCATGTCCGCGGTCTCGTGCGCCGCCCGGTGGTAGACGCCCGAGCGCGCCTTCAGCAGATCGCCGACCGTCGCCCGCTTCTCGACCTCCGTCAGCCGCGGCGCCTTGTCGTCGATGCCGAGCTCGCCGAGCGTCGCGTCGAGGCGGATGCGGCCATCGGCGACCGCGATGCCGACGAGCGCGCCGAGCAGGCTCTTGCGCACCGAGGCGGCGTCGACCTCCTTGGCCGGATCGCCCCAGGCGGCGAGGATGCGGCCGTCGCGCACGATCACGAGCGCCGTCGGCTTCACCGCGGCGACATAGTGCGCGCACTGCTGGATGACCTCGGCCGCGAGCCCCGAAGCGACCGGGTCCGCGCGATCCCAGGCGCCGCGCGGCTCGGCCCCGAGCGCCGGCGCAGCCGCGAGCAGCGCCGCGAGCAGGCCCGCCGCCGCCATGCGGATGGTCGGCATCGGCTCAGCGTCGCGTCGGATCGGTCGCCGGATCGAGCAGCCGGTGCAGGTGGACGACGAAGTAGCGCATCTGCGCCGTGTCGACGGTCGCCTGCGCCTTGCCCCGCCAGGCCGCCTGGGCGCTGGCGAAATCGGGGAAGATGCCGACGATGTCGAGCTTGGAGAGGTCCTTGAAGACCGTTCCATCGACGCTCTCGAGCTCGCCGCCGAAGACGAGGTGCAGGAGCTGCTTCGGGGGCTTGCCGGCGGGCGTCGTCATCGGGGGTCCTCGTCAGAAGGGAGCGTCTTGCGACGCGATCACGGCAGGAGCGTCGGGCTGCAGCGCCGCGAGCAGCGCGGGATGGCGGTCGGCACCCGCCGCCAGCAGCGCCGGGTGCCGCGGATCGGGGCGATTGTAGATTGGAACCTCGCCCTGGAAGCCGGTGAAGCGTGCTCCGGCCTCGGTGAGGATGAGGTGCGCGGCCGCGATGTCCCAGTCATGGGAGTCGCCGCCGCCGATTGCCGCGTCGAGCCGGCCGGCGGCGACGCGGACGAAGCGGTTGGCGAGCGCGTGCACCCAGGGCGCCTGCCGGATGCCGGAGCCGCTCAGCCGGTCGAGCAGCCGTCGCGGCCCGGCGACGAGCGCGCCCTCGAGC
>JAEZCD010000262.1 GCA_023430145.1 Pseudomonadota bacterium
CGGCAAGCCCGGCCATCGCCGAGCTCGTCGAGCGCGGCCTCGTCGAGCGCGGCCCGGACGGCCGCCTCAGGCGCACCGAGGCCGGGCTCGCCCGTTCCCGGCGCCTGCGCATGCCCGAGCACGCGCATCTCGCGCAACACGCCGAGCTGGAGCGGCGCACGGTCGAGCAGGACGGCGCGCGCGCCTCGGTGCTGGTGGATGCGAGCGAGAGTCCGCTCGGCTGGCTCGCACGCCGCCGCGGCAAGGACGGCAAGCCGCTGCTCGGGGCGGCCGCGGTGCAGGCCGGCGAGCGCTTCCGCGCCCACCTCACGCTCGCCCGGACGATGCCGCGCGTCACCTCGAGCTGGAGCATGCCGATCGCCTTCGACCGGCGCTCGGGGGCTGCCGGCGGCGGCGTCGAGATGAGCGATGCGGTGGCGGCGGCACGTCAGCGGGTCGGGCGCGCGCTCGAGGCGGTCGGCCCCGAGCTCGGCGGCATTCTGGTCGACGTCTGCGGCTTCCTGAAGGGCCTCGAGGATGTCGAGCGCGAGCGGCGCTGGCCGCCGCGGACGGCGAAAGTGGTGCTCGGGCTGGCGCTCGACCGCCTCGCCCGCCACTACGGCCTGTCGGACACGGCCGGTGGCGGCCCGGGATCGCGGCGGCTGCGCGCCTGGCGGTCGGAGGAGGCGGGCGGCCCTTAGGCCGGCGCCAGCGCCCGCTCGGCCTCCTGGCGGATGCGCGCCACCATGGCGCGCACGCCGTTCGAGCGCTGCGGCGTCAGATGGTCCTTCAGGCCGAGCTTCTCCAGCAGGGCCGGAGCGTCGGTCTCGAGGATGGCGGTCGCCGTCCGCCCGGAATAGAGCGCCAGCAGGATGGCGACGAGGCCGCGGACGAGGTGGGCATCGCTGTCGCCGCGAAAGCGCAGCACCGGCCCGCCCGCCGCATCCGGCTCGATCCGCGTCTCGAGCCAGACCTGGCTCGCGCAGCCCTGCACCTTGTTGGCGGCACTGTGCGCCTCGGCCGGAAGCGGCTCGAGGCCGCGGCCGAGCTCGATCACATAGCGGTAGCGGTCCTCCCAGTCGTCCAGGAGGGCGAATCCGTCGACGATCTCGTCAATGGCGGGATTTTGCTGCATGCCCCCCAAATAGTGCTGCCGTGCGCTCCGCTCCAGCCATTTCTCACCGCCGCGACCGCTGAACCGTCCAACCCACCGAGTTGCGGGAATACATAATTCCTCAACCTCTGCGAGCTACGGAGGCCGCCTACTGCTACGCTTCGGGGGATGTGATGGCGGGAAAGCAGCGAGCACTCTTCCGAACGCTCAATGGCCTCGTCGCGGCCCTGGTCGTTCTCGTCGGTGCATGGCTCGTGCTGGAGTCGGCGATCCTGCTCGTCGGGGCGACGATCGCAGCCGTGGGGACGGCGGCGATTCTCCTCGGACGGGAGCTCGGCTCCGGCGGCTCGTGATCCGCTGCGCGGGCTGGGCCGCGGCGGCATCGATCGCAGGCCGCCCTCAGGCCGCGGGGCCGCGCCAGGCCGGCAGCCGGTCGCTCGCCGTCAGCGTATCCTGCGAGGGCGGAGCCGAGGGCGCGGCGAGCGTGCCGGTCTCCTCCCGTGCGGGCCCGTCGATGACGTAGTCCTGCAGCGCCCGGGCGCCGTGCATGGCGCGGTCGGCGAAGCTCCTCAGCGCCTCGGCGCCGACCGCGCAGGCGGCCGGCTGGCGGTCGCAGAAGCCGCCGAGATCCTCGATCGCCGCGCTCGCGGCGATGAAGGCGCCGGTGCCCGGAAAGCCGCCGGAGCTGCTATCGGTCGCCGAGTCCTTGCCGACGGGAACCAGTGCCAGGATCAGCACCACTCCGAGAACCACACGTATGATCAGCATCGATGAAGTCTCGACTGGAATGTTGGCGCGACCTTCGTCGCAAGATCTGCTTCCGTGACGCAGCGACATCGATATCAAATGCGAGATAAGCTCGATTGAATTGGTTCCGCTGCTTTCGAGACAACTTCGAAACTAATTGTAAGGATCCTGGAAAGGAATTGTTCATCTTGTGATGATTACCGGAGACCGAACGGGCGTTTAGCAGTCGGTTAAGGTGAACGTGGCAGCGTGCATCCGGTGAGCCGTTCCGTACGTCGAGTATCCGCCGCGTGAGCCTGTCCAGCCGATCGCCGACGAACCGGTTCTTCGAGCTCCTGGCGGGCGTCCTTCCCCGATCGGGGGCCGGCGAGGCGGTGGACTCCAGTCGCCGCGGGCTGTTCATCGCCGCCCATCTCTTGACCGCGGTCGCGGGGTTCGCGGCGCTGCCGCTCTTCCTCCTCCTTCGCGGCGTTCCCGACCTCTTCGAGAGTCTCCTCTTCGTCGCCCTTCTGCTGCCGCTCCTCGTCGCGCTCGCCGCCGCGCGGACGCGGCGGCTGCCCCATCTTCTGTCGATCGCCGGCACCGCTGCGCTGATCGGCGCGGCCTGCCTCGCCGGCGCGAGCGCCGTCGCGCTGCCGCTGCTGGCGCTGATCCCGGCGCAGGCGGCGCTCGGCGGCTCGATCCGCGTGGTCGCCCTGTCGCTCGCCGCGGTACTGGTGCTGGCCGCCGGGCTCGTCCTCGCCCCGGAGACCCTCGGGACGGCCCGGTCCGTATCGGGGGACGTGCTTTTCGGCGCCGTCGGCGCAGCGATGCTGGTCGCCATCTTCGCCGGCGCGCAAGCGCTGCTGCAGGCCCGCACCTCGGAGTGGGCGGCGGCGGAAGAGGAGCGCGCGAGCCTCCTCGGCGCCGTTCCCGACCTCGTCACACGGCACGACCGGTCAGGGCGGGTGACCTTCGCCTCGATGCCGGCGAGCCGTCGGCTGCTCGGCGTTGCCGCGCGTGAGCTGTCCGGCGACGGGCTGTTCGGCCGCGTGCAGGTCGCCGATCGCCGGGCCTATCTCGCCGCGCTCGCCGGCGCCCGCTACGGCGAGCGC
>JAEZCD010000276.1 GCA_023430145.1 Pseudomonadota bacterium
GAAGATGGATCCTGCGGTCGAGCCGCAGGATGACGAGCGGAGGGGCTGTCGCAGGATGGGGCGGAGGCAGGCCGAGGACGGGCGCGCTTTTCCTCCCCACCAGGACGCGAGCCACGAAAAAGGCGCCCCGATCGCTCGGGGCGCCCTTCTTCAGTCCGAGCTCGACGCGGGATCAGGCCGCGTTCAAAACCTTGTGCTCGGTGCGCGGCGCCGAAGTCGTAATCGGCACGGCGCGGGGCTTCTTGGCCTCGGGGATCTCGCGCACGAGATCGACGTGCAGGAGGCCGTTTTCGAGGCTCGCGCCCGTCACCTGGACGTAGTCGGCGAGCTGGAAGCGCCGCTCGAAGCTGCGCGCGGCGATGCCCTGATAGAGCACCTCGCTGCGCTGGCCGTCGATCTGCGCCTGCTTCTCGCCGCGAATCGAGAGCGTGTTCTCCTTGACCTCGAGCGAGAGGTCCTGGTCCGAGAAGCCGGCCACCGCGACAGAGATGCGGTAGGCGTTCTCGCCGGTGCGCTCGATATTGTAGGGCGGGTAGGTCGGCGCGCCGTCGCCGGAGAACTGGTCGAGCATCGAGAACAGGCGGTCGAAGCCGACGGTCGTACGGTAGAGGGGAGCGAGATCGAATTGTCGCATGACATATCCTCCGCAAAGAAGCGACATGACGCTGCGATCCGCCGCAACGGCCGGATCGCATTGGCTTTTTCGCGCTGCACTGGGCCAGCGCAGCGATGAGATGGGAACCCCCTGGGACGGCGTCAAGAGGTCCATTCGCCGGGTTTCGAGGCGCGCATGAACGGGACATGAATGCCGTTTTTGGTGAGCGTTCATGCAACCGGGATTACGGCTGTGGCGCCGTGCGGCGTCCGCCGGCGCGGCGGGCCTCCGGCTCGGGAGGGGGCGAATGACAAGCTGGAAGGCTGCGCTCGCCGCCATGGCGGCGCTTATGCTCGCCGGTTCTCTCGCGGAGGCGCGGCCGCGGTTCGGCCCCTCTGGCGAGCCCGTCGCCATCATGTTCCGCGGCAAGCCGGCGGCGACGATCCGCTCGCCGGTGACGGGCGAGCTCCTGTATCGCGTGCCGCGGCGATTGGTCGTCGGTCGTGCGCCGCCGCGCTTCGTGGCGCGCTCGCTGATGCTCTATCCGCCCGTCTGGACGCCGCGCCGCGCCCGACGAATCCTCGTCCAGTATCCCGGCTACGGGCCTGCCGGAGCGGGCGAGCCGCCGCACGTGCTGCGCGAGCTCGGCCGCCAGGGATATCGCGACATCGGCGGCCTGACGCGACGCGGCGGCAACTGGGTCGGCGAGGCGACCGGGCCGCAGGGGCAGCGGCAGCGCATCATCATCGATGGGAGCGGCCGCGTCCGCGGCTCCTCGCCGAGCGGCGGCGGGGGACGCGCGCCCGGCGGCGGCTTCTACGGCGGCTACTGAGCTTGGTCGGAGCCGCGTTCTCGTGTAAGCGGGCGCGGACCGAGCCCGTGGCATGAGTTTCGTCGAGATTCCCGAGAACCCGGTGCCGCCGAACGCCGTCGTCGGCTTCCTGACGACGAGCGACGGCGTGCGCCTGCGCTTCGCGCGCTTCCCGACCACCGCGCCGAGCCGCGGCACGGTGATCCTCCTGCAGGGCCGGGCGGAGTTCATCGAGAAGTATTTCGAGACGGCCGTCGATCTCGGCGAGCGCGGCTTCTCCGTCGTGGCATTCGACTTCCGCGGCCAGGGCCGCTCCGAGCGGCGGCTGCGCAACCGCCGCAAGGGCCATGTCGACGATTTCGGCGAGTACCTGCTCGACGTGCAGGCGCTGATGCGCGAGATCGTGCTGCCCGACTGCCCGGGGCCCTTCTACCTGCTCGGCCATTCCATGGGCGCCCCGGTGGCGCTTGCCGCCGCGCGGGCGCGGCCGCTGTGGTTCGAGCGCGTCGTCCTGACCGCGCCGCTGTTCGGCCTGCCGCTGCGCGCCGAGGAGGGCGTGCGGCTGCTCGCAGCGAGTCTGGACTCGCTCGGCCTCGGTGCCGCCTACATACCGGGCGGCGGCTCGCGCGTGATCCATCTGGCGCCGTTCTCCGGCAATCCGCTTACTTCCGATCCGGCCCGCTACGAGCGCACCGCGGCGCTGCTGCGGGCAGGCCCCGATCTGGCGCTCGGCGCGCCGACGATCGCCTGGGTGCATGCGGCCTTCCGGGCGATGCGGCAGGTCTGCGCGCCCGAGTTCCTCGCCGGCCTCACCGTGCCGGTGCTGGCGATCGCGGCCGGTGCCGAGCGCATCGTCGACAACCGCCCGATCGAGCGCTTCGGCCACGCCGTCCGCGCCGGCGGCGTCGTCACGATCCCCAACGCCCGGCACGAAATCCTCATGGAGCGGGACATGTTCCGCGACCTCTTCTGGGCCGGCTTCGACGCCTTCGTGCCCGGCGGCGAGCGCATGGCGGCGTAGTTTTCCCGTCGGGGCGCCGAGCCGACGGCTATGTGTGCGGCGCCCACTCCGCCATTGCGAGGAGCGAAGCGACGAAGCAATCCAGCCTTGCGGCGCCGAAAGAGAAGCTGGATTGCTTCGCTGCGCTCGCAATGACGAGGGGCTTCCCCCCGATCACTCGACGCGCGACAGAACCTCGAGCGCCGCGGCATGCGCGCGGCGGTCGCCGGCGGCGACGATGCGGCCGGCCTCGGTCGCAGGTCCCCCGCGCCAGGTGGTGACGACGCCGCCGGCGCCCTCGATGATCGGGATCAGCGGCACGATGTCGTAGGGCTGCAGGCCGGACTCGACGACGAGGTCGACATGCCCCGCGGCCAGCATGCAGTAGGCGTAGCAGTCGCCGCCGAAGCGCGTCAGCCGGGCGGTGCTCTCGAGCTCGCCGAAGGCGGCGAGCTCGGCGTCGGCGAACAGGCGCGGCGTCGTCGTCATCAGCGTCGCCTCGGCGAGCGCCGGGCAGGCGCGGACCCTGAGCCGCCGGTCGCCGATCGGGCCGCGGTAGCGCGCCGTGCGGCAGTCGCCGGAGAAGCGCTCGCGCGTGAACGGCTGGTGCATCTGGCCGAAGCACGCGGTGCCCTTGCGCAACAGGCCGACGAGCGTGCCCCAGGCGGGCAGGCCGGTGATGAACGAGCGCGTGCCGTCGATCGGATCGAGCACCCAGACGAGCTCGGCGTCCTCGCGTACCTGGCCGTACTCCTCCCCGAGGATGCCGTGGCTCGGAAAGGTCGCCTCGATCAGGCTGCGCATCGCGCGCTCGCCCGCCCGATCGGCGGCGGTGACCGGGTCGAAGGCGCCCGGACGCCCCTTGTCCTCGACGCCGATGGTCGTCCGGAAGAAGGGCAGGATCGCTTCGCCGGCGACCGTGGTCAGACGGTCGACGAAGGCTTCGAAATCGACTGCGGTCACTGTTTGCTCCCCTTCGCCCGCCCTCTTACGGGAAGCGGCCGGCCCTGCGCAATGCAGCCTTCGGAGACGATGGTGGCATTCTGCATGGCAGCCCTGACGGGACAGCGGAGCGTTTCCGGTTGCCCATTGTGCGATGCGGCCGTAGATTGTGCATTGCGGCATCGACGTGTTCCTCACGTCCCTGCCGTGCCCTCCTTGGGCGTTTCCTCCCTAGACTTGGGCCGCTCGTTCGCGAGCGGCTCTTTTTTTGCGCGCTTCGTTGCGCCGCACACATGCATACCAGGGCGAAGTTATTCACCTGCAATCCACAGCGTGCGGTTGCTTTCTCGTGGAATGCTTCTAACGTCGTAATGTCCGAATCGGCCCGTTGCCGATGGATGATCCTCCCTCGACTTGAGCCGCTCCGCTCGGGAGCGGCTTCTTTGTTGGCCTATTCGGCCGCGGCCTGGGCGACAGCGAGGTCTCCGGGACGCATCGCGACGACGGCCGCGACGACCCGCGACATGTCGTCGGCGACGGCGGCGAAGCCGTCGAGGGGCGCATGCGCCGCCTCGTCCATGTAGAGGCTCCGGTTTACCTCGATCTGGATCGCGTGCACGCCCGCTGCCGGCGTGCCGTAATGCTCGGTGATGTAGCCGCCGGCATAGGGCCTGTTGCGTGCCACCGCGAAGCCGAGCTCGCGCAGCGCCGTCTCAACGACGTCGGTCACGGCGGGCGCGCAGCTCGCCCCGTAGCGGTCGCCGAGCACGATGTCCGCCCGCGGACGATCCTCGCGCGGGCTGCCGCGCGACGGCATCGAATGGCAGTCGACGAGGATCGCCGCCCCGAACTGCCGCCGGGCCCGGGTCAGAAGATCGCGCAGCGCCCGATGATAGGGCTTGTAGAGGCGCTCGATGCGCCGCAGCGCATCGGCGATCGGCAGGCGCGCGCCGTAGATCTCCTGGCTGTCGCCGACGATGCGCGGGATGGTGCCGAGGCCGCCCGCGACCCTGAGCGAGCGCGTATTGGCGAAGGCTGGGATGCGGCCCTCGAACATGCGCGGGTCGAGCTCGTAGGGCTCGCGGTTGAGGTCGAGATAGGCGCGCGGGAACCGGGCCCGGATCAGCGGCGCGCCATGCTCGGTCGAAGAGGCGAACAGCTCGTCGACGAAGGCGTCCTCCGAGCGCCGGAGGCTGAGCGGGTCGAGCCGCGCCTGCGCGAGAAAGTCGGCCGGGTACACGGCGCCGGAATGCGGCGAGCTGAAAACCACCGGCGTCAGCGGGCCTTCGGGCTCTATGATCTCGAAGCCTGGATCGAGGAGCGGCTCGGGAGACGAGCGCATGCTTGGGGGACCGGTCGCTTTCCGTACGTGGAGGAGGAACTGTGCCAAGCGCAGCGGGCACTGTCCATGGCCTGTTCGGTCGCGCCCATCCTGGAACCGGCAAATGAGATATTTACGGTTTGAGACGCTTATGGGATGAACTCTACCCTTTCGAGAGTGACTCGCCGTGCCCTCCTCGATGTCGAAGATCCTGCTCGCGGAAGACGACGGCGACATGCGCCGCTTTCTCGTCAAGGCGCTGGAGAATGCCGGCCACTCGGTGATCTCCTACGACAACGGCCTCGCCGCCTATAACCGGCTGCGCGAGGAGCCGTTCGAGCTCCTGCTCACCGACATCGTCATGCCGGAGATGGACGGCATCGAGCTCGCCCGGCGGGCGACCGCGCTCGACCCCGACATCAAGGTGATGTTCATCACCGGTTTCGCGGCGGTGGCGCTCAATCCGGACTCGCAGGCGCCCAAGGAGGCAAAAATCCTGTCGAAGCCGTTCCATCTGCGCGAGCTGGTCGCCGAGGTGCAGAAGCTGCTCGCCGCCTGAGGTTTTTCGCACGGACTTCCGGGGCCGGGACGAAGCTGCTATGGAGGCGGCGTCCCACGAATGGAGCTGCCCGTGCCCCCGCATTCGCGTCCGAAGCCGATCAACTGGAGCCACCTCGTGACGATCACGAGCGCCTCGGTGCTGGTCGGGGTCGAGGTGATCGCGGCCGGCTTCGCCGGCGGCTGGGCGCTCGGCGGCCTGTTCGGCCTCGGCGACACGGGAACCTTGATCCTCGAGGTGCTCGGTGTCGCGCTCGGCCTTTATGCCGTCTTCGCGTTCGCGCGCAACGCCATGCGCGTCGAGCCGATACGCGCCTGATCAACGTCAGCCGTCCATCCGCGTCCAGAAGATCGCGTAGAAGGCGATCCAGAAGCCGATCACGAGCGCGGTGCGCACATCGCGCGCGAGGAGGCGCGTCGCCAGCCTGTCGAAGGCGGCGGCCAATCCCGCCGCGATCAGGAAACGCGGCGCCCGCGCGAGCGGGGTGAGCGCCAGAAGCAGCGCCGCCGAAACGCCGGCCTCCGGCGCGAGGCCCGCGAACACCTTGTAGGGCACGCCGGTCGCCGATCCGACGAGGAGCGCCGCGAGCGGACTGTCGGCGAGCCCCGCTTCGGCCGCGGCGACCATGCCGGGATGAATCGCCGGCAGCGCGTCGAGCATGGCGCGCATCGCGACCGGGTCGGCGGCGCCGTATATCCACATGACGAGCCCGCCCAGCAGGGCGCCTACGATCGCAGAGGAGCAGCCGAGAATGCCGGCCCGCAGCCCGAAGCGCTGGGCGATGAGCGTGAGGATCACGTCCGGCACGATCGGCAGGAGAATCGCCTCGGCGAGCCCCCAGGCGAAGGCGGCGACGAGCCAGCCGGGGAGGGCGGATGGCCTAACGATCGGGGGCAGGATCGCGCTCGTTCGTCATCGGAGACCCGTCATTTGCGAGTTGGGCACGGGCCTTCGGCGGACCCGTGGATGAAATGCGCGAAGCCTTCCCTGATGCCCGCTGGGTCCCCTTCCCGCGCCTTCGGCGCGCCGGGGACGACACCGGGAATGCTCAGGCGTCGTCCCCGACCGCGCGA
>JAEZCD010000300.1 GCA_023430145.1 Pseudomonadota bacterium
CCCCCGCGGGGGGGGGGGGGGGGGGCCGCGGGGCCCCCCCCCCCCCGACAGGCTCAGCCCTCGTCGAGGCCGCGCTGCCACTGCTCCTGGATGCGGGCCATGGTCTCGTCGATGGAGGCCCTGCCGCTCCAGACGCCCTCGAGCGTCTTGGCGAGGAAGTTGCCGCCCGAATAGATCGTGAAGTCCGGGCCGGCGACGACCGGGATCTCGCCGATCGTGGCGAACGACATGCCCTCGATGAAGGCGCCGCGCACGGACCAGGGCGGGCCGGCGGTCTTGTAGTCCGGCCGGTCGAGGATCGACTTCCTCGGCGAGGCGCCGCGACCGACCGTGGTCCACAGGAAGCTGTTGTCGGACAGCCACTTCACCGCCTGCATGGTAGCCTCGTAGCGGCCCTTGTCGGCCTGCGTGTAGAGCTGCAGGCCGCCCTGCTCGAAATAGGTGATCCGCTTGCCGCCGATGTTGGGGAACAGGTCGGAGGCGAAATCGAGCTTCTGCGCCATGTAGCCGTTGAGCGTCCACGGGCCGGTCCAGAAGATCGAGCCCTGGCCGGTGCCGAAGGCCTTGTAGCGGTCGGTGACGTCGCGGGTCGCAACCTTGTACTTGTCGAACAGGTCGAGCACGTACTGCATCGCAGCCTTGCCGGCTTCGGGATTGACGCAGGCCTTCTTCAGGTCATCGTTGGCGCGCTTGAAGCCCATCTGCTCGGCGACGATGCCCCAGGTGACGGTCGGCTGCACGCCCGACCCGGTCATCATGATGCCCGAGCTGACGACCTTGCCGCCCTCGCGCTTGGTCATCTTCTCCGCCCACTCGAGCAGCGTCTTACCGTCCTCGGGGAATTTCGCCGGGTCGAGGCCGGCCGCCTTCACATGCGCGAGATTCACGAGCGGCTGCAGGCTCATCAGATCCATCGGGATCATGAAGATCTTGTTGTCGTACTTGGGATAGCGGGACGCCGCGATCGAGGCGGCGCTGAAATCGGCGAGATCGAGGCCGGATTTCTTGATGAGGTCGTCGAGCGGGACCATGACCTCGTCGCGGGCGAGCGCGGCTTCCTTGCCGGCGGTGCCCCAGCCAAAATCCGGCGCCTTGCCGGTGGCGGCGGCGGCGAGGAGCTTGGTCGTGTACTGCTCCTCCGGCACGAGCTCCATGCGGATCGACACCTTGCCCTTGTGGGCCTCGTTGAAGTTGTCGATCATCTTCGCCCAGATCTCGCCGTCCGAGGCAGCGAGCCAGCTCCAATGCACGATCTCGCGCGTCTGCGCGGCCGCACGGCCGGTTATCACGTAGGGCATCGCGAACGCCGCAGCGGCGACGCCGGCACCCTTCAGGAATACACGGCGGTCCGGCGCGTTGTTGTTCTCGACTTCGGGCTTGTCCATGGCGGCGCACTCCGAGTTAGGAATTGTCCATCCCCCGGCCCTGTAGAGCCGGAGGTGCAAAGCATCGGCGAGCCAGCAAGACGCAAGAGTTACGCACGCTCCGGCCGGCGCTATTCGCGCACCAGAGGGGGCAGACCCTGCGTTCCAGGGCCGTTTGCCGAACACCATCGGCCACGCCCCGGATACTCCGGTAAAAATACTTGAACGGCGAGGCGGCCTCGCTTTGACTACCCGGGACTTATTTTTGATGCTCCGGGACAGGCTCGGCCCGCCACCGCTCGGCGGGCGCGTCGAACGACAGCCGCCGGATCTCCGGCCGAAAAGCCTGGTTCTGCTGCCGCCGCAGCGCCGCGCGGAACTCGCGCGGGCTCGTGCCGAACTGCTCCTTGAAGGCGCGCGAGAACACCGCGGGATAGGAGAAGCCGCAGGCGGTGGCGACCTCACCGATGCCGAACTCCTCGTAGAACAGCATGTTGCGGGCCGCCTGCAGGCGCACCTTCAGGTAGAGCCGCATCGGCGTCTCGTCGAAGCGCCGGTGGCACTCGCGGACCACGGTCTTGCTCGACACGCCAAGCCGCTCGGCGATCTCCTCGAGCGACAGCGGGAAGTCGAGGTTGCCCTCCATAAGCGCGACGATGCGGTCCGACAGAAGGCGCTTCTCCCGCGTCGTCGCCGCGTCGTTGCGCTGCGGCTGGCGAGTGGCGCGCGGGGTATGCACCAGCGCGTTGGCGACCTCGTTGGCGAGCGCGGGGCTCGCCAGCCTCTCGATCAGGTCCAGCATCATGTCGAGCGTCGCGACGCCGCCGGCGCAGCTGATGCGGGCGCCATCGATCAAATAGATGGCATCGCTGACCTTCACCTGCGGAAAGCGCTCCCGGAAGGTCGCCACCGCCTCCCAGTGCACGACGGTGTCGCCGGAGCCGAGCAGCCCGGCCTGGGCGAGCGCGAAGGCGCCGGTGTCGACGGCGCCGATCGTCGCCCCGAACCTGCGTGCCGCACGCAGCTCGTTCAACAGCCGCGGCGTGTTGCGCTGCGTCGGCAGATTGCCCTCGAAGACGAGGTAGAAGTCGGCCCGCTCGGCGCCGCCGAGCCCTTGGTCGACGTCGAGCCACATACCGTTGCTGGCCCGCACCGGCGCGCCGTCCTCCGAGACGAGCGACCAACGGAACAGCTCGCGGCCACTGTTCTGATTGGCGATGCGCAGCGCCTCGGTCGCGAGCACCACCGCGTTCAGTGGAAACTCGGGACGGAGGAGGAGTTTGAAGAAGGGAACGGCGGCCTGCGTCTGGGACATACAGGGCTCCTCGGTGGCGTAGTGCCGACGAACTCGGGCGTCGTTGCGGGGACGCGCCGGAAACTCCTCGTCATCCTGCGCGAAAGCGCAGGATCCACCCTTCTTGCGCGCTAACCCGGCCTCGGCGGCAGCACGATAGATCCTGCGCTTTCGCGCAGGATGACGAAGCGTGGGCTGTACGCTCCGACGCGGACGCTGTCTCCCAGCATCAAAGATCTGTCCCTTCCCGTCAACGGGGATGCCGGAGCGCGTCTCAGTCTAGCGGCCTGGGCGCATGTGGCGGCGGAGTGTTATCGCCCCCGTCGCATGCTCGTGCCCTGGTTTCAATAAGAATTGCGCACTGTCCGGCGCTCGGCGAGCATCGGAACGGCGAAGTGCGCGCGGAGTCCTTCATGGCATTGGTCGAGCGGGCGCCCGCAGCGGCGCCGTCTTCACTGACCGAGACCCTCAAGACCAAGCTCGAGGGCTGCTACGTTACCGTTCCGACCCCGTTCGTAGACTCCGCCGGCTTCCCGGTCGACGAGGCCGCGCTGCGCGACTATGTCCGCTTCCTGATCGCCGGCGGCCTCGACGCCGGCACCGCCACCTTCCTCGCCGGCGGCGCGGCGGGCGACTTCTCGACCATGACCTTCGACGAGCGCATGCGCGTCGCCGAGGTTGTGATCGACGAGGTCGGCGGCCGCGTGCCGGTGGCGGTCGGCGCGCAGACCACGAGCACGCTCGAGCTCGTCCGCATCGCCAAGACGGCCAAGCGTCTCGGCGCCGACTTCATCCAGGTCTCCTGCCCGTTCTACTTCACCCATACCGAGGGCGACTTCGAGGAGTTCATCCGAGCGGCGGCGGAGGCGGCACCCGACCTCGGCCTCATCGTTTACAACACCTTCTGGACCTCGACCAACATCTCCTTCGGCATGGTCGAGCGGCTCGCCGAGATCCCGAACGTCGTCGGCCTCAAATGGGCGACGCCGCGCACCGACGCGATGGAGTTCGAGGACGTCACCTCGCATTTCTCGAACCGCTTCACGATCATCGACAACAATCTGTTCTTCGCCTACAGCGCCACGCCCGCACTGGGCGCCAAGGCGTTCGAGGTCCATCTCTGCAACTACTGGCCGGAATGGGGCATCAAGCTGGTCGAGGAGGTCCGCCGCGAGAACTTCGCCGAGATCGCTCGCATGCTGGTCGAGGAGGCGATGCCCTTCTACAAGTTGTGGGTGAAGATCGAGCGCGAGTTCACGAGCGGCGACGGCTATCTCGACAAGCTGTGCATGGAGCTGGTCGGCCTGCCGTCGAGCCGCTGCCGTCCGCCGACCCGCGACGTGCGCGAGCGCTACCGCGCCGACACGCTCGCCATGATGCGCGCCGTCGGCGTGCCGCGATTGCGTGCGAGTTGATCGACCGATGGAGGAGCGCGCCAACATGGTCGTGCTGTCGCCCGCCGACAATGTCGGCGTGGCCACGCGCGACATCGCGGCGAATGCCATGGCGCGCGCCCTCGGCGGTACGGCTCTGGAAGCGGGGGAGGACATCCCGCTCGGGCACAAGATCGCGCTCGTGGAGATAGCCCCGGACGCGGCGGTGGTGCGCTTCGGCGTGCCCGTGGCGGTGGCGACGCGGGCGATCCCGCGTGGCGCGCTGGTGCACGTGCACAATGTCAGGAGCCGGTACCTCGACAATGACGAGGACCATTATGAGTAAGGATTTTCGCATCGACACGAGCGGCATGCGCGGCTTCCCGCGGCCCGATGGCCGCGTCGGCATCCGCAACTATGTCGTCGTCGCCTATCTCGTCGAGTGCGCGCACCATGTCGCGCGCCGCATCGCCGACCCGTTCGTCGAGCAGGGCGTGCAGCTGATCGGCTTTCCCGGCTGCTACCCGAGCGAGTACGCCGGCAACATCCTCGCCGACATCTGCACGCATCCCAATGTCGGCGCCGTCCTGCTGGTCTCCCTCGGCTGCGAGGAATTCCGCCGCAGCGCGCTGAAGCGGGCGATCGAGGAATCCGGCCGGCCGGTCGAGATGCTGGTGATCCAGCAGTGCGGCGGCACCGCGCCGACGATCGCCCGCGGCCGCGCCTGGATCGAGGGCGAGCTGAAGAAGCTCGCCAGCGCGCCGACGGTGCCGATCGCGCTCGCCGACCTCGTCATCGCCACCAAATGCGGCGGCTCGGACGGGCTCAGCGGCGTCACCGTCAACCCCGCCGTCGGCCACGCCTTCGACCTTCTGGTCGACGCCGGCGCCACGGTCATGTTCGAGGAAACCTGCGAGCTCGTCGGCTGCGATCCCTTCCTCGCCGCCCGCGCCGCGACGCCGGAGCTCGCCGAGGCGCTCGTCGGCGCCGTGCGGAAGGCCGAGCGCTACTATGCCGATCTCGGCCACGGCAGCTTTGGCGGCGGCAACATCAAGTACGGGCTGTCGACGCTCGAGGAGAAGTCGCTCGGCGCTTACGCCAAAAGCGGCACGCGCAAGATCAGCGGCCTGCTCAAGCCCGGCGTGCGGCCGCCTGGCCGCGGGCTCTACCTCATGGATACCGTCAATGACGGCGCGGTCCGCTACGGCATCCCGAACATCAACGACACGCAAACGATCACCGAGATGGTGGCGAGCGGCTGCCACCTCGTGATCTTCACCACCGGCGCCGGTTCGGTCGTCGGCCAGGCGGTGGCGCCGGTCATCAAGTGCGTCTCGAACACGCGAACCTTCGAGCGCATGGCCGGCGACATGGACATCAATGCCGGCACCATCGCCGACGGCGTCGAGACGATCGACGAGGTCGGCGAGCGGATCGTCGGCGCGGTGGTCGCGGCGGCCTCGGGCACACCGACCAAGTCGGAGGCGCTCGGCCACCAGGAATTCGTGCTCGCCTACAAGACTTACGAGCCGCTCGGGCCGGCCTGCCTCCCGGTCTGATCGGGCCCGGGCCGGCGACGGTCCCCGGGCGGCGGTGAGCGAGGCATCGGACAACAGGAGGAGTCGAGAAAAATGTCGCGCTTTCGTCTCAACGCAATCGGCGCCGCGCTGATCGCCGCAGGCCTGCTCGCCGGAACCGCCGCCCACGCGGCGGACCCGGTCCGCGTCCGCCTCAACTGGATGTGGTACGGCTCGCATGCCGGCTTCGCGCTCGGCAAGGACAAGGGCTACTACAAGGATGCGGGTATCGACATCGACATCCGCTCCGGCAACGGCTCGGGCGCCGTCCACCGCCTCGTCGCCAATGGCGATTCCACCTTCGGCTACGGCTCCTGCGCTGCCCTCGCCAACCTCATCTCGCAGGGCGCGCCGCTGATCTCGGTCGGCGTCATCGACGCCATGGGCACCGAGGCGGTCATCGTCCGCCCGGACGCCGGCATCAAGACGATCAAGGATCTGAAGGGCAAGAAGCTGCTGACGACCGCCAATGCGGGCGTCAACACCTTCTTCCCGCTCGTACTCAAGAACGCCGGCCTCGCCGAGGGCGACGTCGGCATCATCAACGTGCCCGAGGGCGCGCTCGTCTCGAGCTACCTGCAGGGCGCCGGCGGCACGGTCGGCATGCTCGGCGGCCTCGACGACAAGCCGGCCGAGATCAAGGCGGCGGGCGGCGCGGCGCCGGTCACGTTCCCCTACTCCGACTTCGGCGTGAACCAGGTCGGCTACTGTCTCTCCGCCAACAAGGACTTCGTGGCGAAGAACCCCGATCTGGTGAAGCGCTTCGTCGCCGCGACCATGAAGGCCTATGCCGAGACCGAGAAGAACCCGGACGCGGCGATCGCCGCCATGGCCGACATCGTCGGCGGCTCGATGAACACGCCCGAGGGCAAGGCGCAGGCGCGCGCCGTGCTCGACGTCACGACCGGCGTGCTCTACTCGGCGGCCAACAAGGACAAGGTGCTCGGCATGAACGTGCCGTCCGACTGGGCCGACATGATCGCGCTGATGAAGACCTACAACGACCTCAAGACCGACAAGCCGGTCGAGGCCTTTTATACGAACGAGTTCATCGTCAAGAAGTGAGTGGGTGACGCCGATGCACGGCCCCGTTCGTACGGACTTCTCCCGCGCGGACGGGGCGGCAGCGGCACAGCGGCCGCGCCTCGTCGCAAGCCGCCGCGAGCTCGGCGTGAGCGCGCCACCGGCCGCCTCGATCGAGATCCGCGGCGTCTCCAAGACCTATGGCGAGGGCTCGCGGGCGGTGCACGCCTTCGGCCCCGTCGACCTGTCGATCGGCGCCGGCGAGTTCGTCGCCCTGCTCGGGCCGTCCGGCTGCGGAAAATCCACGCTGATGCTGATGATCGCCGGCCTGCTCGAGCCGACCGCGGGCGCGATCTTCGTCGACGGCGACAAGGTGACGAAGCCGCGTACCGACGTCGGCATCATGTTCCAGGACACGACGCTGGTGCCCTGGCGGACCGTCGAGGGCAACATCGCCCTGCAGCTCGAGCTGCGCGGCCTGAAGCCCGGCGCCTACGCCACCCGCATCGCCGAGCTTCTGCGCTCCGTGCGGCTCGAGGATTTCGCGCAAAGCTACCCCTGGCAGCTGTCCGGCGGCATGCAGCAGCGCGCCTCGTTCTGCCAGGCGCTGGTGCACGAGCCGGCGACGGCCCTGCTCGACGAGCCGCTCGGCAAGCTCGACGCGATGACGCGCGAGAGCATCCGCAACGACCTGCAGACGCTGTGGCTGCGCACCCGGCCGACGGTGGTCTTCGTCACCCACTCGATCGAGGAGGCGGTGCAGCTGTCGTCGCGCGTCTGCGTGATGACGCCCCGCCCCGGCCGCATCGAGCGGCAGGTCGAGATCGACCTGCCCTGGCCGCGCGACCTGGCCGCCAAGCGCGGTCGCCAGTTCCACGCCTATGTCGAAGAGATCCAGGAGATTTTTCATGGCTATGGTCTCCTCTGACGACGGCGCCTCCTTCACTCTGCGCAGCACGCGCATGTTCGGCGCCTCATGGCCGTTCCTCGTCTCGTTCTTCGGCTTCTTCATCGTCTGGGAGCTGTCGATCGACCTCTTCGGCGTGCCACGCTACATCCTGCCGAAGCCGTCCGAGATCATCCAGAACGGCGCCGCCGACCTGCCGCGGCTCATCGAATACACCTGGATCACCGGCGTCGAAGCGGTGCTCGGCTATCTCATCGCCATCGCCATCGGCGTGCCGATGGGCCTCGCGATCGCTTTCTCCGGGATCCTGCGCAAAACCGTCTATCCGTTCTTCGTCAGCCTCGAGATGGTGCCGAAGATCGCCTTTGCGCCGCTGTTCATCTCCTGGCTCGGCTTCGGCCTCCTGCCGAAGATCATCATCGTCATCCTCGTCTGCTTCTTCCCGGTGGTGCTGAACGCGATCCTGGCTTTCCGCTCGCTGTCGGAGGAACTGGAGCGTTTTTGCCGCTCGACGGGGGCGAGCCCCTGGCTCGCATTCTGGAAAGTCCGCTTCCCCGCGGCGCTGCCGCAATGCTTCGTCGGCTTCAAATACGCCGCGGTGAACGCCACCGTCGGCGCGACGATCGCCGAGTTCATCGGCAGCGACCAGGGGCTCGGTTTCTACATCCAGATCGTCACCGGCAACATGCGCCCGGACCTCGCCTTCGCGGCGATCTTCTTCCTCACGCTGCTCGGCCTCGCCTTGTTCGGGCTCGTGACGCTCGCCGAGAAGCTGGTCGTTCCGTGGGACATCTCCGTCCGCCGCCCCGTCTAGAGGTTCGCATGCCGAAGACTTACGACGCCGCCGCGCTGCGCGCCTTCGCCGGAGACGTGCTGCGCGCCGCCGGCCTGCCCGAGGAGCCGGCGCGTGCCGTCGCCGAAGGCCTCGTCGAGGCCGATCTTCTGGGCCACGACACGCACGGCCTCGCTTTGCTCGCCGACTATGTCGACGAGATCGCCGCCGGCACCATGGCGATCGACGGGCGGCCCGAGATCGTCTCCTCGAACGGCGCCGCGGCGGTCTGGGATGCGAACCGCCTGCCCGGCGTCTGGACGACCATGCTCGCCGTCGACGAGGCGGTGAAGCGGGCGAAGACGTACGGCGTCGGCGCAGTCGCCGTCCGCCGCTCGCACCACATCGCCTGCCTCGCCGTCTATCTCGAGCGGGCGGCGCGGGACGGCATGGTGGTGCTGGTGCTCTCCTCCGATCCGAGCGCGGCGCATGTCGCGCCCTTCGGCGGCACGAGCCCGGTGACGACGCCGAACCCGCTCGCCGCCGGCTTTCCGACAACGGGCGACCCGGTGCTGCTCGACGTCTCGATGTCGATCACCACGGCCGCCATGGTCGGCCGCACGCGCTCCGCCGGCGCGCTTATGCGCGGCAAATGGCTGATCGAGCCGGACGGCACGGCGACCGACGATCCGAACGCGCTGAAGCGCGGCGGCGCCATCCTGCCGATCGGCGGCATCGATCACGGCCACAAGGGTTTCGCGCTCTCGCTGCTCGTCGAAGCGCTGACGCAGGGCCTCGGCGGCTATGGCCGCGCCGAGGCGCCGACCGAATGGGGCGCCTCGGTGCTGGTGCTGGCGTTCGATCCGGCCCTGTTCGGCGGCCAGGATGCCTTCACGCGCGAGACCGGCTGGCTCGCCGACAAGGCCCGCGCCGCCAAGC
>JAEZCD010000318.1 GCA_023430145.1 Pseudomonadota bacterium
CTCACCCGTCGCCTTCGGCGACACCCTCTCCCCATGGGAGAGGGAAGAGAAGTTCAGTGCGCCGCGCCGCCCACCACGGGCCCGCCATAGCCCCACACATAGATGCAGGCGAACAGGAACAGCCACACGACGTCGACGAAGTGCCAGTACCAGGCGGCCGCCTCGAAGCCGAAATGCTGCGTCGGCGTGAACTGGCCGGCGTAGAGCCGGAGCAGGCAGACGGCGAGGAAGATGGTGCCGACGATGACGTGGAAGCCGTGGAAGCCGGTCGCCATGAAGAAGGTGGCGCCATAAATGTTGCCCGAGAAACCGAAATTGGCGTGGCTGTACTCGTAGGCTTGGCAGAGCGTGAACAGCAGGCCGAGCCCGACGGTGAGCCACAGCGCCTGCTTGGCGGCGTCGCGGTCGCCATGGATGATGGCGTGGTGCGCCCAGGTCACCGTGGTGCCGGAGGTGAGCAGGATCAGCGTGTTGAGAAGCGGCAGGTGCCAGGGATCGAAGGTCTCGATGCCGGCCGGCGGCCAGTGCCCGCCCGTGAGCTCGGTGCGCTGGAACTGGTGCACCTCGCCGGGGAACAGGGCGACGTCGAAATAGGCCCAGAACCAGGCGACGAAGAACATCACCTCCGAGGCGATGAACAGCAGCATGCCGTAGCGCATGTGCAGCTGCACGACCGGCGTGTGATCGCCGGTCTCGGCCTCGTGGATGACGTCCCGCCACCACATCAGCATCGTGTAGAGGATGCCGATCATGCCGGCTGCGAAGACGAGCGGCGTGCCGCCCTTCATCCACATGATGCCGCCGACCGCGGCGACGAAGGCCGACGTCGCTCCCACCACCGGCCAGGGGCTCGGATTGACGAGGTGGTAGTCGTGCTGCGGCTTGCCGTGAGCTGCGTGGGCTTCGGCCATGAAACTCCCCTCAGAGGCTCGGGCGCACGGCGCCCGCCGCCGCGACCGGCTTGGCCGGTTCCTTGGCGGCGAAGAATGTATAGGACAGCGTGATCGTCCGCAGCCGGTCGAGCGTGCGGTCCTCGGCCATCGTCGGATCGACGAAGAACACGACCGGCATCTCGAGGCTCTCGCCGGGCTGCAGGGTCTGCTCGGAGAAGCAGAAGCATTGCAGCTTGGCGAAATAGGTCCCGGTGGCGCCGGGCGTCACGTTGTAGCTGGCGATGCCGGTCGTCGCCGTCTTCGCCCGGTTGCGGGCGCGGTAGTAGACGAGCCTGGTCTCGCCGAGCTTGACCTCGACCTCGGCCTGCTCGGGCCGGAACTCCCAAGGCAGGCCCGGGGCGACGTTGGCGTCGAAGCGGACGCGGACGGTGCGCTCGAGCTCCTTGTCCGGCGCCTTCTCGGCGACCCAGGTGGCGCCGCCGAAGCCGGTGACGCGGCAGAAGAGCTGGTAAAGCGGCACCGCGGCATAGGCCATGCCGACCATGCCGACGACGAAGGCCGCGCAGCCGAGGGCGACCGCGAGGTGGCGCAGACGGAGCTTCGGATCGGCGGGCGTGGACATCAGAGCGGCCTGTTCAGCACCGGCGCGCCGAGCTTAACGACGGTGATGACGTAGAACAGCACGACGAGGAAGCCGAGCACGATGGCGATGGCGATGGAGCGCTGCCGGCGGCGGCGCTTCTGCTCCTCCGTCAGGACCACTCCGGTCTCGTTGGGGTCGGCCACGGCGCGCATCACCACGTAAGGCCCAGTCCGTGCTCGGCGATCAGCACCGCGAACAGCACGAAGAGATAAAGAATCGAGAAGCCGAACAGGTGCTTAGCCGCCAGCGTCGCCGCCTCCCCTTCGCGGCTGCGCCAGACGCGGACCGCGAGCGCGACGAACAGCGCGCCGCCGATCACCGAAAGGATGCCGTAGGCGAGGCCGCCGGTGCCGATCAGCGCCGGCACGACGCCGAGCGGCGCGAGCACGATGCTGTAGGCGAGGATCTGGCGGCGCGTCGCGTCCGGTCCGGCCGTGACCGGCAACATGGGCACGCCGGCGCGGGCGTAATCCTGCGAGCGCAGGAGCGCCAGCGCCCAGAAGTGGGGCGGCGTCCAGACGAAGATCAGCGCCACCAGGACGAGGCTCTCGAGGCTCACCGTGCCGGTCGCCGCCGCCCAGCCGATCATCGGCGGGAAGGCGCCGGCGAGGCCGCCGATGACGATGTTCTGCGGCGTCCAGCGCTTCAGCCACATCGTGTAGACGAGGATGTAGAAGCCGATGGTGCCGGCGAGCAGGGCCGCGGCGAGCCAGTTGGCGGCGAGGCCGAGCACCATGACGGCGCCGCCCGCGAGGGTCAGGCCGAAGGCCGCCGCCTCGCCGGGCTCGAGGCGCCCGGCCGGGATCGGACGGCCGCGGGTGCGCAGCATCACAGCGTCGATGTCGGCGTCCCACCACATGTTGAGGGCGCCCGGGGCGCCGGCGCCGACGGCGATGCAGAGCAGCGCGACGGCGCCGATGACCGGATGCAGATGGCCCGGCGCCGCCAGCATGCCGGCGAGCGCCGACAGGACGACGAGCGACATGACGCGCGGCTTCAGGAGCGCGACGAAGTCCGCGACCTCGCCCTTGCCGAGCTCGGCGGCTTCCGGAGCGTGATCGGAGACGAGGGCCATGAGCGCGATCAAGTCCTGAACGAAGCGTTCCCCGCCAGACGCGGGGAACCGGGAAAGCAGCGGCCGCCAGCGGCCGGGACGGGTTGCGGCGCGGTCACTTGATCCGCGGCAGCACCTCGAACTGGTGGAACGGCGGCGGCGAGGGCAGCGTCCATTCGAGCGTCGTCGCCCCCTCCCCCCACGGATTGTCGGCCGCCTGCCGCTTCTTGGCGAAGGCCTCCCAGACGCCGTAGAGGAAGATGAACATGCCGAGCAGCGAGATGTAGGAGCCGACCGAGGAGACGAAGTTCCACCCCGCGAACGCATCCGGATAGTCGGCATAGCGGCGCGGCATGCCGGCGAGGCCCAGGAAGTGCTGCGGGAAGAAGACGAGATTGACGCCGACGAACGTCACCCAGAAGTGCAGCTTGCCGATGCTCTCGTTGTACATGTAGCCGCTCATCTTCGGGAACCAGTAGTACCAGGCCGCGAAGATGGCGAAGACGGCGCCGAGCGACAGCACGTAGTGGAAGTGGGCGACGACGTAGTAGGTGTCGTGCAGCGCCCGGTCGATGCCGGCGTTCGACAGCACGACGCCGGTGACGCCGCCGATCGTGAACAGGAAGATGAAGCCGATCGCCCACAGCATCGGCGTCGCGAGCCGGAGCGAGCCGCCCCACATGGTGGCGATCCAGGAGAAGATCTTCACCCCCGTCGGCACCGCGATGACCATGGTGGCGAAGACGAAATAGGCCTGCGTGTTCACGCCGATGCCGGTCGTGTACATGTGGTGGGCCCACACGACGAAGCCGATCACGCCGATCGCCACCATGGCGTAGGCCATGCCGAGATAGCCGAACACCGGCTTGCGGGCGAAGGTCGAGACGACGTGGCTGATGATGCCGAAGCCCGGCAGGATGAGGATGTAGACCTCCGGGTGGCCGAAGAACCAGAAGAGGTGCTGGAACAGGATCGGGTCGCCGCCGCCCTCGGGGGCGAAGAAGGTGGTGCCGAAGTTGCGGTCGGTCAGCAGCATGGTGATGGCGCCCGCCAGCACCGGCAGCGACAAGAGCAGCAGGAACGCCGTCACCAGCACCGACCAGGCGAACAGCGGCATCTTGTGCATCGTCATGCCGGGCGCGCGCATGTTGAAGATGGTGGTGATGAAGTTGATCGCGCCGAGAATCGAGGAGGCGCCGGCGAGGTGCAGCGACAGGATGGCGAAGTCCATCGCCGAGCCGGGCTGGCCGGAGGTGGACAGCGGCGGATAGATCGTCCAGCCGCCGCCGACGCCATGCTCGCCGGGGGCGCTCGGCATGAACAGCGAGATCAGCAGCAGCGCGAAGGCCGGCGGCAGCAGCCAGAAGGAGATGTTGTTCATGCGCGGGAACGCCATGTCCGGCGCGCCGATCATGATCGGCACGAACCAGTTGCCGTAGCCGCCGATCATCGCCGGCATGACCATGAAGAAGATCATGATCAGGCCGTGCGAGGTGGTGAAGGCGTTGAACAGCGCCGGGTCGCCGAAGATCTGCATGCCCGGATGCTGCAGCTCGGCACGCATGGCGACCGACAACAGGCCGCCGATGATCCCCGCCATGATGGCGAAGATCAGGTACATCGTGCCGATGTCCTTGTGGTTGGTCGAGTAGACGTAGCGCCGCCAGCCGGTCGGGTGGCCGTGGTCCTCGTGCGCCGCGTGGACAGCCGTCGCCATGATAATCGTCCTCGAAACCGTCAGTTCTGCCCGAGCGCCGCGACGCGCCGGCCGGCGCCGCCGTCGGCGAAGCGCTGCTTGGCGTCGGCGAGCCAGGCCGCGTAGTCCTCCTCGCTGACCACCCGCACGGCGATCGGCATGAAGGCATGGTCGCGCCCGCAGAGCTCCGAGCACTGGCCGTAATAGGTGCCGAGCCGGGTCGGCGTGAACCAGGTGTCGTTGAGGCGCCCCGGCACCGCGTCGACCTTCACGCCGAACGAGGGCACGGCGAAGGAATGGATCACGTCGGCCGCGGTCACCTGGACATGCACGAGCTTGCCGATCGGAACGACGATGTCGTTGTCGACCGCGAGCAGGCGCGGCTGGCCGGGCTTAAGGTCCTTCTCGGCGATCATGATCGCGTCGAAGCCGATCGGCCCCTGGTCCGGATACTCGACCGACCAGTACCACTGGTGGCCGGTGATCTTCAGCGTCACCTCGGCGTCGCCGCCCTCGTACTGGGCGTAGAGGAGGCGGAACGAGGGAATGGCGATGGCGACAAGGATCAGCACCGGGACGATCGTCCAGGCGACCTCGAGCAGGGTGTTGTGCGTCGTCCACGAGGGCGTCGGGTTGCGGTTCTCGTTGAAGCGGACCATCACCCAGATGAGCAGGCCGAGCACGAACAGGCTGATCGCCGTGATGATGACGAGCAGGAAGTTGTGGAAGCTGTGCTCCTGCTCGGCGATCGGCGTGGCGGCGCCCTGCAGGTTGACCTGCCAGGGGCCGGGCTGGCCGTAGTTCTGGGCCAGCGCCGCGGTCCCGACGAGGACCAGGGCGAGGGGAACAAGCCAGGCGAAGCGTAGGCCCGATCGGAACATGTGGTTTCGCGAGGCTCCCAAGGAACGCGAGGCGCCGCGATCAGGTCGATCTGTGCCCGCGAACGAGGCAGCTGCGGCGGCGAATGCCTTAGAACCATATCAAGCAGGTCGCCGCAACGAAACGTCGCCCCGCGCGATGCGTCATCTCGGCGCGGAAGTGGGGGAAGGGCAGCAGCGCTACGGCTTTGCGGGCTCGAGAATGTGCGACTCGACCTTCATCTTGGCGAGGAATCGGGAGCCGGCACGGGAGATGCCGATCTCGACCTCGCGGTCTGGCGACAGCGCGATCCGATAGGCCAGCTCGCGAGGGGTAGTGACCGGCCGACCGTCCAGGCTCAACACGACATCGCCGACGAGGATGCCGGCGCGCTGCGCGGGACCGGCCCCAACCTCGGCGACGAGAACGCCCTCCTCGGACAGGGAGAGCGTCGCCCGCACCTCGTCCGTGAGCGCCTGGATCTTGATTCCCATCAGGCCGACCCGCGCCTTCCGGGCCCTGAGATCGTCCATGATTCGATCGTAGGCGGTCGCCGCATGCGCGCCTTTGAACCCGTATCGGTCGAGGTAACCCCTGTACAGAGCCGGCGACTTCGCCGCCTCGGCCTCGGTCCAGAGCGCCACCTCCGGGTCGGGCGAAACTGTGGGACTCTGCGTCTCCTCGGTCGTCGCGGCGGCCGGGGCAGCAGCGACGTCGCTCCTCTCGGGCTCGGCGGCAGCGTCGAGCTTGGCCTTCCTCACGAACAGCGCACCGTCGCGAGCTATGCGCAACTCCACGTCGCGGTAGGGCAGCAGTTCTACGATCTCCACAAGTGCAGGAGGGTCGGCGATGCGTCTGCCGTCCAGCGTCAGCACGATGTCGCCGGCCTCGAGGCCGGCCCGGTCGGCCGGTCCGTCCGTCACCACCTCCGCCACGACGACCCCGGTTTCCGGCATCGATATCGTCCGGCGGAGATCCTCCCCCAGAGACGCAACCCTCGCCTGCAATGGACCGATCAGGACACTCCGATCCTTCAGATCCTGCATGATCCGATCGCGCGCGATCGCCGCGAAGGTGCCGTCGGCCCCGTAACGGTCGAGATAGGCGCGGTAGAGAGCAGGCGACTTCGCCGCTTCGACCGAATTCCAGAACGCGATCTCGGCATTCGCGGGCGCGGTGATCGCGCTGTCGAAAGCGGGTCCGGACGTGCGCGGAACGAGCACGACCTCCCCGAGCAGCGAGTCCGAGACTTCCGGGATCTGCTTCTGCTCGGTCGCCCTGGCGACGTCGATGCGGACGCGGGTGAGCACCTGGCGCAGCTCGAGGCCGGGCTCGGCGAGGTGCCGCGCCAGCGCCTCGGTGAAGGGGCTATTGGCCGCCGACCCGTCGGTGGCGACGACGCCCGGCTGCGTCGCGAAGGCGACCAGCATGCCCGACACCTTCGGCATCGGCGCGAGGCCGCGCGTCACCGCCGCCGAGCGGCTCCTCGGCACCGCCGCCCGCAGCGCGTCGACGGCCTCGTTGTCGCGGCATGCGTCGAGCACGAGGATTTTTGCGCCGCGCGCCTGCGACAGCGACTGCACCACGTCGTCGAGCGGCACGAAGCGGTCGCGCAGATCGCGCTGCCGCTTCAGCTCGGCGTCGACCGGCATCAAGAAATTCTGGCCGAGATCCTGGATACCGTGGCCGGCGAAGTAGAACAGGGCGACGTCGGCGGTCTCGGCCTTCGCGGCGAAGCGGTCGAGCGCCTCGTACATCTGCTCGCGGCCGCCGTCGACGACGAGGTCGACCGAGAAGCCGACCCGCTCGAGCAGCCCGGCGACGAGCCGCGCATCCGCCGGCGGATTGGGCAGCGCCATGCGCGGGGCGGAATAGCCGCCATTGCCGACGACGAGGGCGATGCGGGTCTCGGCCGAAGCCGGCGCCGCGACGAGGATCGCAACAAGAACGGCAACCACGCGCCCGATACGCGCCATTCGTCCCTCCGAACTCTCGCGAGAGGTGCCGCAGCCCGAGAATACTATCGCGAGCTGAACCGGGACTGAAGGCTGTGCCCGTCTCTTCCCTCTCCCCTCGTGCGCCTACGATTCACATCGGCCCGTTTCCGTGCCGAGCACCTCGGACCGGCTGCGTCCAGCTAAATCCGCCGCGCCTCGACGCGGCGGTTGAGGGCGCGGCCGTCGGCGGTGTCGTTGCCGGCCACGGGCTTGCGCTCGCCCTCGCCGATCGCGATCAGCCGCGCGGGATCCACCCCGGCATTCACCAGCCAGGCGACGACGGCGCCGGCGCGGCGGCGCGACAGGTCGAGGTTATAGTCGTCCGGCCCGTGCGAATCGGTGTGGCCGGAGATCTCGAGCTTCAGCCCGGCGCCGCCCTCGAGCGCCGCCAGCAGCTGCCGCAGGGCCGGCTCGGAGGCCGGCTTCAGGCTGTCCCGGTCGTAGTCGAAGAGGATGCCGTAGAGCCTCGCCCGGCCGTCCTCGGCGATCGCGTCGGCCACCGGATTGGCCGGCGCCGGCGTCTCGCTGCAGGGGGTGCGCGTCCCTTTCGGCGCCGGCGGCCCGCCCCAGGCCATGCGGCTGCGGTCGCGGTAGCGAACGCCGGCGAGGCTGCCGCGGCTGTCGATGGTGAGGACGGCGCTGCCGAGGATGCCCTTGTCGGAGCGCAGGCTGAGGCGGGCGACGCCGTCGACCTCGTCGCCCCAGATCTCGCCCCTCGCCTTGCCGCTCTGCTCGACATAGCAGCCGGTGATCGTGCCGCCCGACTGGGCGAGCTCGATGAAGGCGTTGCGCCCGGCCGCGAAGACGCCGGTGAAGCGGTCGGGCTGGGAGGCGAAGTCCTGCGTGCCGCGGATGATCGCCTCGCCGAGATAGGTCCATGGCGCCTGGCCGCGACTGCCCTCCACGGTGAGGCGGATCCAGCGGACCGGTGGCGCTCCCGTGACCTCGACGAGGGTCTCGCCGGACTCGGCTGGGGTGAGCTCCGCCAGGCGGACGAAGCCGCGATCGGGACCTGCCGGCGATCCCTCGAACAGGACCTCGCCGGCCGCGGCTCCGGCGACGCCGCCCGGCCGCGGGCCGGCGTTCGCCACCCCCGCCGCGGCGACCGTGGTCGGTGCGCGCAGCTCGAAGACGAAGACGAAGGGCGCCTGGAACTTCGGGCCGCCATTGCTCCAGAGCGGGGCCGCCGCGCCGTCGAGCAGCGCCAGCGCCGCGGCGGGATTGGCCGAGGCGGAGACGAGGACCGCGCCCTCCGCGGTCGTCAAGAGATCGGCCGGCGCAGCCTCCTGGGCATTCGCGCCAAAGGCGAGCGACAGCGACAGCGCGGCGATGCCGCCTCCCAAAAAGCCGATGAGATCAACGCGCATCGTCCCCCCTCGTCTGGAGCTGCCGCCGCTCGTCGGGCGTGTGGACGATACCCTAAGCCTCGCAGAGGAACAGTCGAAACGGCTTCGTCAGCGGAACGAGCAGCTCGGCGGGCTGACCTAGCCTGCGGCGACCGCCGGATGCACGGCGTCCTTGACAGCCGCCCCCCGTCTGCTACCGCCGATCCGCTCTGCCTCGACAAGGACGTAATCTCCGTGCCTTGACGTCACGTTCCACCGCCAGACACCGGAAAAAGGCGTGCAACCAAAATCCTCGATCGCCCGGTTCCTGCTCGCCGGCTGCCTTCTCGCCGCGCCGCTGACGGCGGGCGCGCAGGGCGTCGTCCGCACCGTGCACGGCGACTGGCAGATGCGCTGCGACACGCCGCCCGGCGCCCGCGGCGAGCAGTGCGCCCTGGTGCAGAGCGTCACCGCCGAGGACCGGCCGAGCGTCGGCCTCACGGTCATCGTCTTGAAGACGGCCGACAAGAAGAACCGGCTGCTGCGCGTCCTCGCCCCGCTCGGCGTGCTGCTGCCGATGGGGCTCGGGCTGCGCATCGACGATGCCGATGTCGGCCGCGCCGGCTTCGTGCGCTGCCTGCCGAACGGCTGCGTGGCCGAGGTGGTGCTCGAGGAGCCGCTGCTCGGCAAGCTCCGCACCGGCAAGGGGGCGACCTTCATCGTCTTCCAGACCCCCGAGGAAGGGATCGGCATCCCGGTCTCGCTGAACGGCTTTTCGCCCGGCTTCGACGCCCTGCCCTGATCAGCGCTGGAGGATTCCGGCGACCGCCTCGAGCAGCCCGCGGCTCGAAAAGGGCTTCTGCAGGCAGGCGTGGCGACGGTAGCGGTCCTCGATCTCGCCGGACGAGTAGCCGGTGATGAACAGGAACGGGATTTTCCGCTCCTGCAGCCGTTCGGCCACCGGATAGCTGTCCTCGCTCTGCAGGCGCACGTCGAGCACGGCGGCGTCGATGCGGCCGGCCTCGATGGCCTCGAGCGCGCGCTCGACCGAACCGACGGGACCGACGATCGAGAAGCCGGCCTCGTTCAGGTCCTGCTCGAGCTCGTTCGCGATCAGCCACTCGTCCTCGACGACGAGCACGCGGCGCGGCCTATTGCGCGACTCCCCCTGCGCGCAGGACATGGTCGGCCCCCTTCCCCCGGAAGCGCACCCGTCGATCAGGCTAGCGGCAAAGGCCGGGCTTGGCCACGGGCCGTGCGCAAATCGTGATCGTCATCGGGCCGCCCGCGGCATCGGCCCGCCCGAGAACAGGCAGGCGGCACCGAACAGGCTGGCGCCCGCGCAGGCGAGCGCGAGCGGGATCGAGGTCCCCGACGGCAGCGCGCCGATGAGCGCCCCGTTCAGCGCGCCGAAGCCGAACTGCAGCGTGCCGGCGAGCGCCGAGGCGGCGCCGGCGATCTCCGGATGCGGCTGCATGGCGAGCGCGGTCGCGTTCGGCGCGATGAAGCCGAGACTGCCGATGGTGACGAACAGCGGCACGGCGAGGCCCGCGATGCCGAAGGCGCCGGTCGTCGCGCAGACGAGGAGGACGAGGCCGGCGGCCACCTGCACCGCGCTCGCGAGCCGCACCAGGCGGACGGTGTCGATCCGCGTCAAGAGGGCACGGTTGATCTGCGAGGCGCCGATGAAGGCGAAGGCGTTGAGGCCGAACAGCACGGCGAAGGCGCCCGGCGTCATCCCGTGCAGCTCGGTGAAGACGAAGGGCGAGCCGGCGATGTAGGCGAACATGCCGGCCATGGCGAGGCCGTTGCGGCCGCATAGGCGAGGAATCGGCGGTCGCCGAGGAGGATGCGGTAGGAGCCGAGCGCGCCCATGGCGCCGCCGTTGCGCCGCGCCGCCCGCGGCAGCGTCTCCGGCAGGAGGAACACGACGGCGACGAGGCAGGCGAGGCCGAAGGCGGCGATCAGCCAGAAGATCGCCCGCCAGCTCGACACGGTCAGCATCTGGCTGCCGGCGAGCGGCCCGAGGATCGGCGCGATGCCGATCACGAGCATCAGCAGCGAGAAGAAGCGCGCCGCCTCGGTGCCCTCGTGCCGGTCGCGGACGATCGCGCGGGCGATCACCATGCCGGCACAGCCGCCGAGCGCCTGCAGGAGGCGGAAGCCGATCAGAGCGTCGATGGAGCCGGCGAGCGCGCAGGCGATCGAGCCGGCCGCGAACAGCGCCGTGCCGGCATAGAGCGGCCGCTTGCGGCCAAAACTGTCGGAGAGCGGTCCCCAGAGGAGCTGGCCCGCGGCGATGCCGGCGAGATAGGTGGCCAGCGTCAGCTGCACCGCCGCATGGCTCGCGGCGAACTCGCGCGCCAGCGCCGGGAAGGCCGGCAGGTACATATCGATCGACAGCGGCGCGGAGGCGACGAGGGCGCCGAGAATCAGCGCCATGCGCAGGCGAGAGGGAGGCATCGAGTCCGTGGCGGGAAAGGCGAGGCTCGGTTCAACCTTAGCACGGTCCGCCGACGATCGGCGATGCTCCCGCTCGGCGGAGCCGCCATGCGTGGAAGCTCACCATCGATCGACGGCCTCGTCGCCGAGGTCGGTCGGCTACCTCAGTCGATCGCGGAAGAACGCCACGATGTCGGCGTTGAGCCGACGGTGGAAGGCGACGCGTTCGAACCCGTGCGCGTCGACGCATATCTCCGGCTCGCCGAAATCGGTGACGACCTTCGTGAATGCGGCATTGCACGGCGCGTGAAACGCGAAATGGCGCGCCTTGGGCACGACGCGGTAATCCGGCGCCATTGGAAGGTTCCGAGCGACCGAGGCGCTGTCGTCGAGGCTCACGCCGTCACCGCCCAGTTCCGCCGCCCAGAGCATCACCGGCACCGACACGCCCATCAATCCCGATTTCGTGAATATCGAGCCGAGGGCCGGGTCGGCGATCACGGCCGCCTTGATCCGACGGTCGTGAACGGGTGCCTCGGCGCGCGCCGCGCCGCGCCGGATCTGCTCGGGCCAACGGTTTCCGGGGAAGGTCGGGTAGTTGCTGAGAACCAGCTCGAAGTCCGGCTCGCCGCCGATGGCGGTCAGAATCGTGTAGCCGCCCCTGGAGAAGCCGAAGGCGCCGATCCGGTCCGGGTCGATTCGCGAGGCGTCCGCCCAGTTCCCGAGCATGTAGTCGATCAGCCGCTTCACGTCTTTCGGCCGATCGATCATCGACCTCAGGTCGCCGGAGAGGCGAATCGCGGACTGACTGCTGTCCAGCGGGTGATTGATCGCCGCGACCACGAATCCCGCATCGGCGAGCGCTGCCGCCGTATCGTGGTGACCGAGGAAGTCGCCGTTGAGGCCATGCGAGATGACGATGAGCGGATGATCTTCGCCGCTGACCGGACAGTCCTTCGCAGCCGTGACGGTGGCGAGGTCGAAGGCGATCTCCGCCGGGGCCGTGCGGCATGGGTACCAGATCGCGCCGGTCAGCGATGGCCCAGTGCCGTCGGCCGGGATGTCGATCAGCTTCAAGCCAGCGGATGCAGCAGGACTCGGGGCGACCAGCACTGCCATCAGGATTGCGCCGAGGAGTCGCATGTCGCGGCTTCTGGGATGGACGCTCGGCCGCCTCGGGCGGCTTCACCGTCGATGTCGACGTCCTCGGGCCGAGGCTGAGGAGCGCGCCTTTGGTTGCCGGCCGACAACCCCGGCACCCAGCCCCGGTGGACACCAGCGAGAATGCGCGAACGGGGTCTCTCAGTCGACTCCGGATCGTCCCGCGTCGCGCGGACGGTGCTCGCCGTCCAGCGGTCGTGAGCGGCCGCCGACGGGTCCGTTCCTGTGCAACTAGTTGACGCGGCGCTCGACTTGGCGAGCGCGGCCGCGCAGGAAGATCGCGAGGTCGAGCTCCAGCTCGTCCTCGCCGACGAGGTCGGCGAGACGGCGCATGGCGGTCGGCTCGCCCCAATCGGCGGCCGCCACGAGAAAGGCGCGGGCCTCGGCAACGTCGTCGCGGGCGAGCGCGAGCTCGGCGATCGCGAGCTGGATGGCGCCGACGCGGTCCTCGTCGCCGAACACGACGGCCTTGGCGAAGGCGAAGCGCAGCCAGGACTCGGCGGCGGCCGGGTCGACCGGGCCGTCCTCGTGGCGCCGCAGCGAAGCGGCGAGGTCCAGCATGGCCTCGATGGAGCCGGTGCGGGCAGCCTGCTCGGCGGCGGCGCGGCGAGAGAGATGAGAAGCGAGCGTGTACATGGTCGATCTCCGTTCTCTGTTGGACGGAGAATCGCATCCTCGGCCTGAGCCGGCCTTGAACGGCAGGTGCAGCCGCGGTTCAGGATTTGGCGCAGATTTGTTTCGTCGCCGCTGGCGGAGGAAATCTGACCCGGCCATTTGCGGGCGCGTGCCGTACCAGGCCGTCATTGCCGAAGCGCGTCGACGATCCAATCCTCCGCCTTCGCGGCGGAGGTCGAAGGGAAGCTTGGTCGGCGCCCGTCGCGGCCAACGGGGGTGCCTATGGCCCCCCTGCCCCGCCGTCCGGTCAGAACGGGTTGATCCGGCTCCAGAAGCCGCCGCCGCTCGACGCGGTCGTCTTGCCCTTGTCGACATAGGGCGCTGTGGTCGCGGGAGCGCGATAGCCGACCGGCGGATCGGACAGGCGGGTGCGGGCCGGCTCGGCCTTGTCCCACCGCTCCTCTTCCCGGACCTTGTGGACCTTCTTGAGCTCGTTCGCGCCGAGGAGGGTATTGCGCTCGCGGTCTGCGGCCTGCGGAGGCTGGTAGCCGCGCTTGGAGCCGGCCGGCAGCGTATCGCCCTTCATCTCGTCGGCGGTGAGCATTCGGCCGGTCTTCGACTGCTCGTCCCAGAGCTGCCGCGCCCGGGCGACGTTGGCGTCCTTGCGATCGGCGTCGACCGGGAAGTTCGGCTTCGGAGCGGCGATCGAGCCCGTGGTGCCGGGGGGCGGCAGCTGCCGCGACGGCGGCACCACGAGCGGCGCGCGCTCGCGGAAATCGATCGCGGCCTTCTCCTCGTCGTCGTCGTCGGCGAGGCCGAAGCCCTTGAGAATGCCCCCGAGCCCCTCTCCCTCGAAGGTCTGTGCACTGGCCGCCGGTGCGGCGAGGGCCACCGCAGCGGCGAGCGTCGCGCCGCAGGCGAGGCGGTAGAGATCGATGAAATTCATGGACACTGACCCGTTACTGTTCGAAAGCGCGGCGGACTCCCCCCGAAGCGGACTCACGCCGTCGCCGGTCTCCTTCGAAGCAGCGAAGCATACAGGAGCAGGCCGACTCCGGCAACGATGGCCGCGTCGGCGACGTTGAAGACGTACCACTCCCACCCTTTCCAGTGCAGGAGCACGAAGTCGAGCACGGCGCCGTGGACGGCGCGGTCGATGGCGTTGCCGACGGCGCCGCCGGCGATGAGGCCGAGCCCGACGGCGCTGTAGCTGCACGTCTCGCGGGCGAGCCAGACGAGAATCAAGAGCGTCGCCACGATCGCGAGGGCGATCAGCGCGAGGCGACCGAAAGCGCCGTCCGAGCGCAGGAGTCCGTAGGAGATGCCCGTGTTCCAGACGAGCACGAAGTCGAGGACCGGCAGCACCTCGATGCGGCCGCGCGTCTCCAGCGGACCGAGGACGGCGAGCTTGCTCGCCTGGTCGAGCGCCAGCACGGCCAGCGCGACGAGGAGGCCGAGCCGCGTCCGCGGTCCGACGAGGCCGAGCCGCATCGGCTCAGTCGAGCCGGCCGGCGGCGCGCAGCTCGCGCAGCGCCTCGGCGTCGCGCGGCGTCACGTCCGGGAAGTCCGGATCGCTGCCGACCGCGGGCGAGATCTTCCACGACCTCGCGCATTTGTGTCCGGTCGCCCGATGCGGCTCGACGGCAATGCCCGGGGCCTCCGGCAGCCGGAAGGCGCCGTCCGGCCCCTCCCCGACCAGCACCGTCATGCCGCTCGTGATACAGATCTCGGCGAAATCGACCTCGCCCAGAATGCCGGCGAGGGCGGCATCGCGGACATGCACCACCGGTGCCGCCTCGAGGCTCGAGCCGATGCGCTTGCCCGCCCGCTCGATCTCGAGCGCGCCGGTGACGACGCGGCGCGCCTCGCGGATCGCCCGCCAGCGCTCGGCGAGCGCCTCGTCGCGCCAGCCGGCCGGCGTCGGCGGGAAGGTCTGCAGGTGCACCGAGCTGTCCTCACCCGGATGCCGGTCGAGCCAGACCTCCTCGGCCGTGAACGGGATCAGCGGCGCGAGCCAGATCGCGAGCCGGTCGACGATCGCCGCCAGCACCTCGAGACAGGCCCGCCGCTTCACCGAGGAGATCGGGTCGCAGTAGAGCGCATCCTTGCGGATGTCGAAGTAGAAGGCGGAAAGATCGTTGGTGGCGAAGGCGACGATCGCGGCGAAGACGCGCTTGTAATCGTAGGTCCGGTAGGCCTCCCGCACCGTCTCGTCGAGCTCGGCGAGGCGATGCAGCATCAGCCGCTCGAGCTCCGGCATGTCGGCGACCGGGACGCCGTCCGCCGGGTCGGCATGCGCGAGGCTGCCGAGCGCCCAGCGCAGCGTGTTGCGCAGCTTGCGGTAGACCTCGGCATTGGTCTTCAGGATCTCCGGGCCGATGCGCAGATCGTCGTCATAGTCCGACGTCGCCACCCAGACGCGCAGGATATCGGCGCCGGAGGCGGCGATGACGTCCTGCGGGGCCGTGGTGTTGCCGAGCGACTTCGACATCTTCCGCCCCTCCTCGTCGAGGACGAAGCCGTGCGTGAGCACGGCGTCGAAGGGCGCACGGCCGCGCGTGCCGCAGCTTTCCAGCAGCGAGGAGTGGAACCAGCCGCGGTGCTGGTCGGAGCCTTCGAGGTACATGACCTTGTCCGGGCCGCCCTCGAAGGCGCGCTTGGGCATCAGATCGGGCCGCCGGTCGAGCACGTAGGCGTGCGTCGAGCCGGAGTCGAACCAGACATCCAGAATGTCGTCGACCTTCTCGTAGTCCTCCACCTTGTGGCGGTTGCCGAGGAAGCGGCTGCCGTCGTCGGCGAACCAGGCGTCGGCGCCCTCCTCCTCGAAGGCGTCGGCGATGCGCTGGTTGACGTCGGGGTCGCGCAGCACCTCGCCGGTCTTCTTGTGCACGAAGACGGTGATCGGCACGCCCCAGGCGCGCTGGCGGGAGATGACCCAGTCGGGCCGCGCCTCGATCATGCCGCGCAGCCGGTTCTTGCCCTGCGGCGGCACGAACTCGGTCGCATCGATGGCCGCCAACGCCCGCTCGCGCAGGCTCGTGCTGCTGCCGGCGATCTTGCGGTCCATGGCGATGAACCATTGCGGCGTGTTGCGGAAGATCAGCGGCGCCTTCGAGCGCCAGGAGTGCGGATACTGGTGCTTCAGCCGGCCGCGGGCGACCAGCGCGCCGACCTCGATCAGCTTCTCGATGACGCGCTTGTTGGCATCCCCCTCGTTGCCGCGGTCGTCGAGCACGCGAGCGGGCTTTTCGCCGCCGAACAGGGCGACGTGCGGGAAATAGCTGCCGTCCGGCATGACGGTGTGCGGCACCTCGCCGAGACCATTGTCGACCCACAGCTTGTAGTCGTCGGCGCCGTGCCCGGGGGCGATATGGACGAAGCCCGTGCCGGTGTCCTCGGTGACGAAGTCGCCGGCGAGCAGCGGCACGTCGAAATCGTAATAGCCCTCGGCGCCTTCCGCGCCGCGCAGCGGATGGGCGGCGACGAGACCTTCCGGCTTCACGTCGGCACGCCGCTCGTACGTCTCGACCCGGGCCGAGGCAAAGACGTCGGCCGCCAGCTTGTCGGCCAGCACGACGCGGTCGCCGAGCTTGGCCCAATTGTCGGCAGGCGCCGCCGTCACCTCGTAGAGGCCGTAGGAGATGCCCGGCGAGAACGCGATCGCCCGGTTGCCGGGCAGCGTCCAGGGCGTGGTCGTCCAGATGAGGACCGAGGCGCCGTCGAGGTCACCGCCCTGCAGCGGGAACTTCACGACCACCGTCGGGCTCGTGTGGTCGTGGTACTCGACCTCGGCCTCGGCGAGCGCGGTCTGCTCGACCACCGACCACATCACCGGTTTCGAGCCGCGATAGAGCTGGCCGGACGTGGCGAAGCTCATGATCTCGCGAGCGATCTGCGCCTCGGCCTCGAAGCTCATCGTCAGGTAGGGATTGTCCCAGTCGCCGGTGACGCCGAGGCGCTTGAACTCCTTGCGCTGCACATCGATCCAGTGCTCGGCGAAGGTGCGGCAGGCCTTTCGCAGCTCGACCTTGTCGATCTCGTACTTGTTCTGCCCCTTGGCCCGAAACTCCTCCTCGACCTTCCACTCGATCGGAAGGCCGTGGCAGTCCCAGCCCGGCACGTAGTTGGAGTCGTGGCCGAGCATCTGCTGTGAGCGGGTGACGACGTCCTTGAGGATCTTGTTGAGCGCGTGGCCGATGTGCAGGTGCCCGTTGGCATAGGGCGGACCGTCGTGGAGGGTGAATTTCGGCCGGCCGGCTGCCGCATCGCGCAGCCGACGATAGAGGTCCATGCGGTCCCAGCGCTCGAGCAGCAGCGGCTCGCGCTTGGGCAGCTCGGCCCGCATCGGGAAATCGGTCTTCGGCAGGAACAGGGTCTTGGAATAATCGCGCACCGGCGCGTCGGCGGTATCGGTCATCTTCGGGCTCGGGTCGGCAATGGGCGGCTCGCGAAACGCATCCCGGCTCCGCGGCCGCCCGTGGGCGGCTCAGGCGGAGGCCGGGCCGGTAATTCGCCGGTCGCGGCGGAGGCTTTCGTCGGAACGATGCGGCATGGCCCGCGTCATAGCGCGGCCGGGCCCGAATGCATAGGTGGGGTGCGAGCTCGTGCGCGGCCGGCGCCGATATAGGTTAGGCGCACGGGAGTGCGGCGATGCCGAAGAAGCAGCCGCCCCGGGGGCGAGAAGGCGGCGGCCGGCCGGCTAACGCGCGATCCCGCTCCGCTACGCCCACCCGATCAACCGTAACGCCCCGCCGCCCGAGCGAGGCCCGATCTCGCCGTCACAATCGCGCTGCCTGCAGCGCATGGCTCGCCCGGGTGTCTCGATCCGCGCTTCCCGGCCCGATCGGGCCGAAGTCGCCGCGCAGCGCCTTCAGCGCGTAGCGCTCGGTGTCGATCTCGCTCGCGGTTCGGAAGCCGAGCCGCCGCAACACGGGCAGCGGCGGGCACCAGCCCTGGACGGCATGCTGGAAGAGAAAGGCCGTCACGACCGCCGGCAGCGCCAGCCAGCGCTTATCGACGGTCGCGCCGAGCACCACGCCCGTGAAGGCGAGCGTCGCCGCGTTGGCCTCCAGGGTGCGCTCGACGTCCCATTCGCGATCGAGCTCGGCGAGACGGGCGCTGATCCGTTCCGGATGCAAGGCGTGGAAGCGGACGCTCGCGTCGGTCGCCCGGCGGATCTCCTCGTTGACGCTGTCGGCGGTATGGGCTGGAACGCGCTCGGTCGTGCTGGGCAGCATGTGCGGCTCTCCAGGCGTCGGCATCTCCCGACAACGCAGCGGCCCGAGGATTTGTTCAGAGCGCTCATCGCCTGGCTCGCCCGCGAAGGGGTTGCCCGCCTTCCCTGCCGCCTTCCCTGCCGCCTTCTCCCGCCGTCCACCAGAGCGCCGCGCAGAGCGATCATCCTCCGGCCTACCGCGAAGCCGCCGCAGCTCGAGGAAGCGCCGTGCGGGCGCGCGGCTGACGACGTCGCCGCGCGTCTGGTGGCGGAGCCGGCGGACGCGGCGCTGCTCACCCGGCGATCATTTCGGCACCAGCGTCAGGACCACGGCTTTTTCCGAATAGGCGAGGCTCCCCTTCAGATCACCGTCCTCCACTTTCAGCTTCTTGAACTTCCCTTCGATCGTCCCAGCCTTGATGAGCGTATATTTCCCTGCTTTCGTTTTCTTCTGAACGGTGAGCAGCAATTCCCCGTCCAGCTTCGCAGTTCCGTTGATCTTTATTGTGGGAACGGTCTTGGAGCACGCGATCACGAGCTTTCCGCTCGCACTCTGCACGAATGTCTCGCTGACCGAGGCATCGCCGTCGAAGCCCATGGTGTCGGAATTGAGCAGGCTGCCGATGGTGAATTTCCCGCTCTCTTTCAGGTTGAAGGCTACGACGCCCTCCTGATTGATTATCCGCGCGCCTCCGCCCGTGCTCTCCTCGCCGAAAGCCACGACACCCTTCTGGTTGGTTATCGCCATGCCCTCGGCCGACGCCTTGCCGTTGAACAGCAGGCTGCCGTCGGTGTTGTTGACGATGGCATCGCCTCCCTTCGCCTTGTCTGAGAACATCAGGGTTCCGGCGTTCTGAAAGTTCAGGCTTCTGACGCCGCCGCCGGCTCCAACGATCCGCGACTTGCCGCGGAAAAGCACCTTGCCGTTGGCGGCAACGGCGAAGAAATGTGTGTTGTTCGACTGGTTCGCGACCCCGAACTTGGTGATCTCGAAGGTGACGGTCGGATCGACGCTGAGCGTGAAGACCGGAGCGAGGGCCTCGAACCGGATCCGCTGGATCTCCGCATCCTCCCAGATCACAATCGAGGAATTGAGCGCGCCGTTGGCGAAGATGGCGGTGTCGTCCGGGACCTTCTGCGCCGTGCCGGCCAGTGACGGCTCGCTGTACCAGTTGCTGACGCCGTTCTTGATGCCGTCATTCCACTTGTCGCCACGCAATCCCATCCAGTACGCCTCGGCGGCGGCCGGGCCGCCTTGCGCCAGAGCCGCGATCGCGAGCCCCGCCAGCACCGGCCTCAACGCGGACGCGACGCTCCCGATCATGGTATTCTCCCCGGGTTGACGCGGACATCCGGCAGGCCGGACCTGCCGCTACTTGGCTTTGAGGACCAGAAGGACCTCCTTGCCGTCCGCGACGAGCTTCGCCTTCAGCTTGTTCGAGCCCGAGAATCTCAGCTTCCTGAACTCGCCATCGCGGCTCGTGCCGGCGACGATGACCTTGTAGGTCCCCGGCTTGGTCTTCTCATCGGCGATAACCCACAGCTCGCCGTCGAGACGCGCCTGCCCGACGGTTTGCAGAACCGGCACGTCCTTGGACGCATAGAGCTTCAGCTTCCCCTTGCCGGTCTGGAGGAAGCCCTCACCCAACGTTATCGAGCTCCGGTCGAGGATCACCTCGTCGTCATTCGTCAGGTTCAGGATCTTGATCGCCTTCTTCCCGCTGCGAGAGACTTCGAGCGATCCCTTCGAGTTCAGGATCCTCACTCCCTCGCCACCGCTCTCGTCGAGAAACGATATCGTTCCGCCGAGATTGGTGATCGCCATGCCTACGGCAGACGACTTGTCCTGAAACGCGATCTTTCCACCCTTGCTGTTGTGGACCGTCGCGTCGCCGCCCTTTGCGCCCTCGATGAAAAGGATGCTTCCCGCATTGTAAAAGTTCATGCTCCGGACGTTGCCGGTCCCCGTGATCTTCGCCTTGCCGCCGAAGATCGCGCGCCCTCCGCTGGCGAGCACCAGAGCGGAGGAATTGTTCGACTGATTGCTGATGCCGAAACCCGTGATGCTCAGCGTCGCGCCGGAGGCCACCTCGATCGTGAAGATCGGCGCGGACGCGTCGAAGCGGATACGCTTGATGCCGGCGTCTTTCCGCACGACCGTCGTGAAGTTGATGGCGCCGTTCGCGAAGATGGCCGTGTCGCGCGGCACCTTCTGCGCCGTGCCGGCCAGCGAGGGCTCGTCGTACCAGTTGCTGACGCCGTTCTCGATGCCGTCGTTCCAGTCGTCGCTGCGCAGGCCGATCCAGTAGGCATCGGCGGCCGCCGGCGAGCCGAGAGCCAGAGCGGCGATCGTGATGGCGACAAGGAGAGGCGTTCTCGCCGCTGACCCCAAGCTCGGTGTCATCGCGCCCTCCCCCGCAACTTATGGACTGCAGCTTGGCACGCATCGGATCGACGCGCAATTCAGGATGCCGTGTAGGCTCGTCGCCCGCGAGAGGTACGCTGCGTGTAATCCGAGCTAACGGCGGTGGCTTCAGCGGAGATCGACAAGTCCCGAGAAAATCGGCAAGGCCGCATTCTGCACGTCCTGTTCTCGCCATCTGCGGGCTCGCCCGCTTCTGCGAGGATCGACTTCGGCAATCGCGGCCGCGAGAGCAGGGCTCCTGTCTCTTTGAGGGCCAGATCGGAAAAAGCTCCTATTCGAGTTCGGACGATCAAGCCGCCGAACGGTCGCACGCACTCCTCCCGAAGCCGTCGGCGGATGCGGCGGCTCGCGCGACGTCCGTCAGCCCGGCTTCCCGCCCGCCTTCTCCGCCGCCCGGCGCATCGCGGCAATGCGGGGCGCATAAGTCGCGGCGTCGCCGCCGTGAAAGATCGACGAGCCGGCGACGAACATCGTCGCGCCCGCCGCCGCGCAGCGGCCGGCCGTCTCCTCGCCGATGCCGCCGTCGACCTCGATCGTGATCGGCCGGTCGCCGATCATCGCCTTCAGCTTCTCGATTTTTTGCAGCATCTCGGGCTGGAATTTCTGCCCCCCGAAACCCGGGTTGACGGTCATCACCAGCACGAGGTCGATCCGGTCAAGCACCCACAGGATAGCCTCGAGCGGCGTCGCCGGATCGAGCGCCACGCCGGCCTGCTTGCCGAGGTTTTGGATCACCTGCAGCGAGCGGTCGAGATGCGGCCCGGCCTCGGGATGGATGGTGAGGATGTCGGCGCCGGCCTCGGCGAAGGCATGCAGGTACGGGTCGACCGGTGCGATCATCAGGTGCACGTCGAGCGGCAACCTCGTCGCCCGCCGCACGGCGCGCACCACGTCCGGCCCGAAAGAGATGTTGGGCACGAAATGGCCGTCCATGATGTCGAGATGGATGGCGTCGGCGCCGGCCGCCTCGACGGCGCGCACCTCCTCACCGAGGCGCAGAAAATCCGCCGCGAGGACGGAGGGGGCGATGCGGATGGGCATGCGCGGGGGGTATCATGGCGGGAGCGGGGGGGAAAGCGGCTCTTCTCTTCCCTCTCCCGAGGGGAGAGGGTGCCCGCGAAGCGGGCGGGTGAGGGGCTACCGAGTATCAGAACGAGCGCCCCAACCCCTCATCCGGCCGCTTCGCGGCCACCTTCTCCCCGTGGGAGAAGGAGAGAAGAGGCGGAGCCTACTCCTCCTCCACCTCCCTGAGCGGCGCCAGCGTCTTGCGCTCGCGGCGCTGCTTGGTCCGGCGGCCTTCGACGAGCGCGGCGAAGACCCCGTGCAGCGTCTGCAGATCCTGCCGGCTCGCCGACAGCTTGTGGAAAATGTTGCGCAAATTGCGCGTCATCACCGCGCGCTTGTCGGCGTTGCGGAAAAAATCGGCGGCGTCGAGCTCGCCCTCGAGATGGGCGAAGAGGGCCAAAAGCTCCGCCTTTGTCGCCGCCGGCGAGCGGGCCGGCATGTCGAAAGGCGGCGCCTCGCCTTGCGTCGCCTTCCACCATTCGTAGCCGACGAGCAGCACCGCCTGCGCGAGGTTGAGGCTGGCGAAGCCGGGATTGACCGGGAAGGTCAGCACCCGGTCGGCCAGCGCCACCGCGTCGTTCTCGAGGCCGGTGCGCTCGCGGCCGAACAGGATGCCGACCCGCTCGCCGGCGGCGACCCGCTCGCGCATCAGCGCCACGGCGGCGGAAGGGACATCGACGGGCTTGGCCTGCCCCCGCTCCCGTGCGGTCGTCGCATAGAGGAGGCCGAGATCGGCGATCGCCGCCTCGAGCGTGTGGAAGACGCCGGCCGCCTCGAGCACCGTCTCCGCGCCGGAGGCGGCAGCGAGCGCCTTCTCGCCGGTGATCTTCGGCCTCGGCCGCACGAGCCGCATCTCGGTGAGGCCGAAATTCAGCATCGCCCGCGCCGCCGTGCCGATGTTCTCGGCGAGCTGCGGCTCGACGAGCACGATCACCGGCCCCGCCGCCTCGACGAGCTTGCGTCTATCCGTTCCGGCCACGCGCGTGCCCCTTTCGGGCCAACGACTTACACCCGGCGCGCGGGCGCGGCCAAGCCGTGCGGCGGCCGCCCTTCTCGGCGGCGGACCCGCATGCTAGTGGGAGCGCCATCCACCCTCCCTATCCCTCTCTGCGCGCGGAGCACTGCCTAAAATGCCGAAGATCAAGGTCGCCAATCCCGTCGTCGACATGGACGGCGACGAGATGACCCGCATCATCTGGAGCTACATCAAGGAGCGGCTGATCTTCCCCTATCTCGACATCGACCTGCTCTATTACGACCTCAGCGTCCAGAGCCGCGACGCCAGCAACGACCAGATCACGGTCGACGCGGCAGAGGCGACCAAGCGCGTCGGGGTCGCGGTGAAGTGCGCCACCATCACCCCGGACGAGGGCCGGGTGAAGGAGTTCGGCCTGAAAAGCATGTGGAAGTCGCCGAACGGCACCATCCGCAACATCCTCGGCGGCGTCATCTTCCGCGAGCCGATCATCTGCAAGAACGTGCCGCGCCTCGTGCCCGGCTGGACGAAGCCGATCATCATCGGCCGCCACGCCTTCGGCGACCAGTACCGCGCCACCGACTTCCTGGTGCCGGGCAAAGGCAAGCTGACGATCTCCTTCGTCGGCGAGGACGGCCAGCGCATCGATCGCGAGGTGTTCGATTTCCCGGGCAGCGGCATCGCGCTCGCCATGTACAACCTCGACGACTCGATCCGCGATTTCGCGCGTGCCTCGTTCAACTATGCGCTCTCGCGCAACTATCCGCTGTACCTCTCGACCAAGAACACGATCCTGAAAATCTATGACGGGCGGTTCAAGGACATCTTCCAGGAGATGTACGACAACGAGTTCCGGCCCGCCTTCGAGGCCAAGGGCCTGACGTACGAGCACCGGCTGATCGACGACCTCGTCGCCGGCGCCATGAAGTGGTCGGGCGGCTTCGTCTGGGCCTGCAAGAACTATGACGGCGACGTGCAGTCGGACGTGGTCGCGCAAGGGTTCGGCTCGCTCGGCCTGATGACCTCCGTCCTCACCACGCCGGACGGCAAGATCGTCGAGTCCGAGGCCGCCCACGGCACCGTCACCCGGCACTACCGCGAGCACCAGAAGGGCAAGGAGACCTCGACCAACTCGACGGCCTCGATCTTCGCCTGGACGCGCGGCCTCGCGCATCGCGCCAAGCTCGACGGCAATGCCGAGCTCGCGAAATTCGCCGACACGCTCGAGAAGGTGACCGTCGCCACCATCGAGGAGGGCAAGATGACGAAGGATCTGGCGCTCCTCGTCGGACCCGACCAGGGCTGGCTGACGACGACCGGCTTCCTCGAGGCGGTCGACGAGAACCTCAAGAAGGCGATGGCGGCGTGACCGCCCCGGAGCGGCGGGCGGCGCGTCCGCCGCTCCACACCGGCGGCTGCCAGTGCGGCCGCGTGCGCTACGCGCTCTATGCCGAGCCGCACAACCCGCACATCTGCCACTGCCGGATGTGCCAGAAGGCCTTCGGCTCGGCCTTCGCGCCGCTCGCGAGCGTAATGCTCGACGATTTCGCCTGGACGCGGGGCGAGCCGAAAATCTTCCGCTCCTCGGAGATCGTCGAGCGCGGGTTTTGCCGCGACTGCGGCACGCCGCTCTCCTACCGGAGCATCGACGCGCAGCACCTCAGCATCGCCATCGGCAGCCTCGACCAGCCGGCGCGGGTGGCGCCGGCCGTGCAATACGGCAACGAGGGCAAGCTGGCCTGGTTCGAGACCCTGACCAGCCTGCCGGCCGAGGGTTTCACCGAGGATGGCGCCTCGCCGGAGGACATTTCCAAGCGCACCTCGCGACAGCACCCGGACCACGAGACCAAGGATTGGGTACCTAAGGGGTGAGACCCTCTTCCTTCTCCCAGGGGGAGAAGGTGGCCGCGAAGCGGCCGGATGAGGGGGTACGGCGCTCGTTCTGAACCTCGGTAGCCCCTCACCCGCCGCCTTCGGCGGCACCCTCTCCCTATGGGAGAGGGAAAAAGAGGGTGCGAGACGAGACCCTACTTCGCTGCGCCCTTCGCCGCGGCGCCCTTGGCGCTGCGGTCCTGCTTCTCGGCGATGCGGGCCGACTTGCCGCGCCGGTCGCGCAAATAATAGAGCTTGGCGCGGCGGACCTTGCCGCGGCGCAGCACCTTGATCGACTCCAGCATCGGCGAATAGAGCGGGAAGACGCGCTCGACGCCCTCGCCATAGGAGATTTTCCGCACCGTGAAGCTCTCCTGCAGGCCGCCGCCGGAGCGCGAGATGCAGACGCCCTCGTAGGCCTGGACGCGCGTCTTGTCGCCCTCGATGACGCGCACATTGACCTGCAGCGTGTCGCCCGGGCCGAACTCCGGCACCGGACGCTTGGCGAGAACGGCCGCAATCTGCTCGCGATCGAGCTCGTCGATGATGTTCATGATCGTGATCTCCGCGGCGGCTCGCTCGGGCGGCGCCGACTTACCAGACATGTGTCGTACGGAACGGGTTGGCGGGCTGCTTACTGCAATTTCTTCGGCTTGTCACGTTTGCGCGGTGGATCGCCGCACGCCTTACGTCATCGCTCGCGCAGGCGGGCGATGTGTCGCGCCCATAAATCCGGCCGCCGGTCCCGGGTGACTTTCTGCGCCTCCACCCGCCGCCAGGCGGCGATGCGGACGTGGTCGCCGGACAATAGCACCTCGGGGATGTCGTGCCCCTCGAAGCGCGCGGGCCTGGTGAACTGCGGGTGCTCCAGAAGATCGTCCTCGAAGCTCTCGGCGACGCCGGAGGCCGCGTCGCCCATGACGCCCGGCAGGAGCCGCACGCAGGCGTCGAGCACCAGCATCGCCGCCAGCTCGCCGCCCGAGAGGACTACGTCGGCGACGGAGATTTCTTCGAAGCCGCGGGCCTCGATCAGCCGCTGGTCGATGCCCTCGAACCGCCCGGCGAGCAGAACGACGCCGGGCCCCGCGGCGAGCTGGCGCACCCGCTCCTGCCGGAGCGGTTTCCCCCGCGGCGTCATGACGAGGCGAGGGCGCGGATCGTCGGCTTGCAACGTGGCGTCGATGGCGGCGGCCAAAACGTCGGCGCGCAGAACCATGCCGGGGCCGCCGCCGGCCGGCGTGTCGTCGACCGAGCGGTGCCGGTCGGTGGCGAAGCCGCGAATGTCGACCACCTCGAGGCTCCAGGCGCCCTCGGCGAGCCCGCGCCCGGCGAGGCTGAGGCCGAGAGGCCCGGGAAAGGCTTCCGGGAACAGGGTGAAGACGGTGGCGCGGAAGGTCATGGTGGGCGCCTGGAGGGATGGAGCGAACGGCCGCTCCGCGTCATTGCGAGCGCAGCGAAGCAATCCAGGCTTTTCCGCGCCGCCGCAAGGCTGGACCGCGGCGGCCTTGTGCCTTTCCGGATGGCGCTGGGTCCCCTTCCCGCGCCTTCGGCGCGCCGGGGACGACACCGGAGCACTCTCGGTGTGTC
>JAEZCD010000319.1 GCA_023430145.1 Pseudomonadota bacterium
CGGCGGAGCGGCTCGTCGCGCGCGAGCCCGAGCTGCCGGCGGCGCTGCGCGAGGAGATTCTCGGGGCCTGCCTCGCGATCCTCGAGGATGCGCGCTTCGCTTCCCTCTTCGGCCCGTCCGGGCGGACGGAGATCCCGCTCGCCGGCCGGCTCGCCGGCACGGCGCGGCTCTCCGGGCGCATCGACCGCCTGCTGGTGGAGGAGACCCGCGTCACCGTCGTCGACTACAAGAGCGATGCCGTGCCGCCCGCCGCCGGCACGCCGCCGCCGGAGACCTATGTGGCGCAGCTCGCCGCCTACCGGCTGCTGCTGCGGAGGATCTATCCGGACCGGGACATACGCTGTGCGCTCCTGTGGACGGCCGCCCCGCGCCTCGACGAGATCGATCCGGCGGTCCTCGACGCCGTCGAGCGGAAGTTGTCCGGCACCGCACTTGCGCGCGCCGCGGAGTAGGCCGGCACGCGGCGCAGGGCCCGCGCTTGACGATCGCCGCCGATCTCCCTAGCTACCGCCCACTCCCGCCGCATCGCGGCAGAACGCAAGGTGACGCATGGCGACCGCCAAAGTGTCCGATTCGAGCTTCGATGAGGACGTGCTGAAGTCGACCGAGCCCGTGGTGGTCGATTTCTGGGCCGAGTGGTGTGGCCCCTGCCGGATGATCGGTCCGGCGCTCGAGGAGATCTCGAACGAGGTTTCCGGCGTGAAGATCGTCAAGCTGAATGTCGACGAGAACCCGGCGACGGCCTCGAAGTTCGGCATCCGCTCGATCCCGACGCTGATGCTCTTCAAGGACGGCGCGCACGTCTCGACCCAGGTCGGCGCAGTGCCGAAGGGCAAGCTCATGCAGTGGATCCAGGGCGCGATCTGAGTCGCTGCTCTTTTCTCTTCCCCTCTCCCAGCGGGAGAGGGTGTCCCGAAGGCGACGGGTGAGGGGTTACGGAGCATCAGGACGAGCACCGTAGCCCCTCATCCGGCCGCTTCGCGGCCACCCCGGTGCAAGTCCGAGGCAGGCTCTTCTCCCCCTGGGAGAAGGAAGAAAGCCCGTCACATCCGGCCGGTCGCGGAGCGGACGAACGTGCCGACGACCACGGCGAGCGCCGTGATCTCGATGGCGACGACGGCTGTTCATCGACATCCCGCTTCCCGTGGATCGACGACGGCCGCGAGCGGCTGGGCCCTGGAAGGCTGCTCCAAGAGCAAGCCCTCGCCCTGCCGACGCGCCCGGCGTCAGATGATCCCGGCCGTCGAGCCGATGAACGTATCGGCTGTGACGACGAGCACGGCGATTTCGAGCACGATGACGGCCATGACGAATCCCTCTCTTCCGGATTCGTGACCGCTTCCTCTTGCGCCCGCCCGGCATCGGGCAGGACACGTCCTGCCGCCGACGGGCGCGTTTTGGCTCGGCCGCGCTGAACCTCTTCTGAAGCCGGGATTTATCTGTCGTTCAGGCGCGCGAGCGGAACCGGCCCGGCCTATCCCGCCGGCGCCAGGCACCGTTTCTTCGCGAAGACCTCTCCGCTCGTCGTCCTCCACGGAGGCGGAGGACCGAGGCTTTCCCCTGCGCCACCTCCGGCAAGGTCTGGATCCTCCGCCTTCGCGGAGGATGACGAAGGAAGGTGGAGGATGACGAAGGAGGGGCGGAGGATGACGGGGGAACTTCGCGGAGGTTGAAGAAGAGATCGTCGCGGAGCCCGACGAAGGATCTTTCCCCCGCTCGGGTCGCCGCCTGCGGCCCCGGAGTCGGCGCAATTGCCGCCTAGCCCTGTTCACGAAAGCGTGCCGGGCGGTTCCGTCGAGGCACCGGCGGAGGCCCGTGCATGAGTTCCGGTCGACTGCCCCTGCGCGACGCGCTGCTCGGCGTGCTGATCGTCGCCATCTGGGGCACCAACTTCGTCGTCATGCGCGTCGGGCTCGATCATCTGCCGCCGTTCCTGTTCGCGACGCTGCGCTTCACGGGCGCGCTCGTGCCGGCGATCTTCTTCCTGCGCCGGCCGGCCTCCTGGGCGAACCTCGCCGCCTATGGCGTCTTCATCGGCGTCATCCAGTTCGGCCTCATCTATTTCGCCCTCGACGGCTGGATCTCGCCCGGCCTCACCTCGCTCGTCATCCAGACGCAGGTGTTCTTCACCATCGGCCTGTCGATGTGGCTCATGGGCGAGCGGGTGCTGCCCTACCAGTGGGCGGCGCTCGGCCTCGCCACGCTCGGCATCGCGGTCATCGCCCTGCACGTCGACGCGGCGACGACGCCGCTCGGCCTCGCCATGATTCTCGTCGCCGCCTTCAGCTGGGCCTGCGGCAATCTCGCGAGCCGCACCGGCGGTGCTCGCAACATGGTCGCCTATGTCGTCTGGGGCAGCCTGTTCGCGGCGCCGCCGCTGTTCCTCTTCTCGCTCGCGCTGGAGGGCTGGCCGGCGATCGTCACGGCGCTGACCGAGGCCGATGCCTTCACCTGGGCGGCGGTCGCCTGGCAGTCGGTCGGCAACACGCTGTTCGGCTTCGCCGCCTGGGCCTGGCTCCTGTCGCGGCATCCGGCGGCGCTGATCACGCCCATGGCGCTGCTGGTGCCGGTGTTCGGCATGGGCGCCTCGGCGCTGTTCCTCGGCGAGGGCCTGCCGGCCTGGAAGCTGATCGCGGCCGCGCTCGTCATCGGCGGGCTGGCGCTGAACGTTTTCTATCCGCGTTTCGCCGGGCGGCAGGCGGCCGCCCGCGTCGAAGAGGCCACCGGACTGAAACCGTAAGGAGAGTACGCATGCCGACCGAGATCACGCCGCTCCTCATGTTCGACGGCAAGGCCGAGGAGGCGATCACCTTCTACGTCTCGCTGTTCGAGAACTCCTCGGTCGGCGAGGTGCGCCGCTACGGCCCGCACGGCCCGGGCGCCGAGGGCTCGGTGATGCATGCGCGCTTCCAGCTCGCCGGCCGTCCCTACATGGCGATCGATTCGAGCACCCGGCACGACTTCTCGTTTACGCCGGCCACCTCGCAGTTCGTGCAGTGCGAGGACGAGGAGCAGATCGACCGCCTGTTCCGCGACCTGACGGAAGGCGGCAGCGTCTTCATGCCGCTCGCCCATTACGGCTTCAGCCGCAAATTCGGCTGGGGCGCCGACCGTTACGGGGTGTCCTGGCAGCTCAATTTGCCGAGCTGACGGCAATCGACAGGGTGGGCGCTGCCGGGAGCCGGCTGGTGCGCTCGCCATCTCTCCTCGGAACAGCGCCGCGAATAACCTGCCGCCACAGAGCCGCGATGCTTGACCTTGGCAGGCCTTCATGCTCGCATAAGTCGTCTTTCTGCAATTATACAACCAGAGGCGAGCGAGCATGTCCAAGCTGGAAGTCCTCGTGGAGATCCCGTCGACGCCGCCCGCGATCGAGGGGCTCATGGCGGCGAGCTTCGATCGGGTCGGCACCGCCGAGGCGTTCACCTTTGCCGAGTCGCTGCTCGCGGACATTCCGAGCCTCGGCATCGAGGTCACGGACGCCTTTCCTCCCGTGCCGCTGGCCGCCGCGGATACGCGGCTCGAGGCAGCGGGAGGCGGCGCGCTCCTCACCGCCATGATGGCTGCGATCCACCCACCGGACGCCGGACCCCGGCGAGGGCGACGGCGCGGTGCGGCGGCCGAGCGACCGACGCCGGCGACGCCGCTGCCCGCCAGCGTGATCGTGCCCTGCGAGGTGACCGCCGCCGCGCTCCAGGCGCTCGAGGAGCGGCCGGACGTGGTCGTCTGGCCGAACAGCCCGATGACGCTGCTGAACACCGAGGCCGCGGCGGAGGAGGCCCTCTTCGGCCTGCTCGATATAGCGCCGAGCGCCGGCGGCACGGATTGCCGGCCGTTCCGGCCCGGCGTACCGGTCGACACCATTCGCCGGCTGCTCGGGGTCGAGACGCTCTGGCGGGACGGATTCCGCGGCCAGAACATCATCGTCGGCATTCTCGACGAGGGCGTCAGCAACCACTACCCGGTCGTCGGCGGCCACGAGACGCAGACCGAGCGCCGCTGGGGCCGCGCGAGGATCGATAGCCACGGATCGATGTGCGCTGCGGACATCCTCGTCGCCGCGCCCGCCACCCGCCTCTACGACTATCCGTTCCTCGGCCACCCGAGGTCCGGCGGGGCGCTGGCGATGTTTCACGCCGTGCTGGAGCAGCATCGACGGGACGGGACCCCGCATCTCACCAACAACAGCTACGGCTTCGTCGGTGTCCCGCCACAGGCCCAGGCGCCCAATCACGAGATCTGGAACCGGAACCATCCCATCCATCGCAAGGTGCGGGAGGTCGTCGAGCGCGGCATCGCCTGCTTCTTCGCGGCCGGCAATTGCGGCGCCGAGTGCCCGAGCGGCGTCTGCCATGCCAGCGGCATCGGCCCCGGGCGCTCCATCCATGCATCGAACAGCCTCGAGGAGGTGATCACGGTCGCAGCCGTGAACAGCCGCCACGAGCGCGTCGGCTACTCCAGCCAGGGACCCGGCATGTTCGATCCGGCGAAGCCCGACATCGCCGCCTACACGCACCTGTTCGGCAATTTCGGCCCCGGTCGTCCGGGAGGGCTCGCGCAGCCCTACGACAACGGCACCTCGGCGGCGACGCCGGTCGCATGCGGCGTCGCAGCCGCTCTCCTCAGCGCGTTCTCCGATCTGTCGCCGTCCGATCTCAAGCAGGCTCTCATGGACAGCGCCATTGACGTCGGCCAGCCCGGGCGCGACTTTCTCACGGGCGCCGGGGTGGTCAACGCCGCGGCGGCGTACCAGGTACTGCGGGCAGGCGGCCGCATCGCCGGTTTGGCGCGGCCCAAGCTGTACCCACGCATCTGAGTAGGGGAGCGTCCCATGAAATGGCTGGTCACAACGGAGCGGAAGGTCAACCAGGCGGCTCTCGACAAGGTGCTCGCCACGGCGGGTGCCCACCTCGTCGACGACCAGAAGTCCGTGCCCCTGGGCGAGGAGAAGGTATGGGAGGCCGAAGGCCCTCCGAACCTCGACAGCAAGCTCGCCGGTGCCGAGCAGATCAAGGAGATCTTCCCCTCCTCGGAGATGACCCTCTATTGACGCGGTGGCGTCGGCCCTTGTCGGCCGTGCCGGGCTGATATCTGCCTGATATGGGGTACCGGCGGCGGCCCCGGTCCGCGAGAGTGCCTGCTTACCCGCTCAGCGCGCCCCGGTAGGCGCTTCGCCGCGAAGGCGACGCAGATCGCGCGGCGAAGCCGAGGCGTCGGCAGCGCCTCAGACGCCGAGGGCGCCGATCACGGCGCCCATGACGACCAGCACCAGCAGCCAGTGGCCGCCATCGATGACCGCGAGCATCGGCTTGCGGCCGCCAAAAGTGTTGTTGACGACGAGCGTCGTGCCGACGAAGCCGGCCCACAGGATGGCACCGGAGACGATGCCGTTCCTCACCGTCACCTGCCCCGGGCCGAGATGGCCGATGGCGCCGGCCAGCACATAGGCCATGATCAGCTCGGCGACGAAGGCGATGACGAACGGCGCCGCGCCGCGCAGCCCTTTTCGCGCCGCCTCGATGTCGGCCCGCGTGCGGTTGCCGGCACGCATCCAGGGCTCGGCGAGCAGCGTGTACCATACCGCGCCGGCGAGCCAGCCGGCGATCGCGGCGGCGAAGACCGCGAGATGGTTCATGCCTGCGAACGCCATCACTTCCTCCGCGCCATGACCGGCACGCTCGTCCGCCCCGTGTGAAACAGGGTGGGGGCGCAGGATCCACGCGCGCGGAGGATGCGTCGAGGATGGGTGCTGCGGTCAAGCGGCAGGACGACGCGGGCGCGGCTCGCGCTTCTACCCTCCCATGGGGCGCATTGGGAAAGGGTGCCGCCGAATGCGGCGGGTGGGGCCCTGGAGGTCCAGCACAGGCGCCGTAACCCCTCATCCGGCCGCTTCGCGGCCACCATCCCCCATGGAGAAGGAAGAAAATCCAGGCAGCTCGGCGGCCTGTAGGCACAAAAAAAAGCAAGGCCTTCCGGCCTTGCGATGTAAGTTCACCTCAAGTCCGCCATCCAGCGAGGCCGCGAGCGGTGCGGGACTTCGGCCTTACCGGTACGCACCCGAAAGGTGCCTACGGACTTTCCTCCCAAGACTTGGACCGCGATGTCTGCACCCGTGAGGGCGAGGGTCCTTGCTCTTATTGGGGGTAGGCTAGCAAAGCGCCTCGGGCTTGTCATCAACTTGTGCAGACCCCGCCACAAAAATGTGCGCGCCGCCGCAATCGCCGGCAAACGGCCCCGAAAACGCCGCGACACAACTCCAACGCTGCGCGCGAAACTCACGCGCGGGCTTGCATTTTCGGCCTCGTCGAGGTTCGTTCACGCGCACCTTCCACCGGATTCTCGCCCTCCATGCGCCTGTCCCGCTACTTCCTGCCGGTCCTTCGCGAGGTTCCGAAGGAGGCCGAGATCACCTCGCACAGGCTCATGCTCCGCGCCGGCCTCGTGCGGCAGGAGGCCGCGGGCATCTATGCCTGGCTGCCGCTCGGGCTGCGGGTGCTCGAGAGGGTCTGCCGGATCGTCCGCGAGGAGCAGAACCGGTCGGGCGCCATCGAGCTCCTGATGCCGACCATCCAGTCCGCCGAGCTGTGGCGCGAGAGCGGCCGCTACGACGACTACGGCAAGGAGATGCTGCGCATCCGCGACCGGCACGAGCGCGAGCTCCTGTTCGGGCCGACCAACGAGGAGATGATCACCGAGATCTTTCGGGCCTATGTCCGCTCCTACCGGTCGCTGCCGCTGGCGCTCTACCACCTGCAGTGGAAGTTCCGCGACGAGGTGCGGCCGCGATTCGGCGTCATGCGCTCGCGCGAGTTCCTGATGAAGGACGCCTATTCCTTCGACCTCGACGCCGAGGGCGCCCGGCACTCCTACAACAGGATGTTCGTCGCCTATCTGCGCACCTTCGCGCGGCTCGGGCTGAAGGCGATCCCGATGGTCGCCGACACGGGCCCGATCGGCGGCGACCTCAGCCACGAGTTCATCATCCTCGCCTCCACCGGCGAGAGCGAGGTCTTCTGCCACCGCGACTATCTCGGCTTCGAGGTGCCGGCGGCGGACGTCGACTTCGACGACAAGGCGGCCATGCAGGCGACCGTCGACAGCTGGACGCGGCTCTACGCCGCCACCTCCGAGAAGCACGATGCGGCGGCCTTCGCGGCGATCGAGGAGGCGGCGCGGGTCGAGGCGCGCGGCATCGAGGTCGGCCACATCTTTTACTTCGGCACGAAATACTCCGCGCCCATGAAGGCGACCGTGACCGGGCCGGACGGACAGGAGCGGCTGGTGCACATGGGCTCCTACGGCATCGGCCCGACCCGGCTCGTCGGCGCCATCATCGAGGCGAGCCACGACGAGGCCGGCATCATCTGGCCGGAGAGCGTGGCGCCGTTCCGCGTCGCCCTGCTCAACCTGAAGGCCGGCGACGCTGCCACCGACGCGGCTTGCGAGACTCTCTACGGCAAGCTCATGTCGGCGGGGACGGACGTCCTCTACGATGACACCGAGGAGCGGCCCGGCTCGAAGTTCGCCACCATGGATACGATCGGCATTCCCTGGCAGCTCGTCGTCGGCCCGAAGGGCCTCGCCTCCGGCACCGTCGAGCTGAAGCGCCGCGCGACCGGCGAGCGGGCGACGCTGTCGCCCGAGGACGCGCTCGCACGGCTCCTCGCCTGATGGCGGCCGCCGGCGCGCCGACCCGCTCGGCGACAAGACCCTTCGCGCCGTTCGAATGGCTGCTCGCGGGCCGCTACCTGCGCGCGCGCCGCAAGGAGGGCTTCATCTCCGTCATCGCCGGCTTCTCCTTCCTCGGCATCGCGCTCGGCGTCGCGACGCTCGTCATCGTCATGGCGGTGATGAACGGCTTCCGGAAGGAGCTGTTGTCGAAGATCCTCGGCCTCAACGGCCACATCGTCATCCAGGCGCAGGACAGCCCGCTGCGCGACTATGCCGAGGTGTCCAAGCGCATCGGCGCCGTGCCCGGCGTCGCCCAGGCGCTGCCGCTCGTCGAGGGTCAGGCGCTCGCCTCCTCGCCCTTCAACGCCGGCGGCGTCCTGGTGCGCGGCGTCCGCAGCGAGGATGTCCGCCACATCCGCGCCATCGCCGGGACGATCATCGAGGGCGGCCTCGACCTGTTCGATTCCGGCCAGGGCGTGCTGATCGGCCGCCGGCTCGCCGAGCAGCTCTCCTTGCGCGCCGGCGACCAGATCACCCTCGTCGCGCCGCGCGGGGCGGTGACCCCGATGGGTACGACGCCGCGCATAAAAACCTATCCGGTCGCCGCCATCTTCGAGATCGGCATGAGCGAGTATGACGGCGCCTTCGTCTTCATGCCGTTCGAGGAGGCGCAGGCCTATTTCAACCGCGACGGCGATGCTAGCGCGATCGAGATCTACCTCGACGATGCGGATTCGGTCGACCGCGTGCAGCCGGAGATCGAGCAGGCGGCCGACCGGCAGATCCTGCTCGTCGACTGGCGGCGCCGGAACGCCACCTTCTTCTCGGCGCTCGAGGTCGAGCGGAACGTCATGTTCCTGATCCTGACGCTGATCGTGCTCGTCGCGGCGCTCAACATCATCTCCGGCCTCATCATGCTGGTGAAGGACAAGGGGCGCGACATCGCCATCCTGCGCACGATGGGGGCCACGCGGGGCGCCATCATGCGCGTCTTCCTCATCACCGGCGCCTCGATCGGCTTCGTCGGCACCTTCGTCGGCCTCATGCTCGGCGTCGCCGTCTGCTGGAACATCGAGTCGATCCGGCAGGGCCTCGCCCGCCTGACGGGCACGCCTCTGTTCAGCCCGGAGGTCTATTTCCTGTCGAAGATGCCGGCGGAGATGAACCCGGTCGAGACGATGTCGGTGCTCGTCATGGCGCTCGTCCTGTCGTTCCTCGCCACCCTCTATCCCGCCTGGCGGGCGGCGCGGCTCGATCCGGTCGAGGCGCTGCGCTACGAGTAGAGCCGATGCAGACCCCGCCGCTGATGCTCGAGGGCGTCACCCGCAGCTACCGCCAGGGCGACCGCCTGCTCGAGGTGCTGCGCGGCGCGCAGCTGTCGATCGAGGCCGGCCAGTCGGTGGCGCTGATCGCCCCCTCCGGCACCGGCAAGTCGACGCTCCTGCAGATCGCCGGCCTGCTCGAGCCGCCCGATTCGGGCGAGGTGATCGTCAACGGCAAGCCGACCTCGACGATGAGCGACGCCGACAAGACGGCGCTGCGGCGTACCGACATCGGCTTCGTCTACCAGATGCATCATCTGCTGCCCGAGTTCTCGGCGATCGAGAACGTCATGCTGCCGCAGATGATCCGCGGCCTGTCCAAGGCCGAGGCGAAGAAGCGCGCGACCGAGCTTCTGGTCTATCTCGGCATCGGCCAGCGCCTCGGCCACCGGCCGGCCGAGCTTTCCGGCGGCGCGCAGCAGCGCGTCGCCCTCGCCCGCGCGGTTGCCAATGCGCCGCGGCTCCTGCTCGCCGACGAGCCGACCGGAAATCTCGACCCGGAGACCGCCGACCACGTCTTCGCGACGCTGACCGCGCTCGTCCGCGCCTCCGGCCTCGCGGCGCTCATCGCCACCCACAATCTCGACCTCGCCGGCCGCATGGACCGCCGCGTGACGCTGCGCGAGGGGCGGGTGGTGGAGCTCGGCTGAGCCGCGTTCGCGCGGCGGGTTTCCATTCACGCGCCGCCGCCTGCTCCGCGTCATCCTGCGGCTCGACCGCAGGATCCATTTTCGGATTGGCCGCTCGAGCATAGAGAAGATGGATCCTGCGCTTTCGCGCAGGATGACGAGCGGAGGCGCTATCGTCAGAGGACGACCGGCGGCGGCGGAGGCGACACCCGGGCTTAAGAATCGCCGTGCTATTGCGAGCCCGTTCGAGGAGCTGCCCATGGACGAACGGCGCAAGGCCGATCGGTCGAAGAGCCTGCTCGGCGCGCGCGTCGTCTTCCACAACCGCGCCTCGACCATCGATTGCACGGTCCGCAACATCTCGAAGGCCGGCGCGCGGCTCGCCTTCGGCGCCGCCGTGCCGGTGCCGGACGCGTTCGACCTCGTCATCCACCACAAGGGCGAGACGCATCGCTGCCGCATCGCCTGGCGCAATGCGCGGGAGGTCGGCGTCGCCTTCGTCGATCCCCCGGCCGGCGAGGCTTCGCGATCGCCGGAGGCCGAGCGCCGCATCAAGGCGCTCGAGGCCGAGCGATCGGCGTTGCGGCGCCGCATCATGCAGCTCACCGGCGAGGGCTGAGCCTCAGCGCCGCGCCCCTGGCAGGAAGTCGAGATCCTCGAGGCCGATCCATTCCTGGCTGATGATGCCGTAGAAGATCGCGAACACGATTGCCGACAGCGCAGTGGTGACCAGCACGACGAACAGGAATCGCGGCCGCTTCGGCGCGCCGGGATCGGTGCCCGGCACAACCTCGCCTTCCTCCGCCTGGCTGCGGATGCCCCAGGGCAACACGGCGAACAGCGCGATCCACCAGATGACGAAGTAGATCGCGACGAAGCTGCCGAAGGTCACGCCGCGACGCTCCCTTCCCAGCCCGCGCTGGTCGCGGCGATGTAGTCGGCGAGCCTTCCCTCCGCGATGGCGGCGCGGGCGCCTTCCACGAGGCGCTGGTAATAGTCGAGATTGTTCCAGGTCAGCAGCATCATGCCCAAAATCTCGCCCGCCTTGACGAGGTGGTGGAGATAGGCGCGCGAATAGTCGCGGGCCGCCGGGCATGCGCTTTCGGGATCGAGCGGCGCCGGATCGTCGGCGTGCGCGGCGTTCTTGAGGTTGATGCGGCCGAAGCGGGTATAGGCGAGGCCGTGCCGGCCGGCTCTGGTCGGCATCACGCAGTCGAACATGTCGATGCCACGGGCGATGGACTGCAAAATATCGTCCGGCGTGCCGACGCCCATCAGGTAGCGCGGCTTCTCCTCGGGCAGGAACGGCACCGTCGCCTCGATGGTCGCCAGCATCTCGTGCTGCGGCTCGCCGACGGCGAGGCCGCCGAGCGCGTAGCCGTGGAAGCCGATGCCGACGAGGGCTTCGGCCGACAGGCGCCGCAGCCCCTCGTCGGTGCCGCCCTGGACGATGCCGAAGATCGCCCGCCCGGGCGGCTCGCCGAAGGCTTTTCGCGACCGCTCGGCCCAGTCGAGCGACAGGCGCATGGCGCGCTCCACCTCGGCCCGCTCGGCCGGCAGGCGGATGCATTCGTCGAGCTGCATGGTGACGTCGGCGCCGAGCAGGCGCTGGATCTCGACCGAGCGCTCCGGCGTCAGCCGATGCTCGGAGCCGTCGATGTGCGAGCGGAAGGTGACGCCGTCGCGGTCGAGTTTCCGCAAGCTCGCCAGCGACATGACCTGGAAGCCGCCGGAATCGGTGAGGATCGGGTGCGGCCAGCGCATCATCGTGTGCAGCCCGCCGAGGGCGGCGACACGCTCGGCGCCCGGCCGCAGCATCAGATGGTAGGTGTTGCCCAGCACGATGTCGGCGCCGGTCGCCCGCACCTGGTCGGCATACATGGCCTTGACGGTGCCGGCGGTGCCGACCGGCATGAAGGCCGGCGTCCGGACCTCGCCGCGGCCGAGCCGCAGCGTGGCCGAACGCGCGGCGCCATCGCGGGCATGCACGGAGAACGGCTCGGTGGCGGCGAGCAGGTCGGACAGGCGGGTATTGGCGATCTCGAGCATCGCCCCGGTCAGGACATCGGCCGGTCGAGGAGCTCGAGCGCGATCTTGTCCCACTCCTGCTCGAGCGGGTCCTCCGAAGGCGGCCGGCCGGCCCGGGCATACCAGTAGCGGGCGTTTCCCGGATCGCCCTCGATCCGGTGCAGGTGCGCGTGCACCCAGGCGGCGTCGCGGCCGGCCTCGTCCTGGACGAGGCGGTGTGCGGCATCCCACTCGCCGCGCGCGGCGTGCCAGAGTGCTTTCAGCGGGGCCGCGGCACCCTCCGGCGGCTCCGGCGCCTGCCGCAGCGC
>JAEZCD010000373.1 GCA_023430145.1 Pseudomonadota bacterium
GGCCGAAGGCGAGCCGCGCACGGGCGAGGCGCGGCAGCGCGCGGCCGAGCGGGGTCGCGTCCGGATCGGCGCCGGCCGAGGCCTCGACGAGCGGCAGGATGATTCTGTCGAGCAGCTCCGGCCGGCCGCCGCGCCAGTCCTCCCAGGGGAAGAAGCCGTACCAGGGGCGGAAGGCGGCGCCGGCCTCGGCCGGGCCGCTGTCGTCCTCGGGCACGCGCGTCAGCGCGAGGTAGCCGATCGAGACCACGTGCGGGCCGACATCGCCCGGCTCGGCATGCCGGCCGCGGTCGCCGAACGTGTAGAGCTGCTCGACATGGCCGACGTCGAGCGCGGTCTGCTCGGCGACCCAGTCGCGCAGGCCGATCTCGAAGGTGCGGTGGCGGAGCGGGCTGAAGGGGCCCGAGGGCAGTCCGGCCTCCTCGCCGCTGCCGGCGACGAGAATCTTCGGCGTGTCGTCCTCCACCGCGACGATCGCGGTGGTGAGGCCGATCTCGACCGCCCGCGGCTCCGTCATCCGTCCACGGCGAGGCGGAAGGGAAGCCCCTCGAAGGCGGGCCGGCCCGGGCCGATCATGTCGATGGCGCGCGACATCCGCCCGCCGCGGCCGAGCAGGGCATCGGCGAGGGCGACGATGCGGGCGTTCGGCATCGCGGTCGGCGAGGCGCGGCGGATCGCCCAGGCGATCTCCTCCTCGTCGCGGCGCGGCGCTCGCGCGCAGGCGGTGGCGAAGGCCGCCGCGGTCGAGCGGCTGATGCCGGCCCAGCAATGGATCACGAGCGGCGAGCTGCGGTCCCAGCGCTCGCCGAACGCGAGCAGCGCCTCGATGTGCCGCGCATCGGGGGCGCAATAGCCGTCGAGCGGATCGCAGATGTCGTCGACGTCGACGACGAGGTGGTTGCCGGGCTCGATGCCCGGCGGCGTCGCCGGCGCACCCGAGGCGAGCAGGGTGACGACGTGGCGGGCTCTGTGCTCGGCGACGGTGTCGGCGAGACAGGAGAGGGGGCAGACGATGATCATGCGGCGGAGTCTGACGCCTCGGCGCGAAAGGCTCAAGTCGGCGCCGGCTCGAGGCTGCGGAAGCGGGCGAGGAAGCGCTCCTCGGCGAGCTCGGCCGCCCAGGGCTCGAGGTCGAGGCTTTCGGGCAGGTTGCGCGGCCGGCCGAAGAATCTTGTCGCCTCGGCCACATCGAAGCCGGCGAGCCGCGTCGCCTCGAGGAAGGCCGCGGCGCGGTCGGCGCGCTTGAGGAGGGCGGTGAGCTCGGCCGGCGGCTCGGCCGGCAGGCCGAAGCGGAGGTGGACGGCGGCGAGCAGGCGCCGCTCGACCGCCTTGTAGGACTCGCCGAGCACCGCCTTGAACGGGCTGATGACGTCGCCGATGACGTATTCGGGCGCGTCGTGCAGCAGGATCGTGAGCCGCCAGCGGTCCGACAGGTCGCGCTTGAAGGCGCGGGAGATGGCCTCGACGATCACCGAGTGCTGGGCGACCGAGAAGATGGTCGGCCCGACGGTCTGCCCGTTCCAGCGGGGAACGCGCGCCAGGCCGTGGGCGATATCCTCGATCTCGATGTCGAGCGGGGAGGGGTTCAGGAGATCGAGCCGGCGGCCGGACAGCATGCGCTGCCACGCGCGGGGCGGCGGCTCCGGGCGGCGGGCGGTCACGTAGCCGGCGCGCCCTCGAAGATCACCAATCGGATCGCGGGGGCACAGGTGATCATGCGACACGCTTCAGATGGGGATGCGCCTCCCGCTCCGGCCGCGAGGTCAGCTCGTTCCCCCACTGGAACCAGCCGGCACGCTCGCGCCGCGCGAACAGCTCGATGAACGGGCCCCAGGAACAGTCCTCGATGATGGAGAACTGCTCGTCCGGCTTCATGCTGTGAGAGCCTTTCTGGCTGACGATGACGTTCGGCAGCCTGCGTCCGGCCTCGCGCGTGCGGACATTCTCGCCGCGGACGCCGAACAGCAGCACCTCGGTGACGTTGCGGGAGTAGAAGCCGACGCCGCGCCGGTCCGGCCCGCCATCCTTCCTCACCTTGTACCAGACGATATGGGTCTTGTAGGTGAAACCCCAGCGCTCCATCGTCTCGAGGCCTTCGCGCAGAAGCGCATTCGGCACCCAAAGATAAAGGTGCGAGCGATCGGCCGCGATCTGCGCGACGGGAAGCTCGAAGATCTCCTGATTCGTCATTGTGCCGTAGCGATGCAGCCGGCGATGCTCCGGTGCCACCTTGCGGGTGCGGTTGGTGAACTGCCAGGGCGGATCGGCGAGTATGGTCCCGAACCGGCCTTCGCCGACGAACGACAAGAGCGACTGGTCCATCATCGGCTCCGGCTGCACGGCGCTATGGGAACAAAAATAGAACGGAGGTGTCAAGGCCAAGTTGTTGATAAGCCTTCCGCCCGCTTATCAGAGCAGGTGCCCGAAGCGCCGGAAGCTGTCCCAGAGGGCGGCGACGCGCGCCTCGCCGAAGCGCGCCGCGACGAAGCGGTAGACGTCGGCATAGGCGAGGAACACCTCCTGCCGCAGGCCGTCCTCGATCGCGTGCCGCGTGCCCGAGGCGTTGGCGGCCCGGTCGAACGCGGCCGGGACCGGGTCGAGCGACAGGTGGCGGTGCAGCCGCTCCATCGCCGCCGGGGTGAAGAGCTCCTCGTAGAAGAAGAGGGCGATCTCGTCGTCCGCGAACGCGGCCTCGAGATTGGCGATCGTCAGGTCGTAGCGTGTGCGCAGGCGCTGAAAGGGGGCGTCGTAGTTGGCGCGCAGCGCCCGCTGCTCGTCCTCCGCCGTCCAGGTCGCGCCGGATCGCCGGAAGCTGAGCCGGACGGCCGACATGCAGCGTTCGACCGGGTCGCGCATGAGGAACACGGCGCGGATGGCGAGGCCGCGCTTGAGGACGCCGGCCCGGATGCTCGACAGCACGGCCGGCGGCAGGGCCGAATAGGAGGGCGTGATGTCGCCGGTCGCCAGAAGGTGCGGCCGCGCCGCCAGGAGCTCTGCGAAATAGTCGAAATAGAGCTCGGTATCGCCGAGGAAGCGGAGGAGGGCGAGGTCGGCCTTCGTCACCTCCCGCGCCGGCTTGCCGACGACGGCGTTGATGCGGCCCTGCAGGAACACCCGGCGGATGCCCTCGTCGTCGAGATGGAGGGCGTCGAAGACGTGGTACTCCTTCCTGAAGCCGAGATCGACGCTCGGATGCTCCTGCAGGTGCCGGTGCAGCCACGTCGTGCCGCAGCGCTGCGCGCCGACGCCCAAAATGAAGGTCTTCGGCATCCTGCCGCCATCCGGGAAGATCGCCCGCACCCCGCTCCGCGCGCCGGGCGGGCTCTGCCGGCGCGGGCCGCAGGCTAATGGCGGCGCGGCCGCAGGGCCAGCGCGCCCGGCCGGCGACGGCTCAGCGCGCCAGCCGGCCCACCTCCGCATGCCGGAAGCAGCTCACATAATGGTCGTTCACCATGCCGACGGCCTGCATGAAGGCGTAGGTGATCACCGGGCCGCAGAAGGTGAAGCCGCGCCGCTTCAGCTCCTTCGACACCTTCTCGGACAGCTCGGTCTTGGCCTGGATCGCGTGCCGGCCGGCGAGGCGGTTGTCGATCGGCGCGCCGCCGGTGAAGCCCCACAGGAAGTCGGAAAAGCTCGTCCCGGCCTCCTGCATCGCGAGATAGGATCTTGCCGACTTGATCGCGCCTTCGATTTTCGCCCGGCTGCGGACAATGCCCGCATCGCCCATCAGCCGCTCGACGTCCTTCTCACCGAAGCCGGCGATCTTCTCCGGCTGAAAGCCGCGAAAAGCCTTCCGGAACGCCTCGCGCTTGCGAAGAATCGTGATCCAGGCGAGCCCGGCCTGAAAACCGTCGAGCATCAGCTTCTCGTAGAGCGCCCGGTCTTCATATTCGGGCACGCCCCATTCCTCGTCGTGATAGGCGACGTAGAGCGGGTCGGTGCCGCACCAGTGGCAGCGGCAGCGCCCATCGAGATGCTCGCTCAAGCCGGCACCGCGCCGGCGATCGCGAAGGGCGCCCAGCTCGGCTGCACGACGGCGAGCGTCGCGCCGCCACAGGCGATCGGCTGCCCGGCTTCGGCGGCCTCGGCGACCCGGTCGAGCCGCAGCAGCGCGAGGCCGCGGCCCTCGGCCGAGGAGCCCATGCTGCCGATCGTCCGCTCGCCCACCGTGACCTCCGTGAACGGCTCCGGCGCCTCGCCCTCGATCTTGACCGGGACGACGCGGCGCCGCGCGGTGCCGCGATGCTGCATGCGGCTCACCACCTCCTGGCCGACATAGCACCCCTTGTCGAAGTCGACGCCGCCGAGCAGGTCGAGGTCGGCCTCGTGCGGGAATGTCTCGCCCCAGCGATAATCCTTGCCGCCCTCGGGCAGGCCGAGATCGATGCGGCCCGAATGATAGATCGCGGCGTCCGTGTCGGCGCGTGCCTCGGCAGCGGCGGGCGCGAGATAGGCGCGCGCGCCCATGCCGAGCAGGCGCGGATCGGCCACCGCTTCGGGCGGCGCGAGGCCGTCGCCCCACACGGCGAGCACCCGAAGGTCGGCCGAGCGGTCGTCGATCGAGACCTTGGCGCGCAGCCGGTAGCGCTTCAGCGCCGCCGCCAGCGTCTCCAGCCGGTCCTCGGCGACGTCGAGAAGAAACCCGTCGGCGGTCGCGATGGTTAGGAAGTCGGCGAGGATCTTGCCTTGCGGTGTCAGCAGGGCGGCGAAGCGCGCCGTGCCGGGTGGCAGGCTCTCGACGGCGCTGGTCACCACGCCGGCGAGCAGGGTGGCGGCGTCGGGGCCGTGCACGGCGAGCACGCCGCGGTCGGCGAGAAGGGCGGATGGCATGAACGTTACGAACGATTTCTTGCTTCGGGCTCGCCCCGAAGGTACGCCCACCGGAGCGCGGCCTCAAGGTCGCGCGGGGGGCTGAGCGGGGCATGGCGGAGACCTACGACATCGTTTTCCGCGGTGGCACCGTGGTGACGCCCGACGGCGCCGCCGTGCGCGACGTCGGCGTGCGCGGGCAGCGCATCGCCGCCATCGGCGCCATCGCGCCGGTGCAGGGCGGCAAGGTGATCGACTGCACCGGGCTGCACATCCTGCCGGGCGTGATCGACACCCAGGTCCATTTCCGCGAGCCCGGCGGCATGCACAAGGAGGATCTCGAGACGGGCTCGCGCGCCGCCGTCCTCGGTGGCGTCACGGCGGTGTTCGAGATGCCGAACACCGATCCGCCGACGACGACCGAGAAGGCGCTCGCCGACAAGCTCGCCCGCGCCAAGGGCCGCATGCATTGCGACCATGCCTTCTTCATCGGCGGCACGCGCGGCAATATCGACGAGCTGCCCGAGCTCGAGCGCCTCGCCGGCTGCGCCGGCGTGAAGATCTTCGTCGGCTCCTCGACCGGCTCGCTGCTCGTCGACGACGAGGCCGCCCTCGGCCGCATCTTCGAGGTGATCCGCCGCCGCTGTGCGCTGCATTGCGAGGACGAGGCGCGGCTGAACGAGCGCAAGGATCTGCGCGTCGAGGACGATCCGAAGAGCCATGCCGTCTGGCGCGACGCGGAAGCCGCGCTGATCGCCACCCGCCGCGTCATCCGCCTCGCCCGCGCCAAGGGCGCGCGGGTGCACATCCTGCACGTGTCGACCTCGGGCGAGATGCGCTACCTCGTCGACCACAAGGACGTCGCCACCGTCGAGGCGACGCCGCACCACCTCACGCTCGCCGCCGAGGAAGCCTATCCGCGGCTCGGCACCTATGCGCAGATGAACCCGCCGATCCGGGCGCGCGTGCATGTCGAGGGGGTCTGGTGGGGCGTCCGCCAGGGCATCGTCGACGTGCTCGGCTCCGACCATGCGCCGCATACGCGCGACGAGAAGCAGCAGCCCTATCCGGCCTCGCCGTCGGGCATGCCGGGCGTGCAGACGCTGGTGCCGGTGGCGCTGACGGAGGTCGCTCGCGGCCGGCTGACGCTGTCGCGCTTCGTCGATCTGACCAGCGCCGGGCCGGCGCGCATCTACGGCATCGCCAACAAGGGCCGCATCGCGGTCGGCTACGATGCCGACTTCACCGTCGTCGACCTCCGGCGGCGTGAGATCATCCACAATCGCTGGATCGCCTCGCGCGCCGGCTGGACGCCCTATCACGGGATGGAGGCGCAGGGCTGGCCGATCGGCACGGTGATCCGCGGCACCGTGGTGATGTGGGACGGCGAGATCGTCACGCGGCGCGCCGGCGCGCCGGTGCGCTTCCTCGAGACGCTGAACGCGCGGCAGCCGGTGGGAGCATCGACGGCCGCGACGGCGTGATCGTCGTCATTGCGAGCGCGCCCGGCGGGCCTTTTGGCGTGCCGGGCCCGCAATGGCGAGGCGCCTTCCGGGCTACCCCTCGATTCGTCGCGCGCGGCGGCGCGGGGAGGCGGGCTTCGCCGCCTCCGGCTCCGGCGGCAGCAGCTCCTTCTGCGGCACCGATGTTTCCTCCGCGCTCTTGCTGCGCGCCTTGCGCTTCGGCCGCGCCGCTTCCGCGGCGGGCGCCTCGGGGGCGCTCTCGAAGGTGTCGGCGATCCATCGGTCGAGCAGGCGGACGCCCCAGCCGGAGCCCCAGCTGCGGTTGAGATCGGTCTGCGGCGACCCCATCGCGGTGCCGGCGATGTCGAGATGCGCCCAGGGCGTCTTGCCGACGAAGCGCTGCAGCAGCTGCGCGGCGGTGATCGAGCCGCCGTGCCGGCCGCCGGTGTTCTTCATGTCGGCGAACTTGGAATCGATCATCTTATCGTATTCCGGCCCGAGCGGCATGCGCCACACCCGCTCGCCTGTCTCGAGCCCGGCCTTGGTCAGCTCGGCGGCGAGCGCGTCGTCGTTGCTGAACAGGCCCGCATGCTCCTGGCCGAGCGCCACCATGATGGCGCCGGTCAGCGTGGCGAGATCGACGATCGCCTTCGGCTTGTACCTGTCGTTGACGTACCAGAGCAGGTCCGCCAGCACGAGGCGGCCTTCGGCGTCGGTGTTGATGATCTCGATCGTCTGCCCCGACAGGGTGGTGACGATGTCGCCGGGCCGCTGCGCCTTGCCGTCCGGCATGTTCTCGACGAGGCCGATGATGCCGACCGCGTTGACGCGGGCTTTGCGCGCCGCCAGCGCGTGCATCAGGCCGACGACGCAGGCGGCGCCGGCCATGTCGCCCTTCATGTCCTCCATGCCGCCGGAGGGCTTGATGGAGATGCCGCCGGAATCGAAGACGACGCCCTTGCCGACGATCGCCGCTGGCGCCGCCTTCGCGTTGCGGGCGCCGTTCCAGCGCATGACGGCGACGCGGCTCTCGCGCGACGATCCCTGGCCGACGCCGAGGAGGGCCCGCATGCCGATGCGGCGCAGGGCGGCCTCGTTCAGCACCTCGACCTCGATGCCGACCTTCTTCAGTTCGCGTGCCCTCTCGGCGAAGGCTTCAGGCGAAAGCGTGTTCGGCGGCTCGTTGACGAGGTCGCGGGCGAGCATGACGCCCTCGGCGATCGCCTCCTTGGCGCGCCAGGCCCGCTTGGCGGCGGCCGGATCGGCGACGGCGATGTCGATCCGCGCCGGCCCACCCTCGGGCTCGTCGGGCTTCTTCTTCGTCTTGTAGCGATCGAACTTGTAGCTGCGCAGCGCGATGCCGAGCGCGAGGTCGGCGGCCGCCTCCGCACCGAGGCTGCCGTTCGGATCCTCGGCCAGCACCGTCACCGTACCCTCGCCGCCGGCGAGCTTGCCGGCGATCACGGCGCCGAGGCGGATGAGATCGCCCTCGTGCGCCTCCCCGGGCGCGCTGCCGGTGCCGACGACGAGCACGCGGTCGAGCCCGGTGCCGGCGGGCAGCACGAGATCCAGGGTCTTGCGCGCCTTGCCGGTGAATTTCTGGATCTTGGCGGCCTTGCCGAAGCCGTCTCCGAGCGGGGCCAGGAGCTCGGCCGCGACCGGGCCGAGGCGGAGCTCGCCGTCGGCGAAGACGACTGCGGTGCCGGAACGCGGCGGGGCCGCTTTGACGAAGCTGATCTTCGGGAGTGTGGCCATGTCGGATCGAAGTTGGAGGAGGGAGGCGAATCGCGCGCGGCGGCGCGTTCGTTACGTGCGCGGAAGATAGAGGCTAAAGCCGGGCTGTGCCATGGGGTGTGATGGCGCTGCGGAGCGCGACGGGCATCGCAGCCGTCATTGCGAGGAGCGTCAGCGACGAAGCAATCCAGCTTTCGGGCGCTGGAAAGAAAAGCTGGATTGCTTCGCTGCGCTCGCAATGACGGGCGGCGTTGGTGCGCCTCAAAACCACCGCTTCCACTTGAAGAACGCGTAAGGAAGAATCGCCGACACGAGCATCAGCCCGAGTGCGAAGAAGTAGCCGTACTTCCACTGCAGCTCCGGCATGTACTCGTAGTTCATGCCGTAGATCGAGGCGACCAGGGTCGGCGGCAGGAAGATCACCGCCACCACCGAGAAGATCTTGATGATCTCGTTCTGCTGGATGGAGACGAGGCCGACGGTCGAATCGAGAAGGAAGATGACCTTGTTCATCAGGAAGTTGGCGTGGTCGGACAGGGACTGCACGTCGCCGGCGATCAGCCGCAGATCCTCGCGCGTCTCGGCGCCGAGGCCGGTGCCGACGCGCTCGGTGCCGCAGAACTGGATCAGCCGGCCGAGCGTCGCCAGGCTCTCGCGGGCCTTGGAGAGCAGGTCCCCCTTCTGGCCGAGCCGCCGCATCACCTCCTGGTAGCGCCGCTGCGGCGTCCGGCCGCCCGGATATTCGGAGAAGATGTTGCCGGAGACGATGTCGATCTCGGCGCTGACGCGCTCGAGCACGTCGGCGATCCGGTCGACGATCGCCTCCAGGAGCTCGGCGAACACCGCGTCGGCCGTGCAGGCGCCGTCGTGACTTTCCCGGACGACGCGGGCGGCGAACATCTCGAACGGCTTCGGCTCCTCGTAGCGGACGGTGACGAGGGTCTTGCCGCGCAGGATGAAGGTGACCGGCGTCAGCCGCGGCAGGTCGCGGTCGAAGCCGTACAGCACCGTCGCCGTCATGTAGCGGGCGCCGTTCTCGGCGTAGAGGCGGCTCGACGCCTCGATCTCCTGCATCTCCTCGCGGGTCGGCACCGAGGCGCCGATCAAGGCCTCGACGCGGACGTCCTCGCCGCCCTCGGGCCGCAGGAGGTCGACCCAGACAGTGTCGCCCGGCAGCGGCTCGCCGTCGGCGATCTCGATGCGGGCGAGCTTGTCTCCCCGGGCGACATAGGCCGTCAGCATGCCTCGGCTCCGTCCGCCCGAACCCTGGCCTTTACGCGTCGCCGAGCGGGACGACTCCCTGCGGCGAGCCGTCAGGCGCCTGTGTGATCCGCTCGACGCGGGCTTCCGCCTTCCTCAATAGCGCATCGCAATGACGCTTCAGTGCCTCGCCGCGCTCATAGGCGGCGATCGATTCCTCGAGCGGCGTATTCCCCTGCTCGAGCTTGGCGACGATCGCCTCGAGCTCGGCCAGCGCCTTCTCGAAGCTGAGGCCGGCGATGTCGTTTGTCGGCTCGGGCAAGGGCGTGCCTCCGTCGGCTGCGAGTTTGCGAGACATCATCCGTGCATCAGCGCATCGACATGGGCCGCCGCCGAGTCGGCGAGGCCTTTCAGATCGTAGCCGCCCTCGAGCGCCGAGACGACGCGGCCGCCGGCATGGCGGTCGGCGACCTCCATCACCTTGCGCGTCACCCAGGCGAAGTCGCCGGCGACGAGGTTCAGGCCGCCGAGCGGATCGCGCTCGTGCGCGTCGAAACCGGCGGAGACGAGGATCAGGTCGGGATGGAAGGCTTCCAGCGCCGGCAGCCAGACCGTCTCCACGGCCTGCCGGAACTCCTTGCCGCCCCAGCCGGGCGAGAGCGGGGCGTTGAAGATGTTGCCGACGCCGGTCTCGCGCGCGGCTCCCGTGCCCGGATAGAGGGGCATCTGGTGGGTCGATGCGTAGAGCACCGTCGGGTCGCTGTAGAAGATCGCCTGCGTGCCGTTGCCGTGGTGGACGTCGAAATCGACGATGGCGACCCGCTCGACCCCGTATTTGCGCTGCGCATAGCGCGCGCCGGCGGCGACCTGGTTGAAGATGCCGAAGCCCATCGCCCGCACCGGCTCGACATGGTGTCCCGGCGGCCGTAGACCGCAGAAGGCGTTCTGCACCTTTCCGGCCATCACCTCGTCGATCGCGTGCGTCACCGCGCCGACGGCGTGCATCTCCGCATCCCAGGTCTTCGGGCTCATGTAGGTGTCGCCGTCGAGCATTGCGAGGCCGCTGTCGGGCCGCGCCGCCTCGATCTCGTCGATGAACTCCGGCGGATGCACGAGCCGCACCGTGTCGAGCGAGCCGAGCGGCGCCTGCTCGCGCACGAGATCCTGGAAGGCCTCGGTCTCGAGCGCTGCCGCCAGCGCACGCATGCGGTCGGGCCGCTCCGGATGGCCGGGCGGCACGAGATGCTCGGCGAAGATCGGGTGCGTGATGTAGAGGGTGCTCAAGGACGGCCTCACCGGCGATCGCGGGTTGATCGGCTGGCCGCCTTGTAGCACAGGCGGCACAGGCGTCGGCGCGGTGCACCGCTTCGAAGCGCCGCAGGGGAGCCGCCGACGATGGACGACCGCGCCACCGAGCGCACCGAAGTGCTCGCACCGGACGCCGGCGGAATCGCGGCGGCGGCCGGAATTCTCGCCCGGGGCGGGCTCGTCGCCTTCCCGACCGAGACTGTCTACGGCCTCGGCGCCGATGCCGGCAATGGCCGCGCCGTCGCCGCCATCTACGAGGCGAAATCAAGACCTCGCTTCAACCCATTGATCGCGCATGTCGAAAGTGTGCTCGCTGCGCGTCGTGTCGGCCGCCTCGAAGGGGCTGCGGCCAAACTCGCCGACCGCTTCTGGCCCGGCCCGCTGACGCTCGTCGTGCCCGCCTGCGAGCCGTGCCCGGTCTCGGATCTCGCCCGTGCCGGCCTGCCGACGGTCGCTATCCGCGTTCCGGCGCACCCTGTCGCGCAGGCGCTGATCGCGGCGGCCGGCCGTCCGCTCGTCGCGCCCTCCGCGAACCGATCCGGGCATGTCAGCGCCACGACGGCGGAGCATGTGCTGGCCGATCTTTCCGGCCGCATCGACGCCGTCATCGACGCCGGGCCGACGCCGCTCGGCCTCGAATCGACGATTCTCGCCTGTCTCGGCGGCGAGGTGCGGATGCTGCGCGCCGGCGGCCTGCCGCGCGAGGCGATCGAGGCCGCGCTCGGCTTTGCGCTGGCCGGCGCCGAGGGGAGCGCCGAGGCGGCGCCGCTCTCGCCCGGGCGCCTCGCATCCCACTACGCGCCGCGGGCACGGCTGCGGCTCGGCGCGACGGAGATTTTCCCGGGCGAGGGCTTGCTCGGCTTCGGGACCGAGCCTGTGCCAGGGCAGGAACTTGCGGCGGCGCGCGAGAATCTCAGCGCTTCGGGTGATCTCGCCGAGGCGTCGGCGAACCTGTTCGCGGCCCTGCGGCGTCTCGATGCGACCGGCGTCGCGACGATCGCGGTGGCGCCCATCCCCACGCATGGCCTCGGCGAGGCGATCGCCGACCGGCTCGCCCGTGCCGCCCATCCCGAGCGCTGAGGCCTCAGGAGGCTTCGCCGCTGCTCCCGTCCGGCCGCGCCGCCGAGATCGCCGCCGGTGGGCCGAGATGCGGCAGGGAGCGCGCCCGGTAGAAGATGTGCCGGCCGATGGTGGCTTCCTTGATCATGCCGCGGCGCCAATAGGGGCGGACGTAATTGGCGTGGTAGTGCGTGGCGCCGCCGACGTCGTCGAGCCAGGCGCCGTTCTCGGTCACCTCGCGGGCGATGCGCTGCGCGCGCGCCCAGGCCTCGCGGTTGTAGATGCGGTCCGGGAAGCGGTCGCAGGCGAAGGAGAACTGGCAGGCGTTGTAGCGGTGCTTGTTCTGGTAGACGACCTTGCAGATCGTGCTCGGGTAGAAGCCGGTCCGCGTACGGTTCATCACCACCTGGGCGACCGCGTACTGGCCGCGCTCGGATTCGCCCCGCGCCTCGAAATAGATCGCCTCGGCGAGGCATTTCTGCTGCTTGCCGAGCTCGGCCTCCGGAATGACGAGGCTGTGCGCGAGCCGTGTGCCGGCGGCATCGGCGCCGCGCTCGGCCTGCGTGACGCCGCCGGCGCCGGGCTCGCCGGCGGGCGTGAAACGCACCTGCAGCGCGAACCTCTCGGCCGGCGTCAGGACCGGTAGCGCGGCGACCGCCACCGGCGCCTCGCCGAAGGTCGGGGTCGCGGTGGCGAGCACGGGGTAGGCGGGCGTCGAGCCGTGCCGCGGATCGGCGCCGGTCGAGCCCTGCGCGGCCACCGCCGGGGAGGATTCGGCATGCGCATGGTCGGTGGTGGCGTCGTGCCCTTGGACCGGCGGCGCGAGGCGATCGCCGCGCAGCGTGCGGTCCATGAAGGGCGGCCGCTCCTCGGCCTCGGCGGGCTCCGGCGTGTCGGGCGGCAATTCGGCGAGCACGAAGCCGCCGCCGAACGGATCGCCCGGCGCGCCCGCGGCACGCGACAAAGTGAGGTCGTCCTCGAGGGGGCCGGAGGCGGGCAGGGCGGCGAGGTGGAGGCGCCAGCTCGCCTGGGCCCGGGTGGAGAACACGCCGCCGGCGTCCTGGCGAGCGATGCTCGCGGTCGAGAGCACGAGGGCGACGCCGGTCAGCGAGACGGTGGCGAGGCTCTGCCGCGATCGCTTCCTCAACGCTACTCCCCCGCGACGGCTGTTGCCGCAAAAGCACTCGATCTCCCTTATCGAGGCTTAACCTTTCGCCGCCGTTAACGGGGTGGGCGGGGACCCTCGTCATCGAAGGGAAGCTCCCGTCATTGCGAGCGTAGTTCCTCGTCATTGCGAGCGCAGCGAAGCAATCCAGACTTCTCTTGCAGCGCCGCAAAGCCTGGATTGCTTCGTCGCTGCGCTCCTCGCAATGACGGGGAGGTCCTCACGCGGCCCCACGCACGAGGACGCCGCGCTCCCACGGTGAACCGAGCTTGAACGTCGCGCTCCGGAGCGGTTCAGGCCGCGCCCGTCATGGTCCCGCCAACAGCAGCTCTTTCGACGGGAATCGCAGCCATGTTTCTCCTTCGCGTCGCGCTCCTCGTGATCGCCCTCGGCAATTTCGGCTTCCAGGCAGCGGCTGCCGCGCATCCGCTGTTCCGCGACCTCGGCTATTTCAATCCCGGCAAGGAGATCATGCCGCGGCTCCGGCGCCCCGTGACCGACCGCAGCGAGCGGCCGATCCGGCGCGACGCCTCGGTGGAGGGAACCCCGGCCAGCGGCCACGGCCTCGCCGCCTCTTTCGCTCTGGGCTGATCGCCGATATAGAGCCGCTCCAAACCGGGCGCCCTTCCGAGGTGCCCGGTCCCGATCAGCGAGGCGTCCGGCGCGGTGAGCCGTCAGCCGTCCGTGGGGCGCGAAACCGGCTCGATGCAGCACCTCCGAGCGACCCGGCACGACAGCCGCGCAGACCGCCAGCCCGCCATCGCGCCGCCGACGGCGCTCGCCGAGCGGGCGCCGGCGAAGATCAATCTCAGCCTGCACGTGCTCGGGCGGCGCCTCGACGGCTTCCATGCGCTGGAAAGCCTCGTCGCCTTCTCGGGCGTCGCCGACCATCTGACGCTCGAGCCGGGCGCGAGCGCCGGCGTCGAGACCGAGGGGCCGTTCTCGGCCGCCGCCGGGCCGGAGGACGGCAACCTCGTCTTGAAGGCCGAGCGGGCCCTGGCGCGCCGCGTCCCGGGCCTGCGCAGCGGCCGCTTTCGCCTGTCGAAGCGCATCCCG
>JAEZCD010000045.1 GCA_023430145.1 Pseudomonadota bacterium
CCCCCGCGCGGCCCGCCGCCCCGGGCCCCCCCCCCCCCACGAGGGGAGAGGGAAGGGTTGTGCACCCCGTCTGCCTCCGCCGCGATCAACACGCGCGCGTGATCGGCGCCTAAGAACTAAGCAAACACCCCATCTTGCCGCTTCTCTAGGCAGCCCGGCGCCACGCTTGCCGCGCGCGACGATGAATTCGTCGGCGAATCAATGCGCCGGCAGGCTGGCACTCTCCTTGCGAGCCCTTCGCGAAGGCTGCGCGACAGCCCGATCCGAGAGGGAGAACTCGATGAAGGGACTATTCGCAAGGGTCGCTACGGCGGCGGCGTTCGGGGCCGCCGCGGCCCTCGCCGGCGGCACCGCCTCGGCGCAGGACACGATCAAGGTCGGCGTGCTGCACTCGCTGTCGGGCACGATGGCGATCAGCGAGACGACGCTCAAGGACACCGTCCTGTTCATGATCCAGGAGCAGAACGCCAAGGGCGGCGTGCTCGGCAAGAAGCTCGAGGCGGTGGTCGTCGACCCGGCCTCCAACTGGCCGCTGTTCGCCGAGAAGGCGCGCGAGCTGATCACCAAGGACAAGGTGGCCGTCGTCTTCGGCTGCTGGACCTCGGTGTCGCGCAAGTCCGTGCTGCCGGTCTTCAAGGAGCTGAACTCGCTGCTCTTCTACCCGGTGCAGTACGAGGGCGAGGAGAGCGAGAAGAACGTCTTCTACACCGGCGCCGCGCCGAACCAGCAGGCGATCCCGGCCGTCGACTACCTGATGAACGACGAGGGCGTGAAGCGCTGGGTGCTGGCCGGCACCGACTACGTCTATCCGCGCACGACCAACAAGATCCTCGAGGCGTACCTGAAGTCGAAGGGCGTCGCCGCGGAAGATATCATGATCTCCTACACGCCGTTCGGACACTCCGACTGGCAGACGATCGTCGCCGACATCAAGAAATTCGGTTCAGCGGGCAAGAAGACAGCGGTTGTCTCGACCATCAACGGCGACGCCAACGTGCCCTTCTACAAGGAGCTCGGCAACCAGGGCATCAAGGCGACCGACATCCCGGTCGTCGCCTTCTCGGTCGGCGAAGAGGAGCTGGCCGGCATCGACACCGCGCCGCTCGTCGGCCATCTCGCCGCCTGGAACTACTTCCAGAGCATCGACGATCCGAAGAACGCCGAGTTCATCAAGAAGTGGCAGGCGTTCACCAAGAACGACAAGCGGGTCACCAACGACCCGATGGAGGCCACCGTCATCGGCTTCCAGATGTGGGTGAAGGCGGTCGAGAAGGCCGGCACCACCGACCCGGACAAGGTCATCGACGCGATCGTCGGCATCGAGGTGCCGAACCTCACCGGCGGCATCTCCAAGATGCTCCCGAACCACCACATCACCAAGCCGGTATTCATCGGCGAGGTCGACAAGGACGGCCAGTTCGACGTCGTCTGGAAGACCGAGTCGCTCGTTCCGGGCGATGCCTGGTCCGATCACCTCGAGGGCTCCAAGGATCTCGAGGCCGACTGGGTCGACAAGAAGTGCGGCAATTTCAACACCACGACCGGCAAGTGCGGCGGCAGCAGCTGATCGGGGGCCCCTTCCAAGGCCTGTGACGCAGCCGGGCGGGCGGTCCTTCGGGGTCGCCCGCCCCTCCAAGAACAAAAGAGAGATCGCCCGCATGCTGGTGCTCTTCCGAGCCGCCCTGCTGGCGCTCGCCCTGCTCGCCGGCGGCGCCGGCAGCGTGCGGGCCGATCCGGTGGACGACGCACTCGCCCAGTTCTCGACCGACAAGTTCAACGACACCCAGTCCGGCATCGAGGCGCTCGCCCGTTCCGGCCACCCGACGGCCGCCGACGTGCTGACCGCGCTCTCGGGCGGCAAGCTCCTCTATCGGCCCGACGACAAGGCGATCTTCTACCGCGATGCCGCCGACGCGCTGCGCGAGGCCAAGAGCGGCGCGACCGCCGAGGCCGATCCGGCGACGCTGAAGCCCGTGCGCCTGAACAACCGGCTGCGCCGCGTCGTCGAGGCCGCGCTCGGCGCGGTGACGCTGATGGCGCCCGATCCCGCGCAGCGCATCCAGGCCGCCGAGGCCGTCTTCCGCTCCCGCGACGCGGCCGCGCTGCCGGCCGTCGAGACCGCCCTATCGCGCGAGACCGATCCGCGCGCCAAGGCGGCACTCGAGGCGGCCCGGGCGGCGATCCTCGTCACCGACGCGAGCGCGCCCGAGGCGGAGCGGCTGAAGGCGATCGACGCCATCGCCGCGCGCGGCAACCAGGAGGCGGTCGGCCTTCTGCGCTCGCTGCCGGCCGATGCGCCGCCGGCGCTGAAGGCCGCCGCGGCCGAGGCGGTGGAGGACATCGAGTACCAGCTGGCGCTCTGGAACACGCTGCAGAACGTCGCCTACGGCATCTCGCTCGGCTCGGTGCTGCTGCTGGCGGCGCTCGGCCTCGCCATCACCTTCGGCGTCATGGGCGTCATCAACATGGCGCATGGCGAGATGGTGATGATCGGCGCCTACACGACCTTCGTCGTGCAGGAGATCATCCGCGGCTATGCGCCGGATCTGTTCGGCGCCTCGCTCCTGTTCGCCATCCCGCTCGCCTTCCTCGTCGCCGGCGCCATGGGGGTCGCCATCGAGCGCACCGTGATCCGCTTCCTCTACGGACGGCCGCTCGAGACGCTGCTCGCCACCTGGGGCATCTCGCTGATCCTGCAGCAGACGGTGCGCAGCATCTTCGGCCCGACCAATCGCGAGGTCGGCACGCCGCAATGGATGAGCGGCGCCTTCGAGCTCGGCGGCCTGTCGCTCACCTACAACCGCGTCGCCATCGTCCTGTTCGCGCTCGCCGTCTTCGCCGTGCTGCTTCTCGTGCTGCGCTACACCTCGCTCGGCCTGCAGGTGCGGGCGGTGACGCAGAACCGGCGCATGGCGGCGGCGATGGGCATCAAGACCGACCGCATCGACGCGCTGACCTTCGGCCTCGGCTCGGGCGTCGCCGGCATCGCCGGCGTGGCGCTGAGCCAGATCGACAATGTCAGCCCGAACCTCGGCCAGAGCTACATCATCGACAGTTTTCTCGTCGTCGTCTTCGGCGGCGTCGGCAATCTGTGGGGCACGCTCGTCGGCGCCATGTCGCTCGGCATCGCCAACAAGCTGCTCGAGCCCTGGGCCGGCGCGGTGCTCGGCAAGATTCTGCTGCTGGTCGCGATCATCCTGTTTATCCAGAAGCGCCCGCGCGGCCTGTTCGCGCTGAAGGGCCGGGCGGTGGAAGCGTGACGATGCACAGGGCTTCATTTACACGCGTGGGCACTCCCCCGGGCTGCCTCGCTCCTGAGGGAAGGGTTTTGATACCCAAGGTCCGGACGCGCCTTTTCTCCCCCTGCAAGGGGGAGACCGGACTCGCGCAGCGAGCCAAGAGGGGGTGCTCTCGGGCGGACGCGACCCCCACCCGGACGGCTTCGCCGTCTCGACCTCCCCCTTGCAGGGGGAGGCAAAGAAGCGGCTCCCGCTCGCTCTGCAATGCTACAGCCGGGAGCCACGCATGACCGGCGCCCTCGTCGACCGCACCGGCACCGTCTTCCTGGTCCTCCTCGCGGCGGCGGCGATCGCCGTGCCGGTGCTGAATCTCTACGTGCCCGAAAGCTCGCCCTTCCACGTCTCGAGCTATCTCGTGCCGCTGCTCGGCAAGTATCTCTGCTTCGCCCTACTGGCGCTGTCGATCGACCTCGTCTGGGGCTATGCGGGCATCCTGTCGCTCGGCCACGGCGCCTTCTTCGCGCTCGGGGGCTACGCGATGGGCATGTACCTCATGCGCCAGATCGGCACCCGTGGCGTCTATGCCGACCCGGTCCTGCCGGACTTCATGGTCTTCCTCAACTGGAAGGAGCTGCCCTGGTTCTGGCACGGCTTCGACCAGTTCTGGTTCGCGGCGATCATGGTGCTGCTGGTGCCGGGCGTGCTCGCCTTCGTCTTCGGCTGGTTCGCCTTCCGCTCGCGCGTCACCGGCGTCTACCTGTCGATCATCACCCAGGCGATGACCTTCGCGCTGCTGCTCGCCTTCTTCCGCAATGACATGGGCTTCGGCGGCAATAACGGCCTGACCGACTTCAAGGACATCCTCGGCTACAGCGTGCAGGCGAACGCGACGCGGTCGGCCCTGTTCGCCGCCTCGGCCATCGCGCTGGCGCTCGGCGTCCTGGTCACCTGGCTGATCGTCACCTCGAAATACGGCAAGCTCCTGATCGCAGTGCGCGACGCCGAGAGCCGCACGCGCTTCCTCGGCTGGCGGGCGGAGAACGTAAAGCTCTTCGCCTTCACCATATCCGCAGTGATGGCTGGCGTCGCCGGCGCGCTCTACGTGCCGCAGGTCGGCATCATCAATCCGGGCGAATTCGATCCGGGCAACTCGATCGAGGTGGTCGTGTGGACCGCCGTCGGGGGGCGCGGGACCATCGTCGGCCCAATCATCGGCGCATTGCTCGTCAACGCCGGAAAAAGCTGGTTCACCGGTGCGCTGCCCGAGCTCTGGCTCTTCGCTCTGGGCGGCCTGTTCGTGGCCGTCACGCTCTTCCTGCCTAAGGGCATACTCGGGCTCTGGGACCAGTGGCGCGGCGGAGGCGGCGGGAAGCCCGAGCGTGCGATTTCCACTGCGGAGAAGGGGATCGACCCGGATGGCACGCTGCCGAAGACCTCAAGGCCGCGGTCGGGCGAATGGCCGGGACATCCAGGCGGCGCCGAGCCGCAGCCGGCAGAGTAGGCGGTATGTCGAAGTCCGGAACCATCCTCTACCTGGACGGCGTCTCGGTCGCCTTTGACGGCTTCCGCGCCATCAACAACCTGTCTCTCGTCCTCGACAAGGGGGAGATGCGCGCCATCATCGGGCCGAACGGGGCTGGCAAAACGACCAAGATGGACATCGTCACCGGCAAGA
>JAEZCD010000063.1 GCA_023430145.1 Pseudomonadota bacterium
GGCCTCGCCGGCTACGGCGCCCGGCTGGTGCCGACGCTGTCCGGCGGCGAGCGTCAGCGCGCCCATCTCGCCCGCGCCGTGGCCCAGGTCTGGACGCCGGTGCTCGATGGAAAGCCGCGGCTGCTGCTGCTCGACGAGCCGACCGCGAGCCTGGATCTGAAGCACCAGATCGATACGCTGACGCTGGCGCGGAGCTATGCCGCAGGCGGCGGCGCAGTGCTCGCCGTGCTGCACGACCTCAACCTCGCCAGCGCCTTCGCCGACCGCGTCGCGGCCATGGCGGACGGAAAGCTCGTCGCCTGTGGGCCGCCGGCCTCGGTGATCACCTCGGCGCTGCTGCGCGACGTCTTCGGCGTCGCCCGGACGGTGCAGCACCGCGCCGACGGCCGCCCCTTCGTGCTGCCGCACGCGGAGTAGGCGGATCGACGGGCGTCACCGCCCCTGCAGCAGGTCCTCCGCCTGCCGGACCACCCGATCGACGATCTCGGCCGCGGGCAGTACGTCCCGGACCAGACCGGCCGACTCGCCGGCGATGACGGCGGCGATGTCGAAATCCCCGCGCTCCCGCGCCTCCCTGTAGCGCCGGCTCTCCTCCTCGATGTTCGCGGCGAGCTCCGCCTCCCGCCCGAGCCAGCGCGCGGCATGCGCGTTGCGGATGACGCGGCCGGTATAGGCGTCCGGCCACAGGTTCTGGCGCGAGATGTCGAAGACGATGCTGCGCGCGGTGTCGTCTCCCGTCGCCGCGACGATTCTCCCCTTGGCGGCCGGCAGCGCGTCCGCCTCCTGGGAGGCGTGGAACCGGGTTCCCATCATCACCCCGTCCGCACCGAGCATCACGACGGCCGCGAGGCCGCGGCCGTCGGCGATCCCGCCCGCGGCGATCACCGGGGTATCCGGAAACGCATCCACCACCTCGGGGACGAGGGTCATCGTGGACCGGGTCATGCCGTGCCCGCCGGCTTCCGTCCCCTGCGCCACGAGGATGTCGGCGCCGGCGTCCACGGCGACCCTCGCCTGGGCGACGGTCTGGATCTGGCAGAGGAGCCGCGCACCGGCCGCCTTGATCCGCGGAGCAAAGCCGCTCGGATCGCCGAACGAGAGCAGCACGGCGCAGGGGCCACGGTCGAGCGCGGCGTCGAGCAATTCCGGCCGCCTCTCCAGGCTCCAGGTGATGAAGCCGCATCCGACGCGCGCGTTTCCGGCCGCTGCGAATTCACGCTCGAGCCAGTCGCGGTTCCCGTAGCCGCCGCCGATCAGGCCGAGGCCGCCCGCGCCGGAAACAGCCGCGGCGAGCCTTCCGCCCGCCACGAGATCCATGGGAGCGAGCAGGATCGGGTACTCGATCCCGAGCAACGCGCAGACACGAGTTGCAAGCCGCATGCGCAAACCTCGTCGAGTGTCGGGACGCAGGCTTCGCACGCTAGCTGAAATGCGTCCTCGACGCCGCCCGGAATCTCGGGCGGGAGATCGGGCGAACCGGTGCTGCACCGGGAACATCCCTGCGCATGCAGCCACGGCTTCCCGGCTCGCCGGCTCCGCTCGCGCCCGGAACGACAAGTCGAGCGCCAGCCGGGATTTGATTTTCGCGCCCGAGGCGTGCTTCCTCCCGCCATGCCCGCCGCCGCCATCGAGGTGAAAAGCCTCCACAAGCGCTACAAGCACACCGAGGCCGTCGCCGGCATCTCGTTCCAGGTCGCTCCCGGCGACGTGGTCGGCCTGCTCGGCGGCAACGGGGCGGGCAAGACGACGACCATCTCGATGATCATGGGCCTCGTCGTGCCGACCTCGGGCTCCGTGCATGTGCTCGGCGCCGACATGGCGCGCGACCGCGCCCGCGTGCTGGCGCGCATGAACTTCGAGAGCCCTTATGTCGACCTGCCCGGCCGGCTGACGGTGCGCCAGAACCTCACCGTCTTCGCCCGCCTCTACGGCGTCCGTCGCTTGCGCGACCGGATCGAGAATCTCGCCGAGGCGCTGGATCTGTCGGAATTCCTCGACAAGCCGACCGGAAAGCTGTCGTCGGGCCAGAAGACCCGCGCCTCGCTCGCCAAAGCGCTCGTCAACGAGCCCGAAGTCCTCTTGCTCGACGAGCCGACCGCCTCGCTCGATCCGGACACCGCCGACTGGGTGCGCACCTACCTCGCGCGCTATCGCGCCGAGCGGGGCGCGACGATTCTGCTCGCCTCGCACAACATGGCCGAGGTCGAGCGCCTCTGCGACCGCGTCATCATGATGCGCCGCGGCGTCATCGTCGACCATGCCACCCCGCCCGAGCTGCTCGAGCGCTACGGCCGCACGAATCTCGAGGAGGTGTTTCTCGACGTCGCCCGCGGCCGCCGCGAAGCCGAGGTGCCGGCGTGAGCGGCTTCTCGGTGGCGCGCGTCGGCGCCATGGTGATGCGCCACTGGTACGTGCTGCGCTCCTCGGCGCCGCGGCTGATCGAGCTCGTCTACTGGCCGGGCGTGCAGATGCTGACCTGGGGCTTCATGCAGGCCTATGTCGGCCAGGCGTCGGGCCGCATCGCGCTCGCCGCCGGCACCTTCATCGGCGCCATGCTGCTCTGGGACATCCTGTTTCGCGGCGGCCTCGGCTTCTCGATCTCCTTCCTCGAGGAGATGTGGGCCCGAAACCTCGCCAACCTGATGATGAGCCCGCTCAGGCCAACCGAGTTCCTGGCCTCGATGGCGGTGATGAGCGTCGTCCGGCTGATCATCAGCACGATCCCCGTGTCGCTGATGGCGCTCGCCTTCTTCGGCTACAATTTCTGGTCGCTCGGCTGGGCGCTGCCGGCCTTCTTCGCCAACCTCTTGCTGACGAGCTGGTCGGTGTCGATCGTGGTCGCCGGCCTGATCCTGCGGCACGGCATGGGCGCGGAGGGCCTCGCCTGGTCGGCGATGTTCATCCTGATGCCGCTCTGCGCGGTGTTCTATCCCGTCACCGTGCTGCCCGACTGGCTGCAGACGATCGCCTGGGCGCTGCCGCCGACCTATGTCTTCGAGGGCATGCGGGCGGCGCTCATCGACGGCACCTTCCGCGGCGACCTGATGTTCTCGGCGCTGGCGCTGAACGCGGCCTATTTCGCGGTTGCGATCGTCGTGTTCCTGAAGCTGTTGCAGCGGGCGCGGGTGGCGGGCTCGCTGCTGCAGAGCGGGGAGTAGGCTGCGAGGCGTGTGACTGCCCTCTCGCATATCGCGAGGGGCGGATTGAGGCATGGACGGGCGACTTCGGGCGTTTTGGAAAGCTCAGGATATTCAGTGACTTGCGAGATGCCCGCCTGTGCGTTGCAGGCCGCGGATAGGGCTCCGATCATGCGCTGGTTCAACACCTGCCACATAGGAGCCGAACAGTGTTCCAGGTCCGGATCTACACGTCACCGCCGAACTTCTTCCTGCTCAAAAATCTGCAGTCGATCGATGACTACCTCGAAGCACTCCGTCGGGTTCAAGATCGCGGCTACACGCCGGTGGGGGTCGTCGATTTCGAGCCCGTGAGCGCTCCCCAGCACCACTAGACCGTCGCCAGCAGCGCCACCGGCAGAGCCTCCAGCGCCTCGCGAACCCGGATGCGGCCATCCTCGACTGCGATCGACCGCCCCGTCAGCACATCCGTGAACGCGGCCGGCGCGTCAGGCAGGACGACAACCGTATCGTCCCAGGCCCAGGCGGGGATCAGCGGCACGGCGCCCTCGGTGAGCCGCGCGGCGTGGCGGCTCGCCAGCGTCACCGCGATCTCCGGGCCGTGCCGGCGCGCGAAGGCGATCAGCTTGTCGGCGAGCGCGCCCTCGACCACGAGCGGCTCGTAATCGCCCTCGGCGAACAGCGCCGGGTGGGCCTGCCGGAAGCGCAGCACACGCGTGACGATCGCCTGCTTCACGCGGCCGTCCTGCCAGCTTTCGAGCAGTTTCGCCGGGTCGGTGTCCTCGCCGAGCGCCGCCATGCGGGCGGAAAAATCGACCGGGCGGCGGTTGTCCGGGTCTACGAGCGAGAAATCCCAGAAATCGGTGCCCTGGTAGAGGTCGGGAACGCCGGGCGCGGTCATTCTGAGCAGCGCTTGGCTGAGGCCGTTCAGCGCGCCCGCAGCCCCGATGCGGTCGACGAAGCCGGCGAGCAGCCGGCGAAACCCCGCGCCGCGGCCGGTGAGGATCTCGCGCGCAAAGGCCGTGCAGCCGGCCTCGTAGGCCTCGTCGGGCGCGGTCCAGCGGGAATCGCGCTTGGCCTCGCGGATCGCCTTCAGCTGCCAGCGCTCGATCCTCTCCGCAAGCGCTTCGAGGCCCTCGTGGTCGTCGGCGCGCAGATCCGGCGGCCAGGCGCCGACCAGCGTCTGGTACAGCATCGTCTCGTCGATCGGATCGGGCGCCGGGCGGCCATTGGCACGCCGCAGCAGCGGCCGGCTGGCGCGGCGCCAGCCGTGCATCGTGTCCCACCAGTCGCCGCCGATCTCGCTGAGCACGGCGAGCCGGGCGCGTGAATCCTCGCCGCGCTTGTGGTCGTGCGTCGCCGTCGCCAGCATCGCGCGCGGAAAGCTCTTCTGCCGCCGCGCGGCCCGGCGATGGAACTCCTCCACCGGGATCGCCAGCAGGTCGGGATCGGAGCCGACCTCGTTGCGCGAGATCAGCCTGCCATAGCGGTAGAAGGCGGTGTCCTCGACCGATTTCGCCGCCACCGGCGAGGTGAGCTGCTGGAATTTTCGGATCGCCTCCTCGCGCAGCGTGCGCGCCTCGGGATCGGCGATGGAGGCAGGCGCCACGCCGCCGAGCCAGCCGGAGAGCAGGTCCAGCACCGCCTCCTCGCCCGGGCGGACATGCGGCCGCGCCGCCTCGACCGCCCGCGCCATGACTGCCTCGTCGACCGTCGAGCGGCCCTCCGGCCCGGCATAGGTGCGATAGACCGGGAAGTGCGCGAGCAGCTCGACGAGCCCGCGCCGCAGCGAGGGCAGGCTGGTGTCGCGGGTCTTCAGGTCGCCGCGCGCGATGCGGTGCAGAACGGCGACCAGCGCCTCGCGCTCGGCGGTAAAGCTCTCGCCGACGATCTGCTGGCGGGCGCGATGCTCCTCGGCGGCGAAATCGCCGCGATAGGGGGCGATCTCCGCCCAGAGCCCGTTCAGCGGCTCGGCGCCGGCGGCATCGTGCAGGACGGCCGACACCTCGTCCATGAAGTCGTAGCCGCTGGTGCCGTCGGTATCCCAGTCCTCGGGCAAAACCTCGTCCTCGGCGAGGATCTTCTCGACCACGAGGTATGCCGGGCCGGAAGGCGCATCGGCGGGCCGGCGCGCGTCGAGCTTGGCGAGCCGTGCGCGCAAAGCCCGGCAATAGGTGCCGGGCTCGGCGAGACCGTCGACATGGTCGATGCGGACGCCGTCGATCAGCCCGGCGCCATAGAGCCGGAAGATCAGCGCATGCGCCGCCTCGAACACCTCGGGCTGCTCGATGCGCAGCCCCGCCAGCTCGTTGACGTCGAAGAAGCGGCGCCAGTTGATCTCGTCGCTCGCGGTGCGCCACCAGGCGAGGCGATAGTGCTGCCGCTCGAGCAGCTCGTGCAGCCGCGCGCGGCCCGCGTCCGAGGTCGGATCGTGCGCGGCGAGCGCGGCCTCGAGCCCCTCGGCCAGGAGCGCGGAGGAATCCTGCGGCCGGAGCGGAAACTCCGCCTCGTGATAGGCGGCGACCGGCGTGCCGTACTCGTCGGCGACGAGCCGCAACTCGCCGCGCGCCAAGACCTCGCCGTACTGGTCGCCGAGCACCGGCAGAAGAATCTTTCCGGCCATGGCCGGATCGGCCGACATCCAGTCGACGTCGAAGAAGCGCGCGTACGGGCTCTCCGGCCCGCGCGCCAGCATGTCGTTCCACCAGGGATTCTCGGGCCCGACGCCCATGTGGTTCGGCACGATGTCGAGGATCAGGCCGAGGCCCCGGGCGCGCAGCGCCTCGACGAGGCGGCGCAGCGCGGGCTCGCCGCCGAGCTCGGGATTGATCTCCGTCGGATCGGCGACGTCGTAACCGTGCGTCGAGCCGGAGCGGGCGCGGAACACCGGCGAGGCATAAAGGTGGCTGACGCCGAGCGCGGAAAAATGGTCGGCTAGCCCGGCGGCGTCGTCGAGCGTGAAATCCTTGTGGAACTGCAGGCGGATGGTCGAGACGGGCAGACTCACGGGACCTCTTCCGTCGCGACCGCGCCGCTGCGCACCGCGCGCATGGCTGCCAGCCGCCGCTTCGGCGCCTCGCTGTCGAGGATCGTCGCCGCCGGCAGCGTCTGCCGCCGGCGCCAGTTCGGATGCTCGGCGATGGTGCCGGGCAGGTTCGGCTGCTCGCGCTCGCCCAAGAAGTCCTCGAGCGGCACGACCGGCAGCGGGGACGGCGTCATGCCGACGAAGGCGATGGCGGCGTCGACGACCGCCTCCGTCGCCAGCCCCTCGGCCGGGCCGTGCGTGAGCCCTGCCCGCTCGAAGGCGCCGGCGAGGTCGCGCTTCTCGCGCTCGCGGCCCTCGCGCTCGCCCGCCTCGCTATGGCCTTCGCCGAGCAGGTTCAAGCCGCTGCGCCAGTCGATGTCGCGGCCCTCCCACCAGCCGGCGACGGTCGGCAGGTCGTGCGTCGTGGTCATCGCCATCACCTGCCGCGACCAGTCCTGCGGCGCCTTGAAGCCCTGCCAGTCGCGCTCGAACCAGAGGACGCGCATGCCGAGCATGCCGGCCGCGCCGACGCGCTCGTCGAAGCCGGCCGGGACGGTACCGAGATCCTCGCCGACGACGATCGCCCGGTGCCGCACCGATTCGAGCGCGATCAGCCGCACGAGATCGGCGAACGGGAAGTGCAGATAGGCGCCGTCGGCGGGCGTCGCGCCTTCGGGGACCAGCCAGAGGCGCAGGAGGCCCATGGCATGGTCGATGCGCACGCCGCCGGCGTGCCGGAAGGCGGCGCGCAGCATCTCGAGGAAGGCGCGGAAGCCGTTGGCGCGCATCGCCGAGGGCGAGAAGGCCGAGATACCCCAGCCCTGGCCGAGCCGGTTGAAGAGGTCCGGCGGCGCGCCGACGGAAGGGCCGATCAGCATCTCCTCCCGGCGGATCCAGCAATGGCTGCCGCCCGGATCGGTGCCGACCGCGAGATCGGCGACGATGCCGACCGGCATGCCGGATTTCCTCGCCGTGGCCTGCGCGGCGGCGAGGCCGCGGTCGGCGAGCCATTGCAGGAAGACGTGTAAGCCGATCTCGTCCTCGTGCGCGCGGGCGAACTCCGCCACCGCCTCGCTGCGCGGCGAGCGGAACGGCTCCGGCCAGTCGCGCCAGCTGTGCAGGGGAACGCCGCCCGAGCGGAAATGTGCGTGCAGCGCCTCGAAGCGCGCATGGTCGAGCAGCGCCTCGCCGCCCGCCGCCCGGAAGGCCGCGAGATCCTCGGCGAGCTTTTGCGGGATCTTCTCGAAGAGCGCCCGCAGCAGCGCGAGCCGCGTCCGGAACACGCCGTCCCAGTCGATCAAGGGCTCGGACTCGAGCCGCTGCCGCTCGTCGGCGACGCCGGCCGCCTCGGCGGCGCGCGCCACCGCCGCCTTGCCGAAGGCCTCCGCCGGATCGGCGAGGAGCCCGTTGAGGAAGATGCGGCTCGACGGGCCGTAGGGGCTGTAGCGTGCCGGATCAGCGGCGAAGCCCGCATGCACCGGGCTGATCGCCACCGCGCCGGCGCCGTGCCGAGCGGCACTGCGGACGAAATCGGCGAGCGCGGAGAAATCGCCGGCGCCGCCGTCGCCGGGGCGGCGCAGGCCGTAGAGCTGCACGCCGATGCCGAACAGGTGCTTGCGGGTGACGTCGGCGATGGCGAAGCAGCGGCGCGGCGCCACCGCGACGGTCGCGGCCTGGTCGCCGAGCTCGAGCGCATGATAGCCGGTGCGGCCGACCGCGGGCAGCGTGGCGAAGCCGTCATCGCCGGTCTCCGTCTCGCCCTCGATGGTGCCGTCATCCTCGATGCGCAGGCGGTAGCGCTGCCGCCCGGGCCGCGCCCGCAGCCGGATCGGCGCGTCGACCTCGGCGGTGACGAGCGGCGGCAGCGTCCCGGAGAGCTGCTCGTAACGGATATGCGCAAGGCTCTCCTGCGCCTGCGAGGCGCTCCCGGCCGGCAGGCCGAGCGCCGCCAGCAGCGCCCGCAGCACGTCCGGGGCCACCGTGCGATAGGTGCCATGCGCATCGTGCCAGTGCACGGCGATGCCGCCGGCCTCGGCGAGCTCCCGCAACAGCGCGTCGCTCATCCGGCGGGCTCCAGCCAGGCCACGGTCGCCCGTGCGGGGACGCTTCCCGTGGCGAGCGCGCCCGCGGCCGCGGAAGGCGTCTCGAACATGATCTCGCCCGGCTGCATCGCGGCGATGCTTGCAGGATCCGGGCCGAGATTCGCGGCGATGGCGAGCACGCGGCCGTCGCCGAGCCGCCAGCGCGCCAGCACGGCGGCATCGCCGAGAATGTCGACGCCGAGCGAGCGCGCCCCGGGCAGTGCCGCGGTGTAGCATTTGCGAACGCCGAGCAGCGCCCGAGTGAGCTCGAGCTCCGCCGCCTCGCCGGCGAGCGCGCGCGACGCCTCGAAGGTTTCGGCCGCGTTGGGATCGGGGATGCTCCCGTGCCGCGCCGGGTCGCCGAAGGCGGCAAAGCCGGCGAACTCCCGCCGGCGGCCCTCGCGGATCGCCTCCGCCAGTGCCTCGCCGTGGTCGGTGAAGAACAGGAACGGCGCCTGCGAGCCGCCCTCTTCGCCCATGAACAGCATCGGGATCTGCGGTGCGAGCAGGAACAGCGCCTTCGCCGCGCGCAGCGCCTGGCGGTCGGCCAGCGCGGCGAGGCGGTCGCCGAACGGCCGGTTACCGATCTGGTCGTGGTTCTGCAGGAAATTGACGAAGGCGGTCGGCGGCAGGTGCGCGGAGGGCTCGCCGCGACGCTCGTGCGGACGATGGGCGAGCGGCTCGCCCTGGTAGACAAAACCCTCGGCGAGCATGCGCGCGAGCTTCTGCACCGGGGCGTCCGCATAGGCGGCGTAATAGTGCTCGGTCTCGCCGGTCAGCAGCACATGCGCGACGTGATGGGCATCGTCGTTCCACTGCGCGTCGAAGCCGGCCTCGAGCAGGTGCGCGGCATTGCCGTCATGCTCGAGCACGAGATGGACGTGGCGGCCGGGCTCGACGCCGGCGCGCACCGCGGCCGCCATCTCGGGGAGCCAGGCCTGGTCGAAAATCTGGTGCACGGCGTCGAACCGCAGCCCGTCGAAGCGATACTCGTTCAGCCAGTAGAGCGCGTTCTGCGTGAAGAAATCGCGCACTTCCTGCCGCTCGAAGTCGATCGAGGCGCCCCAGGGCGTGTGCACGGCCGGATCGAAGAAAGGCGCCGCATAGGCGTGCAGATAGTTCCCGTCCGGGCCGAAGTGATTGTAGACGACGTCGAGGAACATCGAGAGCCCGAGCTCGTGCGCCCGGTCGACGAGCGCCTTCAGCTCCTCGGGCGTGCCGTAGGAGCATTCCGGCGCGAACAGCAGCGTGCCGTCATAGCCCCAGTTGCGGCTGCCTGGGAACTCGGCGATCGGCATCAGCTCGATGGCCGTTATGCCGAGCTCGGCAAGCTGCGGCAGCTTCTCCGCGACGCCGCGAAAGCCGCCCATGGCGCCGACATGCAGCTCGTAGAGCACGGTCTCGTGCCACGGCCGGCCGCGCCAGTCCGGCAGCCGCCAGCGATAGGCGACCGGATCGACGACGATGCTGCAGCCATGCACATCGCCATCCTGGGCGCGGCTCGCCGGGTCGGGGACGGCGAGGTCCTCGGCGACGCGATAGCGGTAGCGGGTGCCGGCGCCGCAGGCCGCCTCGGCGACGAACCAGCCGCCGGCCTCGGCCCGCATCGGCAGCGCCACGCCGTCGGCGAGCTCGACCGATACCCGCTCGCAGGATGGCGCCCAGAGCCGGAAGCGCGTCCGGCCGGGATCGAGCAGGGTGGCGCCGAACGGCAGATCAGCGATGAATGCGGTCATGTCCCGTCGAGGCTGGCGCCGAGCAGCTGCAAGCTGCGACCGGCGACGATCGTGGTTTCCTTCAAAGTCCGGACGGGGCGGTTCGGGTCCGCGGAATCGATCAGCAGATGGTAGGGGAGCGCCGGCGCCGGCAGCCGGAACTCGGTGTCGGCAGCGCCGGCATTCATCAACAGGAGGATCACGTCGACCTTTCCGGCCGGGCCCGGTGCCGCACGGCGGAAGGCGAGGCAGCGGCCCTCGGGATCGTTCCACGCCGCGGGCGACAGCTCGTTGCCGGTCTCGTCGAACCAGGCGGTGTCGCGAATCCCCGGCAGCACCTCGGTGGCGGCATGCAGATAGGTGTCGGGGCGGAGCACCGGCAGGCTTTTGCGCAGCTGCGCGAGCCGGCCCATGAAGGCGGAGAGGGCGACTCCATCGACTTCTTCGGCAAGCGACCAGTCGATCCAGGCGATGTCGTTGTCCTGGCAATAGGCGTTGTTGTTGCCGGACTGGGTGCGGCCGAACTCGTCGCCGGCGAGCAGCATCGGCGTGCCTTGCGCGAGCATCACGCTCGCCAGCATCGCCCGCTGCAGCCGGCCGCGGACAGTGCGGATCGCCGGATCGTCGGTCGGGCCCTCGGCCCCCCAGTTGGCGCTGTACTCCTCGCTGTGGCCGTCGCGGTTGTCCTCGCCGTTCGCCTCGTTGTGCTTGTGCGCGTAGGCGACGAGGTCGGCGAGCGTGAAGCCGTCATGGCTCGCGACATAGTTCACCGATGAATGCGGCCGGCGATGCTGATGCTCGAAGATGTCGGCCGACGCCGTCAGCCTCGCAGCGATGTTCGGCCGCTGTCCAGCATCGCCGCGCCAGAAGCGTCGCACGCCGTCGCGGAAGCGGTCGTTCCACTCGGCGAAGCCCGGCGGGAAGTTGCCGAGCTGATAGCCGCCTGGGCCGACGTCCCAGGGCTCGGCGATCAGCTTCGTGGCGGCCAGCACCGGATCCTGGCGCAGCGCGTCGAAGAAGCCGGCGCCCTGCTCGAAGCCGTTGTGCTCGCGGCCGAGCGTCGTGCAGAGGTCGAAGCGGAAGCCGTCGATGCGGAACTCGGTCGCCCAGTAGCGCAGCGAGTCCATGACGAGCTGGACGACGCGCGGGTGCGACAGGTTCACCGTGTTGCCGACGCCGGTGTCGTTGATGTAGCGGCGCTCGTCGCCCGGCACGAGCCGGTAGTAGGCGGCGTTGTCGAGGCCGCGAAGGGACAGGGTGGGGCCGAGCTCGTCGCCCTCGGCGGTGTGGTTGTAGACGACGTCGAGGATCACCTCGATGCCGGCCGCGTGCAGCCGGCGCACGGCGACGCGCAGCTCGTTCAGCGCGCCGGAGGCGACATAGGCGGGCTCCGGCGCAAAGAAGGACAGCGTCGAGTAGCCCCAGTAGTTGCGCAAGGCCCGGTCGAGCAGGAACTTGTCCTGCATGAAGGCGTGCACCGGCAGCAGCTCGACCGCGGTGACGCCGATGCGCCGCAGATGATCGAGGAAGCGCGGGTCGCACAGCGCCGCGAAGGTCCCGCGCTCGTTGGCGCGGATATCGCCGCGGCGCATCGACAGGCCGCGCAGATGCGCCTCGTAGATCACCGTCTGCGACCACGGCACCCGCGGCGGCCGGTCGTCGCCCCAGTCGAAATGCTCGGCGACGACGACGGCCTTCGGCATCGCCGCGGCGCTGTCGCGGCGATCGAAGGAGAGATCGCTGCGGGCGCCGAGCGGACGATAGCCGTAGAGGCTGTCGGACCAGCGCAGCGGGCCGGAGAGCTGGCGGGCGTACGGGTCGAGCAGCAGCTTGTTCGGATTGAAGCGGTGGCCGTGCTGCGGCTCGTAGGGGCCGTAGGCGCGATAGCCGTAGAGCAGGCCGGGCTTCGCATCCGGCAGGTAGCCGTGCCAGACGTCGTCGGTGCATTCGGGCAGGGCCAAGCGAGCGACCTCGCGCCGGCCGGCCGGATCGAACAGGCACAGCTCGATCTTCTGCGCATGGCCCGAGAAGACGGCAAAGTTGACGCCGAGCCCGTCCCAGGTCGCGCCGAGCGGATGGTGCCTGCCGGGCGCGAGCCGGTCCGGAAGCTGCGGCAGCACCGTCAATATCCGTGGCGCAGCACGATGGTGGCGAGCGGCGGCAGCGTCAGCTCGACGGAGGCCGGCTGGCCGTGGCTCGGCAGCTCCACTGCCTCGACGGCGCCGGAATTGCCGACATTGGAGCCGCCATAGATCTCGGCGTCCGTGTTGAGGATCTCGGCCCAGCGGCCGGCGCGCGGCACCCCGACACGGTAGCCGTGCCGCGGCACCGGCGTCATGTTGCAGACGACCAGCACGGGCGGATCATCTGCGCCGCCGAAGCGGACATAGGCGAAGACGCCATTGGCGCGGTCGTCGCCGATCACCCAGGTGAAGCCGGACGGCTCGCTGTCGGTCGCGTGCAGCGCCGGCTCCCGGCGATAGAGGCCGTTGAGATCGCGCACGAGGCGCTGCACGCCGGCATGCGGGGCGCTGTCGAGCAGGCCCCAATCGACCTCCCCGTCATGGTTCCACTCCCGCCACTGCGCGATCTCGCCGCCGGCGAACAGCAGCTTCTTGCCGGGGTGGGTCCACATGAACCCGTAATAGGCGCGCAGGTTGGCGAACTTCTGCCAGTTGTCGCCCGGCATCTTGCCGATCAGCGAGCCTTTGCCGTGGACGACCTCGTCGTGCGACAGCGGCAGCACGAAGTTCTCGGTGAAGGCGTAGATCAGCCCGAACGTCATGTCGTTGTGGTGCCAGGCGCGGTGCACCGGCTCGCGCTCCATGTAGTGGAGCGTGTCGTGCATCCAGCCCATGTTCCACTTGTAGGCGAAGCCGAGCCCGCCCTCGGCGACCGGGCGCGAGACGCCGGGCCAGGCGGTGGACTCCTCGGCGATGGTGACGACGTCCGGATGCAGCTCGCGCACCACCTCGTTGAAGTGCTTCAGGAACGCCACCGCCTCTAGGTTCTCGCGGCCGCCGTAGATGTTTGGAACCCACTCGCCGGCCTTGCGGCTGTAGTCGCGGTAGAGCATCGAGGCGACCGCGTCGACGCGCAGCCCGTCGATGTGGTAGCGCTCGATCCAGGACAGCGCCGAGCCGATCAGGAAGCCGGCCACCTCGTTGCGGCCGAGATTGTAGATCAGCGTGTTCCAGTCCTGGTGATAGCCCTCGCGGGGGTCCTGGTGCTCGTAGAGCGGCGTGCCGTCGAAGCCGACGAGGCCGTGCGCGTCGTTGGGGAAATGCGCCGGCACCCAGTCGAGGATGACGCCGAGCCCCGCCGCATGGCAGCGGTCGACGAAGGCGGCGAAGTCGGCCGGCGGGCCATAGCGGGCCGTGGGCGCGTAGAGGCCGAGCGGCTGATAGCCCCAGGAGCCGCCGAACGGATGCTCCATGATCGGCATCAGCTCGATATGCGTGAAGCCGAGATCGGCCACGTAAGGCACGAGCCGGTCGGCGAGCTCGGTCCAGCGCAGCGAGCGCCAGCCCTCCTCGTGCACGCGCAGCCAGGAGCCCGGATGCACCTCGTAGACCGAGATCGGCGCATCCCGCCGCTGCCGCAGCGCCCGCTCGGCGAGCCAGGCCGCGTCGGTCCAGCCGAACGGCGCCTCGCCGAGCACGACCGAGGCGGTGGCCGGCGGCGCCTCGGTGGCGAGCGCCACCGGATCGGCCTTCAGGTGCAGCTGCCCGTCGGCGCCGAGAATCTCGTACTTGTAATGCGCGCCGGCCCGGACGCGCGGCACGAACAGCTCCCACACGCCGGCGCGGTGCAGAAGGCGCATCGGGTGGCGTCGGCCGTCCCATGAATTGAAGTCGCCGACCACCGAGACGCGGCGCGCATTCGGCGCCCAGAGGGCGAAGCGCACGCCCGGCACGCCCTCGACGGTCGCCTGCTGCGCGCCGAGCGTGGAGCCGATCTGCCGATGCCTGCCCTCGGCGAGCAGGTGCAGGTCGAGCTCGCCGAGCTGCGGCCAGAAGGAGTACGGATCCTCGGTCTCCTGGACGCCGCCCGGCCAGGCGATGCGCAGCCGGTAGGGCTGCGCGCCGGGCACCGGCCCGGCGAACAGGCCGGCGGGATGCACGCGCTCGAGGCGAGCCAGCAGGGCGCCGTCGTCGCGCGCCAAAACCTCGACCGCGTCGGCGCCGGGCAGGAAGGCGCGGACGGTGCGCTCGCCGCCCTCCATATGCGGGCCGAGCAGCGCGAACGGATCGCCGCTGCGGCCGTGAACGAGCGCCGCCACGCGGGCGTCGGCAGCCAGCATCGTCTCAGCCATCACTGGGCTCCGCCTCCATTCTCTCGACGCCGAGCAGCCGGCCGGCGACGCGGGCGAGGCCGCGCGTCGGAAGGCCGATCCATGCCGGCCGGTTGGCGGCCTCGTAACGCACCTCGTAGGCCGCCTTGGCGAGCAGATAGAGGGCGAGCAGCGTGTCCTCCTGCTCCATCCACGGCGCCTCGCCTGCCGTCTCGTCATAGCCGGCGAGGAAGGCCGCCTCGGCCCGCTCGCGGAAGCGCTCGAGCAGCGCCTCCCGGCGCTCCGGGGCGAGCTGGGCACCGCCGGGAGACCCTTCCAGCGCGGCGCCGGCATAGTCGAACGAACGGATGAGCCCGGCGACGTCGCGCATCGGGCTCGACTTGGCGCGCCGCTCCTCGAGGCTACGTACAGGCTCGCCCTCGAAGTCGACGATGTAGGCGTCGCTCTGCACGACCAGCACCTGGCCGAGATGGAAGTCGCCGTGCACGCGCGTCAGGAGGGTGCCGACCGATTCGGCAGCGAGCCGCCTCGCCGCCTCCGCGAGCGCCTCGCGGCGGGCGAGGAGGCTTTCCGCAGCGAGCCGCGAGGCCTCGTCCGGCCAGCTCTCGACTTCGGCGAGGCGCTGCATCGCGGTGTCGAGCTCGCCGGCGATCTCCTCCCCGAGCACCTCCGCCCGCGCGGCGTCGAGCCGCTCGGGCGCGAAGGCGGGATCCTCGCTCGGCGTCGCGAGGGCGAGGTGCACCTCGGCGAGGCGGCGGCCGATCGCGCCGGCGAAAGCCTCGTAGCCGCGCAGGGAATCGTCGACGAGGTCGTCCGACGCTTCGGCCTGACCCGTCTCCTCCATCGAGCGGCGGAGGTAGTCGAGCGTCCAGCCCCATGCGTCGCCCTGATTGCGGACGAATGCCTGCACGATGCCGACGGTCGCCGGCACGCCGTCCTTGTCGACGCGCACCACCTCGCCGAGCAGCGCCGGGACGTTCTTCACGCCGGCCGCGGTCAGCCTGCGAGTCATCTCCGCTTCCGGGTGGATGCCGGGAATGATGCGGCGGATCAGCTTCACCACGACCTGGTCGTCGATGATGGCGCTCGAGTTCGACTGCTCGGCCGACAGCCAGCGCACCTCGGTCTCCGCCGTCGGCTCGAGCTCGGCGAGCTGCGGGCTCGCCAGGAAGCGGAACTCGCCGCCGTCGGACGGCACCGCATCGCCGCGCATCAATGCTGCGACGATGCCGCGCGGCACCGCCTCGAGCGAGAAGGCGTCGGTGAGGAAGCCGACCTTCGAGCCGCGCCGCACGCGGGCGAGCGCGAGGCGCTGCGGCAGCGCCGGCAGGTTCGGCGCCTCCCAGGCGATGCCGAGCGGCAGGAGGTAGCGCTCGGTGCGCTCACCGACATCGGCCTCGATCTCGGCCAGCAGCATGTCCTCGCCGATCGGGCTGAGGGTGCCGATGCGGACGCGCTTCAGCCGCTCGTCCTTGCCGGCGAACCAGCGCCGCATGCCGAGATAGGCGGGCAGCACGTCGCGCTCGAGCACCGGCCGGTGGCGCGGGTCGCGGACGATGTCGGCCATTCCCTGCCGCAGCACCAGCGTCTGGTATTCCGGCATCGGCTCCGGCGCCTCGGCGTGCCAGGTCGGCGCCTTGACGGCCTCGGCGAGCTGGAAGCTGTAGAAGCCGTAGGGCGGCAGCGTCAAAAGGTAGGTGAGCTGGCCGATCGGCGGGAAGATCGAGCCACCCAGCATCTCGACCGGGACGCGCTTCTCGAACGTGGACAGATCGAGCTCGACCGCCTGCGGCGCGCGCGAGAGGTTGGCGACGCAGAGGATCGTCTCGTCCTCGAACTCGCGCAGATAGGCGAGAACCTTGCGGTTGCCGGGATAGAGGAAGCGCAGCGAGCCGCGGCCGAAGGCTTTGTGGCGCTTGCGCATGGCGATGAAGCGGCGCGTCCAGTTGAGCAGCGAATGCGGGTCGCGGTGCTGCGCCTCGACGTTCACCGCCTCGTAGCCGTAGAGCGCGTTCGAGATCGCCGGCAGCACGAGCCGCTCGGGGTCCGCCTTGGAGAAGCCGCCATTTCGGTCGGGCGACCACTGCATCGGCGTTCGTACCCCGTCGCGGTCGCCGAGATGGATGTTGTCGCCCATGCCGATCTCGTCGCCGTAGTAGATCACCGGCGTGCCGGGCATGCTGAACAGGAGGCTGTCCATCAGCTCGATGCGGCGGCGGTCGCGCTCGAGCAGCGGCGCGAGGCGGCGACGAATGCCGAGATTGATGCGCGCGCGGCGGTCGGAGGCATAGACCTCCCAGAGATAGTCGCGCTCGCTGTCGGTCACCATCTCGAGCGTCAGCTCGTCATGGTTCCTGAGGAAGATCGCCCACTGACAGTTGGCCGGGATCTCCGGCGTCTGCCGCATGATGTCGGTGATCGGAAAACGATCCTCCTTGGCGATCGCCATGTACATGCGCGGCATCAGCGGGAAGTGGAACGCCATGTGGCATTCGTCGCCGGCGCCGAAATACTCCTGCGTGTCCTCCGGCCACTGGTTGGCCTCGGCGAGCAGCATGCGATCCGGATAGGACGCGTCGAGCGCGGCGCGGATCTTCTTGAGGACGTCGTGCGTCTCGGGCAGGTTCTCGTTGTTGGTCCCCTCGCGCTCGATCAGATAGGGGATGGCGTCGAGCCGCAGCCCGTCGATGCCGAGGTCGAGCCAGAAGCGCATCGTGGCGAGCACTTCCTCGAGCACGGCCGGGTTGTCGAAGTTCAGATCCGGCTGGTGCGAGTAGAAACGGTGCCAGAAATAGGCGCCCGCCACCGGGTCCCAGGTCCAGTTCGACTTCTCGGTGTCGAGGAAGATGATCCGCGTGCCGGAATAGGCGTGGTCGTTGTCGGACCAGACGTAGAAGTCGCGCTCCGGCGAGCCGGGCGGCGCGTGCCGGGCGCGCTGGAACCACGGATGCTGGTCCGAGGTGTGGTTGATGACGAGCTCGGTGATGACGCGGATGCCGCGCTCGTGCGCCGCCTCGATGAAGCGCTTGACGTCGTCGAAGACGCCGTAGTCGGGGCTGACGTCGCGATACTCGGCGATGTCGTAGCCGTCGTCGCGCCGCGGCGAGGGGTAGAACGGCAGGAGCCAGATCGCCGTCACGCCGAGCGCTGCGATGTAGTCGAGCTTCTGCATCAGGCCCGGGAAGTCGCCGATGCCGTCGTCGTTGGCGTCGAAGAACGACTTGATGTGCAGCTGGTAGATGACCGCGTCCTTGTACCAGAGCGGATCGTCGGCGGTCGGCATCTCGTTGTCGGCCATGGGCGCAATGCTTCAGGATTGGGGGGTGACGCGAAGGACGAGGAAGGGAGTCTCGTTCGGATCGAGCCGGATGTGCTGGTTCTTGCCGGTCCAGGTCCAGGCGGCGCCGGTCATCAGGTCCTCGACGGCGAGCGAGCCGTGGTCGGGCAGGCCGAACTTCCACAAGGGGATCTCGATGCCGGCTTCCTGCACCCCGTGCGGATCGAGGTTGACCGCCACCAGCACGACATTGTCGCGCGCCGGCGTCGCCTTCTCGAAATAGAGGATGCGGTCGTTGAAGGCGTTCAGGAACTCGACGCCGAGATGGCTCTGCAGCGCCGGATTGGCTTTTCGCACCGCGTTGAGCCGCGAAATCTCGGCGCGGATGTTGCCGGGCCGGTCCCAGTCCCAGGCGCGGATCTCGTATTTCTCGGAGTCGGCGTATTCCTTCTTGGTCCGGTCGGGGCGGCCCTCGCAGAGCTCGAAGCCGTTATACATGCCCCAGAGGCCGGACAGGGTCGTCGCCAGCGCCGCGCGGATGAGGAAGGCCGGCCGCGGCGCGTTCTGCAAGAAGTCCGGATTGATGTCCGGTGTGTTGACGAAGAAGTGCGGCCGGAAGAATTCCTTCGCATTCGTCGTCGAAAGCTCTTCGAGATACTCCCGCAGCTCCCACTTCTCGTTCCGCCAGGTGAAGTAGGTGTAGGACTGCGAGAAGCCGATCTTCGCCAGCCGGTACATCACCTTCGGCTTGGTGAAGGCTTCCGACAGGAAGATGACCTCGGGATGCCGGGCGCGTACCTCGCCGATCATCCACTGCCAGAACGGCAACGGCTTCGTATGCGGGTTGTCGACCCGGAAGACTTTCACGCCCTCGTCGACCCAGAAGAGGACGACGTCGCGCAGCGCCAGCCACAGGCCCGGCATGGCGCCCGGTGCGTAAAAGTCGACGTTGACGATGTCCTCGTACTTCTTCGGCGGATTCTCCGCATAGCGGATGGTGCCGTCGGGACGCCAGTCGAACCAGTCCGGATGCTCTTTCAGCCAGGGATGGTCGGGCGAGCACTGGATGGCGAAATCGAGCGCGATCTCGAGCCCGTGCGCCTTGGCCGCGGCGATCAGGCGGCGAAAGTCCGCGAGCGTGCCGAGCTCGGGATGGATGGCGTCGTGCCCGCCCTCGGCGGCGCCGATCGCATAGGGGCTGCCGGGATCGTCCGGAGCGGGCGTCAGGGTGTTGTTGCGGCCCTTGCGGTTCTTGCGACCGATCGGATGGATCGGCGGGAAGTAGAGCGTGTCGAAGCCCATGTCGCGGACATAAGGCAGGCGGCCGATGACGTCGTCGAAGGTGCCGTGGCGATCGGGATCGCCGCTCGCCGAGCGCGGGAACATCTCGTACCAGGAGGAAAATCGCGCTGCGATGCGCTCGGCGTCGACCGGCTGCTCGGGCGAGCGGGTGGCGAAGGGGCGCGGATCGGCGGCCTGCATCGCGGCCTCGGTCTCGGGCGCGGTGAAGATCGCGTAGCGATCGTCGTCGGAGGCGGCGTTCAACGCCTCGAGCAGGGCCGGCAGCCCGGCTTTCTTGCCGCGCTCGGTCTCCGACCAGGCCTCGACCAGGCGCCGGCCCTCCTCCACCTCGAGATAGATCGGCACGCCGGCGGCGCGCTTCTTGACGATCTCCGAGCGGAAGGTGGCGAACAGGTCGCACCAGGCCTCGACGGCGAACAGGTGGCGGCCGAGCCGTTCCAGCGGGAAGTCGGCCGTCCAGCGGTCGTTGCCGAGAAGCCGCATGCGCGTCTGCCGAAACTCCGGCTCGTCGGCGGCCTTGTAGAGCAGCGCCGCGGCGAATTCGTCATGGCCGTCGCCGATCACGTCGGCTTCGACATGCACGACTTCGCCGACCGTGCGCTTGACCGGAAAGGTGCCGCCTTCGACGATCGGCGACACCTTCTCGATGGCGAGCCGTGGAGTGTTCATGCCCGCCTCGACGCTCCGTCGCCCCTTCGCCAGCGGCAACAGGATGGGCGCCGCCGGCGCTGCCGTATAGGCGCGCACCTCGCCCGGCGCCAGCCGCACCGGCGCTCCGGGCGCGAGGACGGGTGCGTCGGCGGCGGAACAGGGGCGGAAAGTCGCAAAGCCGCTCGCGGCGAGCGGCAGCACGGTCTCGGGCACGAGGGTCGCAGCCAAGTCGAGACGCGGATTGATGGCGACCAGCCGCGCCCCGGCCGCCTCGTCGGCGCCGCGGCGCAGCAGCACCGTCACCTCCGCCGCGGGATCGGTGAGCTGGCGCATCGTGCCGCCGGCATAGCGGCCGCCCTCGGCCGCGAGCAGCGCGTTGGCGCGGGCGATCTCGCTCGACAAGTCGATGCCCTGCCGGCGCATGGCGAGGAGCTCCGCAGGCGCGCCACGCGTGGTCTCGAGCGGCACCGTGGCGGCGTATTCGAAGCCCATCGGCACGAGAATGCCGTCGCCGGACTGCGCCGCGACCCACAGCGCGCGCCGCATCCCGGCCTCGATGGTCGTCGAGTCGAGCCCGGCGGCGACGCGCGCGCCGAACGGCGCCTCGGGCATGGCGATCTGCGGCGCGATGCGGCCGAGCCGCGCCTGCTCCTCGGCGAGCCAGGGCGCGCGGAAATTCCACCACGGCGTCGAGGCGAAGACCCAGTCGAAGCCGCAGTTCTCGAGCCGTCCGAGGGCGTCCCACGGCAGGCCCGGCGTCCAGGCGAAGAAGGCGCATTCGGGCCGCGCTGCACGCGCCGCCATGGTCACGGCGCGCCAGAAGGTCGCGGGCAGCCGCGCCGGCGCCTCGCAGCGGAAGCCTGCGACACCCGCTTCGGCG
>JAEZCD010000125.1 GCA_023430145.1 Pseudomonadota bacterium
GGCGAGGCCGACGCACGGCGAATCGACGAGAATCGGAATCGGGCTCTCCGCGACGAGCTCGGAGAACGCCTCGCCGGGCGAGAGGACGGCGGGATCCTCCGCCACGACGACGCCCTCGCCCGCGATGGCGCGCACATAGTCGAGCGCCGCACGCATCGGATAGGCGCCGTTGGCGTCGACCGTAAAGACGACCCCCTCGCCGACCGCGCGCCGAATTCGCCGGATCGCCTCGAGGTCGACGTCGAGCCCCTGCCCGCCCTTGATCTTCAGCACGCGAAAGCCGTGCTCGCCCACCTGCTCGGCCGCCTCCTCCGCCATCGCCGCGGGCGCCTGGCGGGTGACGCACCAGCTCATCTCGACTGCATCCGCACCACCGACATGCCGCCACAGCGGCACCCCGGCGCTCGCAGCCTGCAGCGTCGCGCAGGCATTCTCGACCAGCATGCGCGCCAGCGTCGTCTCGGGGAAGGCGCGCAGCGCGGCCCGTAAAGCTTCGGGCTCCGATACGTCGACGCCGCGCAGGGCGGGCAGGAGAACATCCTCGACCACGGCGACGAGCGAGCGCGGCGAGGTGCCGGACCAGGTCGGCTTGACGGGCGCCTCGGCGACCCCGCGCGCGCCCTCCTCTGACGTGAGCCGCAAGGCGACGAAGACCGCATCGTCCTCGGAGGAGTTGAACCAGCGCACGGGCCGGCGGTAGGGCAGCCGGTAGCTCAGGAGGTCGGCACGGTCGATGCGCAAAGGCAAGCCCTTTCGGCCTTGGCGGGGCGGCGCCGGCGCCACCCGTCGCAGTTCCGCGCACCTTAGCGAGTGATTGTACCGTTTCAAGATCTGACCCTCGCGCCAATGCGGCCGGAGACCGTTTGGGCACTCTCCTGAGCGAAGCGCACGGGTAAGGCACTTTGGAGTAGGGATCGGGCTTTAGAAAGAACTTGAACCGTTTCAGGCATTCATACAAAATCACCACGACGGTCAGGGTCCGCCTCGGCGCGGTTTTCCGCCCGTCCAGCGAGAGAAGCAGCAGCCTGGAGGAACCGAGGACATGGCAGCGACGATTCGGACGATTCTCATGGCACTGCCGGTCGCGGCGGCGCTCGCGATGGCCGCCCCCGCGGCGGCCGACTGGGCGCCGAAGCAGCCGATCAAGGTCATCATCCCCTTCGGCGCCGGCGGCTCGACCGACGTGTTCGGCCGCGTCGTCTTCAACGAGATGGAGAAGATGACCGGCTGGAAGATTCTCGTCGAGAACCGGCCCGGCGCCGGCGGCGTGATCGGGCAGGTCGTCGTCCGTGACTCCAAGCCCGACGGCCACACGCTCGCCCTCTCCTCCACGACGGTGCTCTCGATGCAGCCCTTCATGCCGGACGCACCGAAGGATGCGCTGCCGGAGAGCTTCGACTATGTCGGAACGCTGAGCCTCATCCCCTATGCGATCGTGGCCGGCAAGGACGCTCCCTTCGACGACCTCGCGAGCCTCGCCGCCTATGCGAAGGCGAAAGGCCCGGTCAAGTTCTCGTCGACGTCGCCGACGCTGACGCTGGCGATGGAGGAGATCGCCAAGGCCGCCGGCTTCGAGATCGTCGCCGCGCAGACGTCAGGGTCGGGCGAGTCGCTGCAGCTCGTCGCCGGCCGCCATGCCGACATCACCATCTCGGGCGGCGTCCATGTCCCCTACGTCACCGACGGACGCATGAAGGTGATCGCGAATTTGGACGACGTCCGCGCCAGCTACGCGCCCGACGCCAAGACCGTCGAGGAGCAGGGGGCGCAGCTGCCGTTCCGCAACTATTTCCTGCTCAACGGGCCGAAGGGCCTCGATCCGGCCGCGAAGGCGGCGATCGCCAAGGCGCTCGACGATGCGCTGCGAAGCGCGGCCGTCGCCAAGCACGCCGAGACGATCCACGTCAACGTCAAGAATCTCGGCCCCGAGGGCTCGACGGAAGACGTGATGGCCCAGGCGAAGAAATGGCGGGCGCATTTCGGACAGTAGCCCTTTATTTCTCCTTCGCCGGCCTGGATGCCGGCTCGTTCAGGGCTGGAGCGACATCGCTCGCTCCGGCCACGTCGCGCAACGTCGCCGCGCCTGCCGGGACGGGGGTCATGAGGCACGCCATCACCAAGAACATGGTCGGAGGGGGCGTGCTCGCACTCTTCGGCACGTTCTTCGCCGTCTACGCACTGGTCTACCTGAAGGTCGGCACCTTCGCACAGATGGGCCCCGGGCTGTTCCCGGCCCTGATCGGCGCGATCCTCGCCGGCATCGGCGGCTTGCTCCTCGTGACGGAACTTCTGCGGGCCGGCGCCCGCACCTCGCCACCCCGCGCCGCCGTCGACCGCATCGAATGGCGGTCGCTCGCAGCCGTGATCGCCGCCATGGCCGCCTTCGCGATGCTGATCTCCACGTTCGGCCTCGTGCCGGCGATCGTCGCGCTCGTCGCCATCGCCTCGCTCGCCGGCGACCGCGTGCGGCCGCTGGCGGTGATCGGACTCTCGGCCGGGCTGCTCGTCACCGTCTACCTCGTCTTCATCCTCGCGCTCGACCTGTCGATTCCGATGCTCCGGTGGCCCTTCTCATGAGTGGCGTCTTCGCCGACTTTTCCGCCAAGATCGCCGTCGGCCTCGACGCCGCGCTGGCGCTCGACAATCTCCTGTTCTGCGCGCTCGGGGTGACGCTCGGCACTTTCCTCGGCGCGCTGCCGGGAATCGGCGTGCTCGTCTCCTTGTCGCTGCTGTTCCCGGTGACGTTCCACCTCGAGCCGACCGCGGGCATCATCATGCTCGGTGGCATCTACTACGGCACCGCCTATGGCGGCTCGATCGCCTCGATCCTGCTCAACGTTCCCGGCACGCCCGCCAACGCCGTCGCCTGCCTCGACGGCTACCCGATGGCGCGCCAGGGCCGGGCGGCGATCGCGCTGTCGATGACGGCGGTCGCGAGCTTCATCGGCGCCAGCATCGGCATCGTTCTGATGATGGTGTCCTCGCCGCTGCTCGCCCAATACGCGCTGGAGTTCGGCCCGGCGGAGTATTTCTCGCTGATGGTGCTCGGGCTGATGGCCGCCTCCTCGGTCTCGGAGGGGCAGCCGATCAAAGGCGTGGCGATGGTGGTGCTCGGCATCGCGCTCGGCCTCGTCGGCACCGATCTCACGTCCGCCGTGACCCGCTACACGTTCGGCTGGGTCGAGCTGCGCGACGGCCTCAGCCTGCTCGCCATCGCCATGGGCCTGTTCGGCGTGACGGAGGTGATCGCGAGCGCACGATCGACGCAGTCGGCCGAGGTGCATCGCAAGGGGATCACGCTGCGCGCCATGATCCCGACGCGCGACGACGTCCGGCGCCTGTGGCTGCCCTCGCTGCGCGGCGCGGCCGTCGGCTCGTTTTTCGGCGCCCTGCCCGGGACCGGCGGGATGATCGCCTCCTTCTTCTCCTATGCCGTCGAGAAGCGGGTGGCGCGCGATCCCTCCCGCTTCGGCAAGGGCGCCATCGAGGGCGTCGTCGGGCCGGAGAGCGCCAACAACGCGGCCGATCAGACGGCCTTCATCCCGACGCTGACGCTCGGCATCCCCGGCAGCCCGGCCTTGGCGCTGATTCTCGGCGTGCTCCTCATCCACGGCATCAACCCGGGCCCGAGCCTGCTCACCGACCGTCCCGACATGTTCTGGGGGCTCATCATGAGCTTCTGGATCGGCAACGTCCTGCTGCTGATCCTCAACATTCCCCTGATCGGCATCTGGGTCCGACTGTTGACGGTGCCCTACCATCTGCTGTTCCCCGCGGTGCTGTTCTTCGTCTGCATCGGCGTCTATTCGGTCAACAACAATGCGATCGACATCTGGATGGTGATCGCGTTCTCCATCGTCGGCTACGGCATGCGGCTGCTCGACTTTCCGGCCGCGCCCCTCGTCCTCGGCTTCGTGCTGGGGCCGATGATGGAGGTCCAGTTCCGCCGGACGCTGATCTTCTCGGGCGGCGACTTCGCGGCCTTCGTCAACCGGCCGATCAGCGTCGTCCTCCTCGCTCTCAGCGCCGCGCTCCTCGCCTGGACCGTGTGGAGCACGCTCGCCGGCGGCCGTCGCGCGCCGATCCCCGGCACCGCATGAGCCGCCCGCCCTCCCCCTCGCCCTTCGATGTCCCGATCGTTCCGCTCCCGGCACAGGCGCCGGCGCATGAAGGCATGGCCGACCTCGGCGACGTCCGCCTCTGGTACTGGGACACGGGCGGCGACGGAGTACCGATCGTCCTCCTGCACGCGGTGGTCGGCAGCGGCGCCATGTGGCTCTACCAGCAGCCCGCCTTCGCCGGCGCAGGCTATCGCGTCGTCGGCTATTCGCGGCGCGGCCATCGCGGCTCGGAGCCGGGTCCGACCGACCGCACGGGCTCGGCGGCGGACGATCTGGCGCGCCTCATGGACCTGCTCGGCATCGCCCGAGCGCATGTCGTCGGCACCGCCGCCGGCGGCTTTTGCGCCGCCGATTTCGCGCTCGCACATCCGAGCCGGGTGAGGACGCTGACGCTTTCGACGAGCCTCGTCGCCGTCGGCGATGCGGACTTCATGCGGCGCACCGGCGCGGCCCGTCCGCACGAGTTCGAATCCTACCCGCCCGAGTTCCGCGAGCTCGGACCCGCCTATCGCTACGCCAACCCGGCCGGCACCGGCGCCTGGCTGAAGCTCGTCAGCGAGGCGAGGCCTGTCGTCGTCACGCAGGGCTATGCCAGTCCGCTGACCCTCGCCGCGCTCGAGGCGCTCGACATGCCGGTGCAGGTCATCGCATCCGATGCCGACCCCTATGCGCCGCCGCCGGTGATGAAGACCCTCGCCGACCGGATCGGTGGTGCCGAGCTGAGGCTCATCCCGGGCGCCGGCCATTCCGCCTATTGGGAGCAGCCCGAGGCCTTCAATCGCGCCGTGCTCGGCTTCACCGGCCGGCACGGCGGCTGAGCGGCGCGTCAGTCGCCGACGAGGGCCTCTTCCCGGGTCCGCCGGAACGCCGGAAGCACCATCAGCGTGAGCAGGGCGACTGAACAGGCGAGCAGCGCGGCGCTGATCGGCCGCTCGATGAAGATCGCCGGATCGCCGCGCGAGATGAGCAGCGCCCGGCGGAGATGCTCCTCGAGCATCGGGCCGATGATGAAGCCGAGCAGCAGCGGCGCCGCCTCGCAGCCGAGCTTGTGCAGAAGATAGCCGAAGCCGCCGAGCAGCGTCGCCAGCACGATGTCGAACGAAGCGTTGTTCACGCTGAACACGCCGACCGCGCAGAAGAGGAGGATCGCCGGAAAGAGAAGCCGATACGGCACGTGCAGCAGCTTCACCCAGATGCCGATCAGCGGCAGATTCAGGATCAGCAGAATCGCGTTGCCGATCCACATCGAGGCGATCAGGCCCCAGAACAGCTCCGGATTCTTGGTCATCACCAATGGGCCCGGTTGGATACCATGGATCGTCATCGCCCAGATCATCATGGCGAGCGAGGCCGTCGGCGGGATGCCGAGCGTCAGCATCGGGATGAACGAGATCTGGCTCGCGGCATTGTTGGCGGCCTCCGGCGCGGCGACGCCTTCGATCGCGCCGTGGCCGAACCGCTCCGGCGTCGGCGAGAGCTTCTTCTCGACCGCATAGGCGGCGAAGGTGGACAACAGGATGCCGCCGCCCGGAATGAGCCCCAGCAGCGAGCCGATCACGGTGCCGCGCCCGACCGCAGGCGCCGATGCGCGAACGTCTTCGGGCGACAGCCAAAGGCGGCTCAGCTTCTGCGTCGTGACCGCCTCGTGGCGGCGCTTCTCGAGGTTCGACAGGATCTCCGCGATGCCGAACACGCCGACCGCGAGGGCGACGAAGTTGATCCCCTCGGCCAGCTCGAAATAGCCGAATGTGTAACGCGACATGCCCGAATTGACGTCGGTGCCGACGCTGCCGAGCAAGAGGCCGAGGAAGATCATGCCGAGCGCCTTCATGAAGGAGCCGCTCGCGAGCACGATGGATGCGAGCAGGCCGAGGAGCATCAGCGATGCGAATTCGGGTGGGCCGAAGCTCACGGCGACGCGGGCGAGCGGCGTGGCGAGACCGGCGATGACCAGCGTCGCCACGGTTCCGGCGAAGAAAGAGCCGAGCGCGGCGACCGTCAGCGCGGCGCCGGCCCGCCCGGCGCGCGCCATCCGGTAGCCGTCGACGCAGGTCACCACCGCCGACGACTCGCCCGGCATGTTGACGAGGATGGCGGTGGTCGAGCCGCCATACTGCGAGCCGTAATAGATGCCGGCGAGCATGATGAGGCCGCCGATCGGCGGCAGCGCGAAGGTCACCGGCAGCAGCAGCGAGATGGTGGCGATCGGGCCGATGCCGGGCAGGACGCCGATGGCGGTGCCGAGCGCGCAGCCGACGAGGCCGTAGAGCAGGTTCTCGGGCGTCAGCGCGACCGAAAAACCGAGCAGGATATGGGCGATCAGCTCCACGGCCAGGCCTCGGGAAGCATCGGCAGGTCGAGCCCGAGCCCATAGACGAAGACGAGCGAGACGCCGCCGACGAGCAACACCGTGAACATGATCAGCTCCAGCGGACGCGCCTCGCGCGTCGCATAGCCCGCCATCAGCACGAGGAGCGTGCCGGAGACCAGCATGCCGAGGCGGGTCGCGAGAACGCCGAACAGGAGCAGGCTGCCGAGCACCATGACGATCGCCCGCCACGGCCAGGCGCCGAGGCGCCCGGCGGCCTCCGGATGGCGGATCGCCCCGAGCATCACGTTGAGCCCGATGAGGATGAGGACGCCGGAGATCGCCCGCGGGAAATAGCCGGGGCCCATCTGGCCCGCCGTCCCCGCGGCGTAGTCGCGGGCGATCAGGAGGCCGACCGCACCGGCGACGACGAAGAGCGCGCCGGCCCAGAAATCGGCCGACTTCAGCGCAGAGACCGGCATTCGCCCCTCCTGTCGGGAGTACCAGGGCGGCGCAGCGCGTGCGCCGCCGGAACGTGCACCGGATGGGCTACTTCTGCGCGGCGCCGGCGAGCTCGACCTTCTTCTTGGCCTCCTCGCGTGCCGTCGTCAGGAAGTCGGCGAAGGCCTCCGGCGAACTCGAGACGACCTCGTAGCCGAATCCGTCGACGAACTTCTTGCGGAACTCCGGATCCTCGAAGGCTTTGCGCGCATCGTCGGCGATCTTCTTGCGGATCGCGAGCGGGGTGCCGGCCGGCGCCATGAGGCCGGCCGAGAAGCCGAGGAAGATGGTCGGATAGCCCTGCTCGGCGAAGGTCGGCACGTTCGGCAGCATCGGCGCGCGAGCCTTTCCGGAGACGGCGATCGGGATCATCGCCCCGGACTCGATGTGCTGCTGCGCGGTGACGACGGAGACGATCAGCGCCTGGTGATCGCCCGACAGCATCCCCTGCACGCTCGGCCCCATGCCCGTGTAGGGGATGTGGGTCATCTGGAATCCAGCGAGATTCTTGAACCATTCCATGCCAATGTGGCTGCCGTCGCCGACGCCGGGCGAGCCGTAATTGTACTTGGCGCCGTCCTTCTTCATCAGCGCGACGAAGTCCTCCAGCGTGCGGACGCCGAGCGACGGCGAGACGACGAGGATGGAGTGAATGTCGAGAAGATGGGTGACCGGGTCGAGATCTTTTGCCGGGTCGTACGGCATATCCTTGTAGACCCACATGTTCAGCATCAGCGCCGGATCGGTCGCCAGAAGCAGCGTGTAGCCGTCCGGCGCCTGGTGGGCCACGAAGTTGGCGCCGATGTTCGACCCCGCTCCCGGCTTGTTCTCGACGACGACGGGCTGCTTCCAGATCTTCGACAGCCCGTCGGCGACGAGGCGGCCGATCGTATCGGTCGCGCCACCCGGGCCGTAGGGAACGATTATCTTCACCGGCTTGTCCGGATACTCTGCGGACGCGCTGTCGACTGCGGCTACGGAAAGCACGCCGATTGCCGCGAGCAGGCAAGCGACGAGTACGCGGGCGTTCCCGCGTGCGGCACGTTTCCTCATGGGGCTCCTCCTCCGTTGTTTTCCTCGGCCGGCGATCACGGGACCGACGCCGGCTCGCGCCACTCTCGGATTCACCACGGGCGGCTTTTCGGCCCGTAGGCTTTGAAATGGTTCAAATCCTATAGCAATGCGGGAGCGATGCGGCAATGGGCGTCCGCGCTGGGCTTCGGAGGTCGCGTCGAGGACCTGCCGCGGTCCGCCGAGAACGCCGTGGCGGCCTGCCCGGGCGCAACACCGGGTACCGCGAGGTGTTCGCGCCTCCGACCGAGATCGCGGCCGACCGGCGAACTAGCGCCGCTCAGCGGCCGTATGCGGCCGGCATCTCACGGTCCCAGTCGAGGCTGCCGCTGATGAGGCGAAGCGCCCGTACGGCGCCGAGCTCGGCCATCTCGGGAAGCGTGACGAGGCATTCGTCCGCCCGCATCTCGACGCCGGCGATCGGCACCGCCGCGAGGCGGGAGTCGTGGCCGACCTCCCTGTCGAGCACGATGCCGGCGCCGAACCCGGTCGCGACCGCCTCCTTCATCGCCTCGCGGCTGCCGAGCACGAGGCGGACGTCGACCTCGATGCCGATGCGGCCGAGGCCGCGCTCGAAAAGCCGCCGCGTCATCGAGCCGTTCTCGCGCAGCACGAAGGGCGTGCCCGCCAGTTCCTCCGCCGCGACGGCGCCGGCGATCGCCCAAGGGTGCTGGCGGGGAACCAGGACCAGCACGCGCTGCTCGACGAGCCGCTGATAGACGAACTCCGCCCGCGGCTCGGACACGGTGGCGACGGCCGCGTCGATCCGGCTTGCGGCCAGCGCATCGAGCAGCCGCTCGGAATTGTCGAGCCGGATCTCGAGCCTGACGCCGGGATGCTGCTCGGCGAAGCGGCGGACCAGCGGCAGCGCGACGAACGGCGCGCACATGCCGAGCGTGAGAAAACCCTTCTGTAGCCGCCGGCCCTGCTCGAGCTCGGTGCCGATGTCGTCGACCATCATGACGACCTGACGCGCGCGGGGCAGCAGCGCACGTCCGTCGGGCGTGAGATCGACGCCGGCGCCGCCGCCGCCGCGGTGGAAGAGACGCGTGCCGAGCCTATCCTCGAGCGACTTGATGTGCTGCGTCACCGCCGGCTGGCTGACGCCGAGGCGCTGCGCCGCGGCGGAAAAGCTCCGCCAGGTGGCCACGGCATGGAAGGCCCTCAACTGCGACAGGTTCATCCGCCGGCCACCGATAAGTTCTGCTTCATCGAGACGTCATAGAAATCGTGCCAGCTTATAGCATGGGTTAACGCCCCTCACCAGAATCTCGCGGGGAAGACGGACATGCTGAGCACCACGATGAAGGCGAGCGCACTGGCCGTCGCGGTCGCTCTCGGCGCTGCGGGCGCCGAGGCGCGCGAGCTCGTGATCTACAACGCCTCCGACGGGGTCAACACGCCCCTCGTCGCCGCCTTCAAGCAGAAGCATCCGGACATCGAGGTGAAGTTCGTGTCCGGCTCGACCGGGCCGATCGCCGAGCGCGCCATCGCCGAGAAGGCCAATCCGCAGGCGGACGTCGTCTATCTCGTCAACAATGTCGCGCTCGAGCAGCTGAAGCAGGCCGGCGTGTTCGAGCCTTACGAGCCGAAGAACTCCAAGGTCGACGAGGGCTTCGTCGACCCGGACGGCTTCTACACGCGCTACTTCGCGACGACGATGTGCATGGTGGTCAACACGCAGCGGCTCGCCGAGAAGAAGCTGCCGATGCCGGTGAGCTGGGAAGACCTCGTCAAGCCGCAGTACAGGAAGGAGATCGCGCTGCCCTCGCCGCTGAAGTCCGGCACCGGCGGCGCCATCCTGACCACCTTCGTGGACGCCTTCGGCTGGCCCTTCGTCGAGAATCTGAACGAGAACGTCTACCAGTATTCAGACGGCGGCTCGGGCGGCGCCAATCTCGCCGCCTCCGGCGAGGTCGCGATCGGCCTCACCTTCGACACCACCTGCTACGCGCTCAAGTCCTCGGGCCGCCCGGTCGAGATCGTCTACGGGCGGCTGACGCCGAACGTGACCGAGGGCGGCGGTCTCGTCGCCGGCGGCCCGAACCCCGAAGAGGGGAAGCTGTTCCTCGACTTCATGGCGAGCGAGGAGGCGGCCAAGGTTCTCTCCAAGCTCGTCGGCGCCACCGCCGTGCCCGGATACGGTCTCGTGGACCTGCGCGAGATCACGCTCTGGCAGATGCGCCGCCCGGTCGACATGAACGCGTTCCGGCGTGAGTTCGCGACGCGCATCCTGAAGCAGTGAGGCCGGTCACGGCTCACCGGAGCGCCCCGCCGATGCAAGGCCTCGCCATCGAGCAGGTGCGAAAACGGTTCGGAGACGTCGTCGCCCTCGACGACGTCTCGCTCGCCGCCGCGCGCGGCGAGTTCCTGTCGCTGCTCGGCGCCTCGGGCTGCGGCAAGACCACGCTCCTGCGCATCGTCGCCGGCTTCGCGGCGGCCGACAGCGGCCGCATCCTGCGCGGCGATGCCGACATCTCGCGGCTGCCGCCGGCGCGGCGCCGCATCGGCCTCGTCTTCCAGTCCTACGCGCTGTTCCCCACCAAGACGGTGGCGCAGAACATCGGCTTCGCGCTCGAGATCGCCCGCCGGCCGCGCGCCGAGATCGCGGCACGGGTGCGCGAGCTCGCCGCCATCACCGAGCTCGAGGCGCTGCTCGAGCGCTTCCCACATGAGCTGTCCGGCGGCCAGCAGCAGCGGGTGGCGCTCGCGAGGGCGCTCGCGCCCGGTCCCGAGCTGATGCTGCTCGACGAGCCGCTCTCGGCCCTCGACGCGCGCATCCGCGCCCGCCTGCGCGACGAGATCCGCGCGATCGTCGACCGGCTCGGCGTGACGGCGATCTACGTCACCCACGACCAGGAGGAGGCGCTCGCCCTCTCGGACCGGGTCGCGGTCATGCAGGCCGGCCGGATCGAGCAGATCGGCACGCCGGCGGAAATCTACCATCGCCCGGCATCCCGCTTCGTCGCCGAGTTCGTGGGCACCGCGAACTTCTTCGACGGACGGCTCGCCGCGTCCGGGGTCGACACGGGCGACCAGCTGTGGCCGGCCGCTGTTCCCAAGAACCTGCCGGCGCACGCGCCGGTGACGCTCGTCTACCGTCCGGAGCATTTCCGCCTCGCGACGAACGGGCACGGGTTTCGCGCCCGCATCCTGCGCAAGGCCTTTCTCGGCGCCGTCGTGCGGACCGAGGTTGCGACCGAGGCCGGGCGGCGGCTGATCGTCGACCTGCCGTCGACCGCCCAGCTCGGCGAGACGGTGCTGCTCGAGCCCGACGCGTGGGCCGGCACCGTGCTGCCGCGCGGTGCGGCGTGAGGGTGGCCCGGAGCCTGCCCGGTGCCGTTGCGGCGCTGGTGGTGGCGGCGCTGATGGCGACCTTCATCGCCTATCCGATCGGCGCCATGCTGACCGAGAGCTTCGTCGTCAGCGGGCCGATGTCGCTCGAGCGGCTGAAGACGGTCACCGAGGCCGCGCTGGCGCGGCTGCCGGACGAGGTGCGGCGCACGAGCCTCGAGCGATGGGTCTCGCGCGCCACCGAGAAGGAGCGCGTCACCGCCCTCGCGGCGGCCTTCGAGCTCGCCGATCTGCCGATCGGCTGGAACCGGAGCGGCGCTTTCTCGGAGCAGAGCACGGCGATCGCCGAGGCGCTGGAGGCGCTTTCCGCCGACGACCGGGCGGCGGTCGAGGCGGCCTATCCGGTCGCCCTCGTCATGCTGCACAGGCGCGTCGCCCTCGCCTTCCAGGTGCGCGACCGGCTCGACGCGGGCGAATTCGACGCGCTGCGGACGGGCGCGGAAGCGCGCTGGGGCGTCGACCATTATCTGAGGGTCTTCACCGAGCGGCACCTGCGCGCCGCGGCGGCCAACAGCCTGTGGCTGGCGCTCTGCACCTCGCTGTCGGTGACGGCCCTCGCGCTCCTGTTGTCCTATGGCCTCAATCGCGGCGGCATCCCGCGACCGCGGCTGATGCGCGGCCTGCTGCTGCTGCCGCTCGTCGCCCCGCCGGTGCTGGTCGCCACCGCGACCATCATGCTGTTCGGGCGCCGCGGCCTCGTCACCCACACGCTGCTCGACCGCACGCTCGGCTGGATCGATGCCGACATGTCGAACCTTTACGGCTTCGGCGGCGTCGTACTCGCCCAGACGATCTCCTTCCTGCCGGCGGCGCTGATCGTCCTCGACGACGTGCTGCGCAAACATGACGGGCGCATCGAGGAGGCGGCCGTGAGCCTCGGCGCCGACCGCTGGGGCACGTTCCGCCTCGTGACGGTGCCGATCGCCTGGCCGGGCATCAAGCGGGTGCTCGTGCTCGTCTCGATCATGAGCCTCACCGATTTCGGCAATCCGGAGCTGCTCGGCCAAGGCTGGCCCGTGGTCGCCGGCGTGATCTACGACGAGATCACGGCGTTCCGGAACATGCCGCTCGCGGCGGCGCTGTGCGTGTGGCTGATCGCCCCGTCGCTGATCGCCTATCTCCTGCTCGAGACGATCGGCCGGCGGAAGCGCTACACCTCGACGGCCGCCGGGGCGCCGCCCGAGATCGGGCTGCCGCTCGCCTGGCGGGGAGCCCTCTCCGCGCTCGCCTTCGGGGTCGCCGGCGTGATCGTCCTCCTCTACGCGACCATCGTGCTCGGCGCCTTCACCCGGCTCTGGGGCGTCGACTGGTCGCTGACCGTCGGCTACTTCCTGCCCGAGGGCGTCGATACCGGCCACTCCGGCACCGGCTATGGCAGCTCGGACCGCGGCCTCGGCCTCGTCTGGCAGAGCATCGAGATGGCGGCGATCGCCGCCCCGCTCGGCGGCCTGCTCGGCATGGCGATCGCCTTCGTGGTCGAGCGCGTCCGGCCCCCGGGCGGCAACGCCCTCGCCTTCCTCGCGATGCTGCCGGCGATCCTGCCCGGCATCATCTTCGGCGTCGGCTACATCGTCGCCTTCAACGCCCCGCTCGGCATGCCGGGCCTGGCCCTCACCGGAACCTCGGCCATCCTCGTGCTCAACATCATGTTCTCGAACCTGTTCGTCGGCGTGCTGGCCGCCCGGGCGGCGCTGCAGCGCGTCGACGCCAGCGTCGACGAGGCGGCCGAGAGTCTCGGCGCCGGGCTTCTGCAGCGCTTCGTGCTCGTGACGCTGCCGATGGTGCGCTCGGCCTTCCTGCTCGGCACGCTCTACGTCTTCGTCGACGGGCTGACGACGCTGAGCTCGGTCATCTTCCTCGTCTCCGGCGAGCACAAGCTGGCCTCGGTGGCGATCTTCAACGACGCGATGTCGAGCGACTTCGGCTACGCCGCGGCGAAGAGCGTCGCGATCCTTCTGGCGGCCGCCGCGGCGATGGCGCTGGTGGTGCGGCTGGAGGAGCGGACCCGCCGCGTCGCCGCGGCGTCCGGAAAGCGCCCGGCCGAGCGGGCGATCGACTTCGCCATCGCCGGGCAGGCGGCGCGATGAGCCCCGCCCACGATCCCGCCGCCGAGGCGGCGCTACTGCGGCGCGACGCCGACCACTTCTTCCACCAGGAAGGGTCGAGCCCATGCCTGTCGGCGCTCCGCTCCGTCTCCGGCCTCTGGCTCGAGACGGTCGACGGCAGGCGGCTCATGGATCTGCACGGCAACACCGTGCACCATCTTGGCCACGCGCATCCGCGCCTCGTCGCGGCCCTGAAGGCGCAGCTCGACGCCCTGCCCTTCTGCCCGCGCCGCTACACCAACGAGACCGCCGTCCGGCTCGCCGAGAGCCTCACCGCCCGCTGGCCGGGCGGCGCGGCGCGGGCGCTGTTCGCGACCGGCGGCTCGGATGCGATCGAGATCGCCCTGAAGCTCGCCCGGATCGCCACCGGGCGGCACGAGACGCTGTCCTTCGAGGGCTCCTATCACGGCCACGGCTTCGGCGCCTTCGGCCTGTCCCGCGCCGAGCCGGATGCGCGGCTCGGCCCGCATCTGCCGGGCCGGCATCACGTCACCGGCTATTGGGACACGCCGGCCGGCGGGGCGGAGCGGGCGCTCGAGGGCATGCGCGCCGCCTTCGCCGACAGCCGCGAGGGCATCGCCGCCGTCGTCGCCGAGCCGATCCGCTCCTCCTGCCACGTGCCGCCGGACTGGTTCTGGCCCGAGGTGCGGGCGCTCTGCGACCGGCACGGGACGCTGCTCGTGTTCGACGAGATCCCCTCCGGCCTCGGCAAGACCGGCCGCTTCTTCGCCTTCGAGCATGTCGGCGCGGTGCCGGACGCGGTCGTGCTCGGCAAGGCGCTCGGCGGCGGCATGCTGCCGATCGCCGCCGTGATCGCCGACGCCCGGCTCGACATCGCGCCCGAGCTGTCGATTGGCCACTACACGCACGAGAAGAACCCGCTCACCACCCGCGCGGCGCTGACGACGCTCGAGCTGATCGACGAGCTCGGCCTCGTCGCCCGCGCCGCCGAAATCGGCGCGCGGGCGCTCGCGGCCATGGACGATCTCGCCG
>JAEZCD010000191.1 GCA_023430145.1 Pseudomonadota bacterium
GGGCGGACACGAGCGAGAAGGCGAGGATCATGACGGCGAAGTATTCCGGCGGTCCGAAGCTCAGAGCGACCCGGGCGAGCGGGACAGCGAGCAGCGTCAGAAGCACGAGGCCGATCGTTCCGGCGACAAGCGAGCCGAGCGCCGCGAGGCCTAGCGCGAGCCCGCCCTTGCCTTGCTTGGCAAGCGGATAGCCGTCGAAGGTCGTCACCACCGAGGCGCTCTCGCCCGGCACGTTGAGGAGTACCGAAGTGATCGTGCCGCCATACATGGCGCCGTAATAGACCCCGGCCATCGCGACAAGCGCGGTCAGTGGATCGGCGCCGTACGTCATAGGCAGGATGATGGCGATCGCAGCCGCCGGCCCGAGGCCGGGCAACACACCGACGAGCGTGCCTGCGAGCGTGCCGACAAGACACATGAGCAGAAGGTGTGGATCGGCCATCCGCTCGAAGCCGCCGAGCAGCGCTCCCCAGACACCGGCGATGTCCATCGCAAAAGGCTCTCAGCCGAAGAGGGAGCCGTCGCCGAGCGGAATACCCAGCAACCGGACGAAGACGACGTAGAGGGCGCCGGCCCAGACCAGTGAGAAGGCGATCGCTGACGGCAATGGCCAGCGCTCGATCAGCACGAGCACGGCGAGCGAGAACAGCCCGATCGCGATCGGAAAGCCGACGAGGTCGGCGATGTAGGCGAGGGCGATCGCGAATACGAACAGCATGACGCCGCGGCGTCCCGCCGGTGAGACGAGATCGGCAAACCGGCCGACGCTCGCCGGCGACGGCCGCAGAACGAACGCGGCTGCGCACAGCGCGAGCCCCGCCGCGTACACAAGCGGCAGGGCGGCCGGCCCGAGCGTAAAATCATCGAGAAACGGAACCCGGAAGGCACTGGCGCCGAGCAAGAGGGCGAGCAGCAGCAGCCCGACACCGAGGACACGCTCGTTGTTCCACACCGCAGGAACTCCGAAGGCTTTGGATGGAAGCGGCGGCGCAGGTGGATCGCGCCGCCGCTGGAACGATCACTTCGGGACGTTCACCTGCAGCCAGCCGATCTCGCTGTCCATGTGCTTGGCCACGGCATCCGGCGCGATGTAGACGGGCTGCAGCCCCATCTGCTTGGCCTTGGCCGCGTAGGCCTCGCTTTCGGCGACTTTCTTGATGGTCTCACGCAGCTTCTGCACGACCGCGTCCGGCGCGCCGACCGGCATAATGAAGCCGCGGCTCGAACCGTTGATGTTCAACGGCATGCCCTGCTCCTTGAAGGTCGGCACGTCAGGGGCATCGGGATTGCGGCTGTCGCCGCCAATGCCGAGCAGCCGAAGGCTGCCGTCCTTGAGGTAAGGGAGGGCCTCAGAGATCGTCAGGCCAACAACGTCGACATGCCCGCCCAGCGCAGCGGTAATCGCCTCCTTGCCGCCGTCGAAGCTGACGATCCGAAACTTCACGTTGCCGGCCTTTTCGATCGCGAGAGCGGTGAGACCGTCGGTGCTAACCTTGCCGGTCGCTGCATAGGTGGCGCCGCTCGGATTGGCCTTGAGGTGACCAACGAGGTCACCAATATTCTTGAATCGGCTGTTCGCGGCGACGGCGACGACAGCCGGGTCGAACATCACGATGCCGAGCGGCACGAAGGCCTTGCGTGGGTCGATTGGCAAGGCGTCCGTCGCGAAGCTGGCATCCAACGCAGGCAGGTTCATGTTGCCGATCGTGTAGCCGTCGGGCTTTGCTTTCGCGAGCGCGGTCGCCCCGATCACCCCTCCGCCGCCCGGCTTGTTGACAACGGCCACTGGTGTGCCGAGCGCCTCCTGTAGCAGCTGGCCGAAGGCGCGGAAGCTGAGATCGGTACCGCCGCCGGCGCCGTAGTTGACGTAGAGCTCGACCGGCTTGCTGGGGTAGTCCTGTGCCAGGGCGGCCGGCGCGAGCGGGAGTCCCACGATCAGTGATACGGCGAGCAGTGATTTCAGAGCGCGTGGCACGGGCGGTTCCTTCTCTATGGCAAAGATAAAGCAATTTCGGGAATTTGATAGGACTACCATAAATCATATAGAACTTGATGTCCAGGGCGTCGGCCTGATGGAGGCCGACGCGGACGGCCATTCAGGGCGGCCAAAGTCATTGGCCTCCCGACGGGAGATCTCATTTTGGATACCTTCAGGACCTGTGCCACAAGCGTTGCGAACGCCCCGACGTGTTGTCGTCGCTTCCTGCCGAACCCAGGACGCCGGCCGCCCTCAGCCGAGCCACGGCGGATGAAGTTCAAGTCTTAGCGGATGCCGAGGCCGCGTCCGTCGTGCACGGCGACGCAGCCGACCTCACCAACGTCGCTTGCCAGATCGGAGTCGCCACAGGCGAATACCGGCCCGTGCGCAGGTCGACTGCATAGAGAATGCAGCGACCACATCTCGTAGAAGTCCGAGTTGCGAAATCGCGGCGACGCACGGCCGGTGTGCGGGCTCGGGGCCGTCGCATGTCGACCTCCATGCGGATGCCTCGTCCGCGTGCGCTCTCTTCATGAAGGTTATGCCCGTGTCGAGCTCCGCATCGGCGCGGAGAGCATCCGTCGCGCCGGAGCTCGCGAGCACCAACTTCGCCTCGTAGTGGCGCAGGAGCCGGACACTCCTCGTCAGCGTCGTGGCGATGGACAGGCACCTTGAAAGGAGCAGCCCCGCGCGGGACGTGGCGTCCCTGCAGACCTTCGTGCATGTCATCGCGCCGCAGCTGAAGACGGGCCCGATCGCGGCTTCATCTTCACCTCATCCTGTCGTTCAACAACGTGATGCTGGCGCTTTTTCTCTCCGGCTGCGGGCAGCGGACGCTGCCGCTGGAGATGTTCCAGCCTATGAACGTCGGCGGCATGACGCGTCCTCGCGCTGGTCGGCATCGTGCTGTTCGTCGTTCTCGACCGGACGGTCGGCGTCTACGGGTTCCTCGCTGGACGCGATTGAGGCCGGCTCGGCATTCGCGTCGCCCGCCGTAGCCGTCGATCGTGAGTCCGGCTACCAGGGTGAGGTCATGGCGTCCTCCCCCGATTCGAGCGATCCCCCCGCGTCTGTCGGTGATTGGCACGATGCGCCGATGCCGAATGACTTCGTCCGCCGCCTCGGGCGACTGCAGCGCCGGCGGGTGGGCGACGGCTGGCTTTACGGTCTGCGCGCCGAGGATGGCCACCGCAACGGCGCCGGCGTCGTGCACGGCGGCGCGCTGGCGGCGTTCGTTGACGAGGTCATCGGGACGGTCGCCAGGGATCACGTCGGCAGGCGGCACGTGACGGTGCAACTGCAGACCGTGTTCCTCACGCCGGTCAGGGCGGGCGATTTCGTCGAGGCGCGCTGCGAGATCGTCAAGGTCACGCGCTCGATGGCCTTCGTCGAGGCGAAGCTCTTGGTCGCCGACGCGGTCGTCGCGACGGCGAGCGCCGTTCTGAAGGCCTTGCGGCCGACGACATAACGAGCGGCGAGGCGCTCTCTTCAGCCCCCGGCCCGGTGGCCTCGCTTGGCAATGAATTCCTCCATCTTCCGGGCCGGCTCGCCGGAGGCGTAGGCGGTGCGGTGGGCCTTGATGGCGGCCTCGATCGTCTGCCGGAACGCGGCCTCCGTCATGTCGGCGAGCCATTGCCTGTCGAGCTTCATCGCCATCGGCGCTTTCGCGGCGAGCTCTTCGGCGAGCGCCAGTGCGCGCTCGAGCACTTTTTCACGCGCCACGACGTCATGGACGAGGCCGATGCGGTGGCATTCCTCCATCGGCATCAGGCGGCCGGTCAGCGTCAGCTCGACGGTCCGCGACAGGCCGAGCATCTCCTTCATGATCCACGGCCCGGTGATGCTAGCAATGCCGGAATTGATCTCCGGCTGACCCATGCGCACGCCGTCATGGCCGATGCGGATGTCGCAGAGAAGGGCGACCTGGAAGGCCGAGCCGGCGGCGACGCCGTTCAGCGCGACGACGATCGGTTTCGTCAGGCGCCGCAGCGTGTCATAAAAGGTCTCCCATTCGCGCACCCAGCTTTCGGCGCGCGCCTCGTCGAAATCATGCGCCTCGGCGAAATCCTGGCCGGCGGAAAAAGCCCGATCGCCGGCGCCGGTCATGACGATGGCTCGGACCTCCGGATCGGCGTCGAAGGCGCGCAGCGCCGCGACGATGTCCTCGCGCATCGGCCGGTCCCAGGCGTTCAGCTTCTCCGGCTTGTTGAGGGTGATCAGCCCCACTCTGTCGCGGGTCTCGACGAGGATGTGCGGGGCGGAGGGTGTGAACGTGTTCATGGCGGGCTTTCCGGTCAGTCGTCGAGGAGCGCGAAGGTCGCGCCGGCAGCCGGCCGGACGGCGACCGTCGTGCCGTCGGCATGGCGGTCCTCGGAGAAGGATTCGAGCGTCACCAGCGCACCGCCGACGTCGACGAGGTGGATGGTACTGGTGCCCTGGAACACGCTGCGGACGACGCGCGCGGACCGCTCGTCGGGGCCCGCATCGGTCCCCGCGGCGATCAGCGTCGGACGCACGGCGACGGTGCAGCGGTCGCCCGCGCTCCAGTTTTCGCGCCAGCTGCGCGTCGTCAGTGGGCCGATCGCCGTCTCGACGACGATTCCCGCCGGCTTGACGACGCGCACCGTGCCCTCGATCAGGTTCGGGATGCCCATGAAGTCGGCGACGAAGCGCGTCTTCGGGCGCTTGTAGACGGCCTCCGGCGAGCCGACCTGCTCGATCCGTCCGGCCCGCATGACGACGACGCGGTCGCCGAGCGTCATCGCCTCGAGCTGGTCGTGCGTGACGTAGATCGAGGTGAAGGGGTCGCGCTGGCGCAGCGCCAAAAGCTCGATGCGCATGCGCTCGCGCAGCCGCGCGTCGAGGTTGGAGAGCGGCTCGTCGAACAGGATGGCGCGCGGGCGGCCGACGATCGCCCGCCCGAGCGAGACGCGCTGCTGCTGGCCGCCCGACAGCTCGTGCACATAGCGGCCGCCCATGCCGGACAGGCCGACCCAATCGAGCATCGCCTCGGTCCGCCGCGCGATCTCGGCTTTCCCCACGCCGGCCGCCGCGAGCGGGTAGCTGATGTTCTCGGCGACGCTGAGATGCGGCCACAGCGCGTAGCTCTGGAAGACCATGCCGAGCCGGCGCTTCTCGGGCGGCTGCGAGACGCCGGCGGCGGCGTCGAAGGCGACCGTCGAGCCGATGGTGATGCGGCCGCTGTCGGGGGTGATCAGCCCGGCGATCGAGCGCAGCACTGTCGTCTTGCCGCAGCCGCTCGGCCCGAGCAGCACCGTGCATTCACCGGCCGGGAACTCGAGGGTGAAGTCGTCGAGCGCGCGCACGGATCCCTGCGCGTAGGCCTTGCCGAGGCCGACGACCGACACGCTCTCGCTCGAACTCTCTTCGGCCGCCACGCGGTTCAAGTCGGTTGGTCCCATCGTGGGCCGGGCTTCAGTCTGCCGAGAACTTTGCGAAGCGCGCGAAAAGGGCTACCGGCACGAGGCCCAGCACCATCAAGAGCAGCGAGTAGACGGCGAGCTCGGGGTAGAAGCCGCTTCCCCAGACATCCATGAGGCCAACCGAGAGCACGATCGTGTTCGGATTGTAAAGCAGGATGACGAGCGAGATCTCGCGCAGAACGACGACGTAGATCAACAGCCAGCAGCCGATCAGCGCCGGCCGCATCAGCGGCAAGTCGATCCGTCGGATGGTGCCGAACATGCTGCGGCCGGAGATGCGCGAGGCGTCCTCGAGGTCGACATGGATGCGGTGCAGGGCGCTGCCGACGAACTGCATGGCGATCGGGATGTGCGCGGTGACATAGGCGAGCAAGAGGATCCACAGGGTGCCGTAGATGCCGCCGGGCACGAGGATCCAGAGGCTGAGAATGCCGAGCCCGAGGGCGATGCCGGGGACGCCGAGCGGCACCACCATCGCGTACTCGACTGGGCCGGAGAACCGCCCGCGCATGCGCACCACGTACCAGCTGAGAGCGATCGCCAGGAGGACGCAGAGGCTCGCGCCGAGCACGGCGAGCAGCAGGCTGTGCTGCGCCGAGGGCCAGACCTGCGGGTATTCGAACAGCATGTAGCGGAAGTTGCGGAGCGTGAGGTTCTCCCGCGTCATGGCGTAAGGCGCCCAGAAGCGCATGAAGGCCATCATGCTCACCGCCAGGACGGGCAGCACGGACGAACACAGGGCGAAGACGAAGGCGATCACCGCGAGCGGATGGCGCAGGCCGCCGAGCGCGAAGGCGGTGATGCCGGCGCCTTTGCCGGCGAGCAGCGTGTAGCGGCCGCCGCGGGCGAGCGCCCGGCGCTGGAAGAAGATGCAGAAGAGGCCGATGACGACGAGCAGCATCGACTGCGCGGCGGCAAGGCCGGGCCGTGCGGGGAACGAGCTCGAGTTCTGCCAGATGAGGCTCGGCAGCATGTAGATCCTGGCCTTGAGGCCGACCGTCGAGGGGATGATGAAGTCGCCGGCACTCATGATGACGACGAGCAGCGCGGCGGCGAGCAGGGCAGGGCGCTGCAGCGGCAGGATGACGGTGGTGAACAGCCTGAGCCGGCTCGCGCCCGACACCCGCGCCGCCTCCTCCATCGCCGGGTCGGCGTTCCGAAACCCGGCGGCGACGAGAAGATAGACATAAGGGGTGAGGAACAGCCCGGTCATCCAGACGAGGCCGGGCATGGTGTTGATGTCGACGAGGACCGTCTTGCCGCCCATCAGCCGCGAGGCGGCGATGTTGATCAGGCCGGCATTGGGGTCGGCCAGCGCCACCCAGCCTACGACGAGGATGAAGGGCGGGATCAGGATCGGCAGCATGGCGAGGACCCCGAGCAGCCGGCCGCCGGGCATGTCGGTCCGCGTCGACAGGAAGGACAGCCCGACGCCGAGCGTCATGGCGAGCGTCGACGAGCCGGCGGTGTAGATCGCCGTGTTGACGAGCGCCTCGCGGCTGCGGCCGGACTCGTAAAGTCCCCGCAGCCATTCCAGCGTCAGCGGGGTGCCGATCTCCCCGGTCGAGATCGCCCGCAGGAAGACAAGCACCACGGGATAGCCGACCATGACGATCGCCACGAGGGCTATCGCCGACAGCAGCACATGCTCCCAGGCGAGCAGGCGCCGAGCCGTCATTGCCGGATCACGCCTGCCCGCAAGAGATCATTTCACGTATTTTTCCCACTCCGCCAGCAGCTTCGGCGTGTCGGCGATGATCTGCTTGTAGTCCGGCTGCGTGAAGGTGTGCGACTTGCTTAGCTCGGCGAGCGTGCCGGCCTTTGTCGCCTTGGCGTCGGGATGCGTCGGAATCGTCGCGCCGGCGACGTTGATGATCGTCTGGCCTTCGGCCGAGCAGGCATAGTCGCAGAAGAGGCGCGCGGCGTTCGGGTTCGGCGCCTTCTCGAAGACGGCGACGTTACCGCCGAACAGCACCGTCTCCTTCGGGATCGTGCCGGCAATCGGTGCGCCGGTCTCGGCCATCTGGATCACCCCGAAGGAATTGGTGATGCCCATGTCGATCTCGCCCGAGACGATCGCCTGCGACATGGCGTTGGTGCTGGCATAGAGCTTGGGCCGGTTGGCGCCGAACTGCTGCAGGAAGGTTGGTCCGTAGAGCCGGTTGACCATCACCTGCCAGGCGAGCGTCGTCGCCGTGACGTGCGGATCGAGCGAGCCGAAGCGGCCGTTCCACTTCGGATCGAGCAGATCCTTCCAGTCCTTGGGCGCGGCGTCGGCCTTCACGGCGTTGCTATTCCAGCCGAGCTGCGAGACGTACATCCGGATCAGCGTGTATTTCGGCGCCTTGTACTCGGCTGCGATGGCGGCCCGCTCCGGCGGATCGTAGGTCGCCAGATAGGGCGTCAGCAGGCTGAGAGCGGGCTCCTCGATGATGAGCGCGCCCGCCTGGGTGCGGCCGGCGGATTCCTCGCTCTGGACGCGCGTCGCGACGTCGGCCGAGCCGGCGCGATAGACCGTCACGTTGATGCCGTACTTCTTCTTGAAGGCCTCGGCGACGGCATTGGTGGGGCCGGTCGAGGCAGAGCTGTAGAGAGTGACCGTGCCCTCTTTCTTGGCCGCCTCGACGAGCTGCGGATCGGCGGTGGCAGCCGATGCCCCTGGGATCCTCAGGAAGGAGGCTGCCCCCGCGAGGGCCGCACCCGCCTGCAGCAGGGTTCGCCGGCTGATGCTCGATACGGTCGGACGCTCTCTCGTCATCGGTTTTTCCTCTTGCCTTTGGGATCGGACGCGGCAGCTCGACTTCGGGCGGTAATGGACTATTGCCCCTTGAACGGCCCGGGCTTCCGCTTCTCGGCGAAGGCGCGGGCGCTTTCCTTGAAATCCTCGGTCAGGTGCAGTTGCAGCGGATTGGTCTGCAGGTAGGCCTCGCGCTCGGCCTGGTCCATGTACCAGCGCCGGGTGCGCACCGTGGCGCGGACGCTGAGCGGCGGGTTGGCGGCGATCTGTCGGGCCATCTCGAACGCGTCCTCGAGATGGCGGCCCTGTGGCGCCACGCGGTCGACGACGCCGGCGGCCTGCGCCTCCTCGGCTGTGAAGAAGCGGCCGGTGATCGTCACCTCGGTGGCGAAGGAGCGGAGGCCCCGATAGCCGAGCAGCGCCCAGTGGCGCGATCCGGCGAGGCCGCGCGGCGTCTCGGCGACCTGGAACTGCGTGCCCGCCTCGGCGACGATGATGTCGCTCTCGAGCACCATGGCAAGGCCGAGCCCGACGGCAAAGCCGTGCGGCGCGGTGACGATCGGCTTCCAGTTGATCGAGCGGGTGAACAGGTCGGCGCTGTGCGCGCCCCAGCCCTGCGGCCCGCCATGCTTCTTCATCTCCGCCTCGCTGCGGAGCTGGCGCTGGTTGACGTCGGCACCGGCCGAGAAGGCGCGGCCCTCGCCATGCATGACGGCGACGTCCGCCTCCGGGTCGGTGTCGAACGCGTGCAGCACGGCGGCGAGCCGCATCACCATGGAGTCGGTGAAGGCGTTCAGCTTCGCCGGCCGGTTGAAGCGGATGGTCGCGATGCGGTCGCGGCATCCGTACTCAATCAGGCTGTCGCTGTCGTGATCGGACACGGTGCCTCCGAGGGCTGTTCGGCCTGCCGCTCGGTCGCCGCGGGGGACCACGTCTCCGCGGGCGAGTCGGCGAACAGCTCAGCGATCCATGCGAGTGTTAGTATCACAATGCGATACTCAGAACCGGATTGTGAGGTCGTGCCTCGTGTTTGTCAAATTCGCGGCGACCCCGCTGACGCTGCCAGTGCGCTTCGGCTCAAGGTCGCGCCCGCTGGCGCGTCCGGAGATCGGCGACGGCGCGATAGGCCGCCTCGAAGTCGGCCATCGAGAAGCCCGCGGCGACCTCCGGGCTGATCTGGCGGAAGACGCTTTCGACGCGCCCAGTGTAGCGTACGCGCCGATCTGCGCCGACGACGACGCCGTTTCGCTCCTCGAAGGCGGCGTTCCAGGCCACCGCCGCCTCGGCGCCGAGGCCGGGCGGCAGGTCAAGGCGCAGCTCAGCGCCGTCGAAGCGCACGGGATAGCCGCCGGGCAGGCCGTTCGGGCCGGGAGCGTGCCCGGCCCATTCCCGACCCGTGGCGAGGGCGACGAACAGCGGCACGCCCGAGGCGCCCGAAATATCGACCACCGGCTCCGGCGCGAGTTTCACGGCGGCGAAGCGCGTGAAGACATCGGTCGCCTCCTCCTCGCCGAGCCAGAGGCGAAGCGGGGCTTGCCCTTGCCGCTCCTCTGCCGGGCCCCGGAAGGCGGCGAGGGCGGCGTGCTGGGCGAGCATGCGGATGCGCGGATGGCCGGGCCCCAGCACGCCCGCGAAGGCATGGGCGAGAATCGCCACATTGCCGATGCCGCTCGTGATCGGCAGGCCGGCCGCGGCCAGCATCGGGTTGACGACGTCCGGATAGCAGCAATTGACGAACCGGACGCCGGGGCTGGCGGCGACGGCGCGCGCGATGTCGACCGAGATCTTCGCCTGCAGGGCGGCCGTCATGCCGAGCCCCGCCTCGCGGACGAGAAGCGTCCAGCCGTCCGGCCGATCGGTCACCTGGCGCCCGCCCTGCTCGGAGGCGGTGTTGGCGACGACTTTCGGTCCGAGACGGGCGATAAGCTCGGCGACTGCCTCGGTCGAGAAGCTTTCCAGGCGATGCTCGGCGACGCGGATGCCGGTCGAGAACATCGCCGCCCGGGCGTTGGCGCCGGTGCGGAGCCAGGCGAGGCGCGCCGCGTCGCGGCCGACGACGGCGATCGCGAGCGCGTCCCGCACGGTGGCGGCGAGGTCGAACAGGATGCGGGCGGCGAAGCTGCCCGTGCCGAACAGGACGATATCGGCGCGGCCATTCATGTCTCGTCACCTCCGGGCGGGGCTCTTACATTCCGCTATCCGATATTGCATATCAATAGTAGGGCTGGCATAGAGCATTGAATGTCGCGCTGCCGCTGGCCGCGCCCCGTTCGAACGCCCGGATGCGCATCGGTGCACGACCGCACGCTCTCCGCCGATCCCCCCGCCGCGAAGTCGCACGACCGGGTGCGGGCC
>JAEZCD010000193.1 GCA_023430145.1 Pseudomonadota bacterium
TCTCGGGCCTCGCCCGCGGCATCGATGCCGCCGCCCATTCCGGCTCCCTCGGCACCGGCACGGTTGCGATCTATGCCGGCGGCCTCGACAAGGTCTATCCGCCCGAGCACGCCGACCTCGCCCGCCGCATCGTCGCGGCCGGCGGCGCGCTGGCGAGCGAGATGCCGCTCGGCTGGTCGCCGCGGGCTCGCGATTTCCCGCGCCGCAACCGCATCGTCGCCGGCTTCTCGCATGCCGTGGTCGTCGTCGAGGCGGCGCTGCGCTCGGGCTCGCTGATCACCGCCCGCTTCGCGGCCGACATGGGGCGCGAGGTCGGCGCCGTGCCGGGCTCGCCGCTCGATCCCCGCGCCGAAGGCTCCAACGAGCTGCTGCGCGACGGCGCCGCGCTGATCGCAAAACCCGACCATCTGTTGCAGCTGCTCGCCGGCGTGCACCTGCCCGAGCCGGCGCCGATCGTCATGGCCGAGCCGGTCGCCCAGGATCCGGACGCGCCGATCCCGGAAACCGATCGCGCGCGGATTCTGGAGCTTCTGTCGCCGGTGCCGACGCCGATCGACGACCTCGTCCGCCATTCGGGCGCCGATGCGCGGACCGTGCAGATCGTGCTCCTGGAGCTCGATCTCGCCGGCCGCCTCGAGCGCCACGCCGGCGGCAGGGTGAGCCTGTTGCCGTGACTCCCTCTTCCTTCTCCCAGGGGGAGAAGGTGGCCGCGAAGCGGCCGGATGAGGGGGGACGGAGCATCAGGACGAGCGCCGTACCCCCTCACCCGCCCGCTTCGCGGGCACCCTCTCCCCATGGGAGAGGGAAGAGAGAGCGGCGCTTGCAATGCCCCCGCCGAGCCTATAGCTCTGTCGGCACATCTCCTTGGGGTGCCCGAAATGGGCTGAGAGGCGGTTCCGCCAACCCATCGAACCTGATCCGGTTGATACCGGCGGAGGGAAGGATCGATGATCGCCGCGGGGCGGTTGCAGCAGAACAGCGCCGAGGAGCTTTCGGCCGATACGCCGCCGGAGCCCATAGGATTTGTGCGACGACTGGCGCCGCGCCTCGGCCGTGCGGCGATCACCTTCGCCGGGCTGATCCTCGTCTGGGAAGCGGCGGTGCGCATCTTCCGCCCCGCACCCTGGATCGTCCCCGCCCCCTCCTCGGTCTTCGCCACCCTCGTCGAGCAGCGCGCCTATCTCGGCGAGAACGCGCTCGTCACCCTGGGCGAGATCGGCATCGGCCTCGCGCTCGGCGGCCTTCTCGGCTCGCTCGTCGCGCTGCTGCTGATCTCGTCGGCGGGGGCGCGGCGCTGGCTGCTGCCGCTGGTGCTGGCGAGCCAGGCATTGCCGGTGTTCGCCATCGCGCCGCTGCTCGTCATCTGGCTCGGCTACGGCCTCGCCTCGAAGATCGCCATGGCGACGCTCATCATCTTCTTCCCCGTGGCGTCCGCCTTCTTCGACGGCCTCCGCCGCACCGACCCGGCGCTGCTCGATCTAGCCAAACTGCAGGGCGCGGGAAAGCTCGCGACGCTGCGGCTGATCCGCGTGCCGGCCGCATTACCCGGCCTCGCCTCCGGCCTGCGCGTCGCCGCCGCCGCGGCACCGATCGGCGCCGTCGTCGGCGAATGGGTCGGCGCCTCGGCCGGCCTCGGCTACGTCATGCTGCACGCCAATGCGCGCATGCAGACCGATCTCGTCTTTGCCGCGCTCGCCGTGCTCGGCGTCACCGCAGCGCTGCTCTGGTTCGCGGTCGACGCGGTGCTCGCGCGGCTGCTGCCCTGGTCGGCCGAGCGCGGCTGACCCTTTTCGCTCTCCCGAGGAACTGCCATGTCCAAACTCCGCCTTGCGTTCACCCTCGCCGCCCTGCTCGCCGCAACTGCGCCCGCCGTGGCGGCCGAAAAGCTCACCGTGCTGCTCGACTGGTTCGTCAATCCGGACCACGCGACGCTGATCGTCGCGAAAGAGAAGGGCTTCTTCGCCGAGGAGGGCCTCGAGGTCGAGCTGGTCGCCCCCGCCGATCCGAACGCGCCGCCGCGACTCGTCGCCGCCGGCCAGGCCGATCTCGCCGTCACCTACCAGCCGAACCTGCATTTGCAGATCGCCGAGGGGCTGCCGGTGACGCGGATCGGCACGCTCGTCGACACCCCGCTCAACGCACTCGTCGCGCTCGAGGGCAAGGGCGTTTCGAGGATCGCCGATCTAAAGGGCAAGACGGTCGGCTATTCGATCGGCGGCTTCGAGGACGTGCTGCTCGGCATGATGCTGGAGAAGGCGGGGCTGAAGCCGACCGACGTGAAGATGGTCAACGTCAACTTCGCCCTGACGCCGGCGCTGATGGCCGGGCAGGTGGACGCGGTGATCGGCGCCTTCCGCAATTTCGAGCTGACGCAGATCGCGCTCGCCAGCGGCAAGGGGATCGCCTTCTTCCCCGAGGAGCATGGCGTGCCGATGTATGACGAGCTGATCCTCGTCGCCCACCGCGACAAGGCGAAGGATCCGCGCCTGCCGCGCTTCCTCGCCGCGCTCGAGAAGGCGACGACCTATCTGCTGAACCATCCGGAGGAGGGCTGGGCCGCATTCGTGAAGGCGGAGCCGAAGCTCGACGACGAGCTGAACCGGCGCGCCTACGCGCTGACGATGCCGCGCTTTGCGAAAAGCCCCGCGGTGCTCGACACGGTGCGCTACCGCCGGTTCGGCGAGTTCGCCAAGAGCCGCGGGCTCGTGAAGGACGTACCGGCGCTCGAGACATACGCCATCGATCCCCGCCTGTGAGGCTCTTCTTCCTTCTCCCATTGGGAGAAGGTGGCCGCCCAGCGGCCGGATGAGGGGTTACGGTGCTCGTTCTGAAACTCCGCAACCCCTGACCCGCCGCCTTCGTCGGCCCCCTCTCCCCATGGGAGAGGGAAGAAATGTGTGTCAGCTTTGACTTGACGCGGGGGCTGTTCCGCCGCAAAGGTCGGACAAGAAAATTTTCCTGATCTCACTCGCCGATGCCGCACTCCGCAACGCGCTCGCCCGGCCGCTCCGTCCGCTGGCACCTCGTCGTCTTCGCCGCCGCGCTGGTGCTGCCGATCCTCGCCTTCATCGGCTTCCTCCTCTGGCAGTACGCCACGAGCGAGCGCGACCGGCTGGAGCGCGAGGCGGCCACGCTGGCGCGCGCGGTGGCGAACGCCATCGACCGCGAGCTCTCCGGCCTGTCGGCGACGCTCGACGTGCTATCGCTGTCGCCCTACCTCCAGTCGGGAGAGCTGCGAGCCTTCTACGACCAGGCCAAGCAGGTCGAGGACCGGCAGGGCGTCATCTCGGTGCTGCGCGATCCCTCCGGCCAACAGCTCGTCAACACGCGGCGCGACTTCGGCGGGCCGCTGCCGACCGCAACCCTGCCGATCGACAAGCAGGTCCTATCCAGCCGTCGGCTCGAGATCTCGGGCCTCTTTACCGGCGCGGTGGCGAACCAGCCGCTGTTCGCGATCGTCACGCCCGTCATACGGGACGGCCAGCCGGCCTATCTGCTCAGCCTCAGCCTCGATGTCGCCCGCATCGCCACCATCATCGCCCAGGAGCAGCCACCCGCCGACTGGACGGTGGCGGTCGTCGACACGGCCGGCATCATCCTGGCGCGCAGCCGGCGAGCCGAGGAGTTCGTCGGCAAGTCGGCCGTCCCGGACTTTCTGGCCAACACAGAGGGGCGCTCCGGGACCTGGACCGGTATCGCCATCGACGGCGCGTCGGTCTTCACCGCCTATGCGCGCTCGGGCCTTTCGGACTGGCGCATCGCGGTGGCGGTCCGGCAGGCCGATCTGAACCGGCCGCTCTGGCGCTCGCTGCTCCTCTTCGGTGGCGTCGGGACGGCCCTCGCAGTCCTCAGCGTGCTGATCGCCCTCCTCTATGGCCGCCGGATCGTCGGCCCGATGCACGATCTCAGCGCCCAGGCCACCGCGGCCGGCCGCGGCGAGGCGAAGCCGGCGGTCCGCAGCGGCATCACCGAGGTCGACCAGGTGAGCGCCGAGCTCGAGGCCTCGGCGGCGCGGCTGCTCGAGCGCGAGACCGAGCTGCGCGAGAGCAACGAGGAGGTGCAGCGCTTCGCCTACATCGTCAGCCACGACCTCAGGGCGCCGCTCGTCAACATCATGGGCTTCACGAGCGAGCTCGAGGCGCTGCGCGGCGACCTGATCGCCGCCGAGGAAGGCGAGCCGTCGCCGCAGAAGCGGCAGCTCGCCGCCGACTTCGACGAATCGATCGGCTTCATCAAGGCCGGCATCGCCAAGATGGACGGCCTGATCGGCGCCATCCTGAAGATCTCGCGCGAGGGCCGGCGGGCGTTCCGGGCCGACCGGCTCGACATGACCGCGCTCGTCCGCGGCATCGCCGACGCCATCCGCTTCCAGGCGGACGCGGTCGGTGCGACGATTACCGTCAAGGAGCTGCCGCCAATCGTCTCGGATCGGCTCGCGATCGAGCAGGTGTTCGGCAATCTCCTCGATAATGCCGTAAAGTACCTCGACGAGGGGCGCCCGGGCCGCATCGAGATCAGCGGCCGCGAGGATGGCGCGCGGGTCGTCTATGCGGTGCGCGACAATGGCCGCGGCATCGCCGAGAACGATCTCGGCCGGGTGTTCGAGCTGTTCAGGCGCGCCGGGGCGCAGAACCAGCCCGGCGAGGGCATCGGCCTCGCGCATGTCCGCACGCTGGTGCGGGCGCTCGGCGGCCGCGTCGATCTCGCCTCGCAGGCCGGAGTCGGCACGACCTTCACGGTCACGCTGCCGAAGAAGCTGCGGAACCTTCCTCTAACGCATTGATGGAGCGGACCAGCCTTGCATCCCGTGACGATCCTGATGATCGAGGACGACGAGGGCCATGCGCGCCTCATCGAGCGCAACATCCGCCGGGCGGGCGTCAACAACGAGATCCTGCCCTTCACCGACGGCACCAGCGCGCTCGCCTATCTGCTCGGGCCCGACGGCAGCGGCACGGTCAGCTCGGGGCGGCATTTGCTGGTGCTGCTCGACCTCAATCTGCCGGACATGCGCGGCATCGACATTCTCGCCAAGGTCAAGGACAACCCGCACCTGAAGCGCTCACCGGTCGTGGTGCTGACCACCACCGACGACGAGCGCGAGATCCAGCGCTGCTACGACCTCGGCTGCAACGTCTACATCACCAAGCCGGTGAACTACGAAGGCTTCGCCAACGCCATCCGCCAGCTCGGCCTGTTCTTCTCGGTCATGCAGGTGCCCGAGACGCCCTGATGGACACGGCTCCGGTCCGCATCCTCTACATCGACGACGATCCGGGCCTCGCCCGGCTCGTGCAGCGGGCGCTCGCGGGCAAGGGTTATACGGTGGTCACCGCGCCTAGCGGCACCGAAGGCCTGAAGTTGCTCGGGGAGGGCCGCGTCGATCTCATCGCGCTCGACCATCACATGCCGGACCGTGAAGGCCTCGAGGTCCTGGCCGAGATCCGCCGCCGGCACGACGCACCCCCGGTCATCTACGTCACCGGCTCCGAGGACAGCCGCGTCGCCGTGGCGGCCCTGAAGGCCGGTGCCGTCGACTATGTCTGGAAGGACGTGCACGGCCACTTCCTCGAGCTGCTCGGCTCGGCGATCGGCGGCGCGCTGGAGGGCGAGCGCCTGCGGCGGGCGCAGGAGGAGGCCGAGCAGGAGATCCGGGACGCCCGCGACCGTGCCGAGGCGCTGCTGCGCGAGGTCAACCATCGCGTCGCCAACAGCCTGCAGCTGGTCGCCTCGCTCGTCATGCTGCAGGCCGCGGCGATCCGCGATCCGGCCGCCTCCGAGGCGCTGCGCGAGACGCAGCACAGGATCAGCGCCATCGCCCAGGTGCACCGCCGGCTCTACACCTCCCAGGACGTCGGCTTCGTCGAGATGCAGTCCTACCTCTCCAGCCTCGTGGAAGAGCTGGGGGCGACCATGACCGCCGCCGGCCGCGAGCATCCGATCGAGCTCGTCGCCGAGCCGATCAAGGTGCCGACCGACAAGGCGGTGTCGATCGGCGTCATCGTCACCGAGCTCGTCACCAACGCCTACAAATACGCCTATCCGCGGGGCACGACCGGCGCCATCCGGGTACGCTTCACCCGCGCCGACGGCGACCACGTCGCGCTCGTCGTCGAGGACGACGGCATCGGCCTGCCGAGCAACGGCGCGCCGCGCGGCACCGGCATCGGCACCAAGATCGTCAACGCCATGGCGACCAATCTGCGCGCCGTCGTCGAGCACGACCCGGCGCATGCCGGGACGCGCATCAGGCTGGAGTTTGCGCTCGGGTGAGCACCGGCCGGCCACGCAAATTCAAACGATCCGTTCTCATTTGGACGGCTCGCAGTGGCGCTTGACATTGGACGCGGCCATCGCCTCGCCGAGCGCAGCAGCGCGGCGGAAGAGCTCGCAGCCGCGATCTCGGTCCAGAGCGACTCCGTAGCCCCTCAGGTGCATCAATCCGATGTTGTTGGTGGCCGCCGCGATTCCCAATTCCGCTGCTCGCTCGTACCAGCGTAGCGCCTCGACCGGATTGTGCGCCACACCCTCACCATCCGCGTAGAGATTTCCGAGATTGTTCATGGCGGCGGCATAGCCACGCTCGGCGGCCTTCTCGTACCAGCGGTGGGCTTGCGCATAGTCTCGCCGGACGCCTTCCCCCTGAGCATAGAGATTGCCGAGATTGTTCATCGCCGCCGGATAGCCCTTCTCCGCCGACAACTCGTACCGTCGCCGAGCTTCGTCGTGGTCGTTCTTGGCATCGAGCGCGCGACCGAGCTGATAGTCCAACCGCGGCATCTCGGGAAATCGCCCCGCGGCGCGCGCGCACACATTCACGGCTTCTGCCGCGTCGATAGCCCAGATCTGAACGCCTGCGATCCGCTTGGGCTTGCCAGTGTCGCTCGGATGAGCGGCGAGTCGGTCGCACTCGGCGACGTCGGGATCGGAGTCGACGTCAGGCCGTAGCGGGGGTGGTTTCGGTACGTCCTGCGGTTGCGGCAGCGCGGCCTGCTGACCGGCAGACGCCCGCGCCGTCTTGTCGAACTCGGCGATCTTTCGCTCGGCGAGGAGCGCGTAAAAGCCGCCCTTGCCGAACCGTGACAGATAGGCCTCGTAGTCGGCGCGCGTGTCGAGTTTTTCGACCGACGACCAGAACGCGGTTTCCGCCGCGAGGTCGGGGTTGGAGGGCGGAGCGGGCGTCTCGCGCAGCGGAGCCGGCGCCTGCTGCTCGGCCTGCCTGAGATAGACCTCGCCGATCAGCGAATCGGAAACCTCCGGCACCTGCGCATGATTCGTCGCCAGCGCCACGTCCTGCCGCACCCGCGTCAGAACGGTACGCAGCTCGACGCCCGGCTCGACGAGGCGCGCGGCGAGCGACTTCGTGAACGGGCTGTTCTCGGCCTGGCCGTCCGCCGCCACCCGGTCCGGCTGCGTCGCGAACGCGACCAGCATGCCCGATATTCGCGGCACCGCGGCGAGCCCGCGCGACAGGCCGGCCGAGCGGCTCGCCGGCAGCGCCGCCCGCAGAGCCTCGACGGCCTCGTTGTCGCGGCAGGCGTCGAGGACGACGATCCGCGCGCCCTGCAGCCGCGACAGGTCGGCGAGCACGTCGTCGAGACGGACGAAGCGGCGCCGCAGATCCTGCTCGACCTTCAGCGCGCCGTCGACCGGCATCAGGTAATTCTTGCCGTCGACGTCCTGCAGCGCGTGGCCGGCGTAGAAGAAGAGGGTGATGTCGGCGTCCCGCCCGCGCATGGCGAGGCGGACGACCGCGTCCTCCATCGCCTCCTTGTCCGCATCGGCCACCGTCTCGACGTCGAAGCCGAGCCGCTTCAGCGCGTCGGAGATCAGCGCCGCATCGCGCGGCGGGTTCGGCAGCCGCATGGACGAGCTTTGGTAGGCGCCGTTGCCGACGACGAGCGCGACGCGCTTGTCGGCCGCGGCCGGCGTCGCCTGACCGAGCGCGAGGACGAGCGCCAGAAGGAACAAGCGGAACAGGGAAGCCATGTCGATCCCCCGCAGCAACGACCGAGCCTATACTTCACGCATCCAGATGAACACGGCCTGAACTGACGATTCTGCTTCACCCACGGCAATGGATGCGGCCGCCGAGCGATCTCCGACCAAGGAGATGGCGCTCGGGCCGCATCGGAGGGCACTCAGTTCCTGCGCCCCGAGCACACCACCTGCACGTTCTTCCTGCCCACCTCGTCGCCGAGCGAGGCGGCCTGGCGGTAGAGCTCGCAGGCCCGCGTCAAGTTCTTGGGGGTGCCGAAGCCGCGCTCGTGCAGCCAGCCGAGGCTGGTGAGCGCCTCCTTGCTGCCATTGCCGGCCGCCGCCTCGAACAGGCGCCGGGCCTCCGAATAGTTCGTCGAGGTACCGAGGCCGTCGCGATAGAGGATCGCGAGGTTGTTCATGGCCGCCGCGTCGCCGCCCTCCACCGCCTTCTCGTACCATCGCCGCGCCTCGGCATAGTCGCGCTTCACGCCCTGGCCGTTGTGGTACATGAGCCCCAGATTGGTCCTCGACGGCGCATGGCCGCGCTCCGCCGCCTTCTCGAGCCAGCGCCGCGCCTCGGCGAGGTCGCGCGCCCCGCCCCGCCCGTCGCGATACATGAAGCCGAGATTGGACATGCCGAGCACGTCGCCCTTCTCGGCCGCCTTCTCGTACCAGCGCCGCGCCTCCGCGTCGTCCTTGGCGACGCCGTCACCGCGGGCGAAGAGAACGCCGAGATTGTTCATCGCCCCTGCATCGCCGCTCGCGGCCGCCTTCTCGAACCAGCGCCGCGCCTCGGCCAGGTCGCGGGCGACGCCCTTGCCGTCGCGATAGTAGACGCCGACATTGTTCATCGCCGCGGGCTCGCCGCCGGCGGCCGCTCTCTCGAACCAGCGCCACGCCTCAGCGTAGTCGCGCGGCACGCCCTGGCCGGCATCGTACATGAGGCCGATGCTGTTCATCGACAGCGCGCTGCCCTTCTCGGCCGCGCGCTCGAACCAGCGCTTGGCCTCCGCGTAGTCGCGCGTGGCGCCGAGCCCGTCGCGGTGGATGGCGCCGAGATTGTTCATGGCGGCGGCGTCGCCGCTCGCGGCCGCCTTCTCGAACAGGCGCCGCGCCTCGGCATAGTCCCGCGCCACGCCCTGGCCGTTGTAGTAGAGGAGGCCGAGACTGTTGGTCGCCGGCGCGTGGCCCTTCTCGGAGGCCTTCTCGTACCAGCGCCGCGCCTCGGCGTAGTCGCGCGCCACCCCGATGCCCTCGCGGTAGAAGGCGCCGAGATTGGCCATCGCCACGAGATTTCCCTTCTCGGCGGCCTTCTCGTACCAGCGGCGCGCCTCGACATCGTCGCGGGCCACGCCCTCGCCGCGCCCGTAGAGCACGCCGAGATCGTTCATGGCGCTCGCATCGCCCTTCTCGGCCGCCTTCTCGAACCAGCGGCGCGCCTCCGCATAGTCGCGCGGCACGCCGGCGCCGAGCTTGTAGAGGCGGCCGAGATTGCCCATCGCGGTCAGGTCGCCCTTCGCGGCTGCGCCCTCGTACCAGCGGCGCGCCTCTGAATTGTCCGGCGGCCCGCCGAAGCCGTTCTGGTGCAGGACGCCGAGACTGTTCATGGAGGGAGCATGGCCCTTCTGGGCGGCACGCTCGAACCAGCGCCGCGCCTGGACATGGTCCTGCGCCACGCCGATGCCCTCGCGATAGAAGACGCCGAGGTTGGACATCGCGACCAGGTTGCCGCGGTCGGCGGCCTTCTCGTACCAGCGCCGCGCCTCGGCATCGTCGCGCGGCACGCCCTCGCCGCGGCCGTAGAGGACGCCGATGTCGTTCATGGCGCTCGCCTCGCCCGCCGCGGCCGCCTTCTCGTACCAGCGCTTGGCCTCGACCACGTCGCGCGTCACGCCCTGCCCGCGATAGTGCAGGAGGCCGATGCCGTAGAACGCCGCCGGATAGCTCCGCTCGGCGGCCTTCTCGTACCAGCGGCGCGCCTCCGCATGGCTCCCGCGGACGGCGTAGGCGCGGCCGAGCTGGTAGGCGAGGCGCGGCATCTGCGGGAAGCGCGCCGCCGCGCGCGCGCAGACGCCGATCGCTGCTGCAGCGTCGAGCGCATTGGCCTCGACGCCGGGAATCGACGCCGGCTTGCCGGAATCGCCCGGGTCGGCGGCGAGCCGGTCGCATTCGGCGACCTCGGAATCGGCGCCGATCTCGGCCGGCACCTGCGGCTGCACGAGCCTCTCGGGCGGCCGCTGCAGGGCCGCCTGCTGCTGCTGCGGCGGCTTGTCGAGCTCGGCGAGCTTGCCCTCGGCGAGGAAGGCATAGAAGCCGCTCTTGCCGAAGCGGGAGAGATATGCCTCGTAGGCGCTCTTCGTCCCGAGCCGCTCGACCGAGGACCAGAAGGCGGTTTCGGCGGCGAGGTCGGCGACCGCCGGTGCCACAGGACCGCCCGGCGGCGACAGCGCCGCAAGCTGCTCGGCCTGGCGGAGATAGACCTCGCCGATCAGCGAGTCCGACACTTCCGGCACCTGCGCGTTCGCGGTCGCACGCGCCACATCCTGCCGAACCCGCGTCAAGGCGGTCCGCAGCTCGACGCCCGGCTCGACGAGGCGCGTCGCCAGCGAAGCCGCGAAGGGGCTGTTGGTGCCCTGCCCGTCCGCCGCGACCCGGTCCGGCTGCGTCGCGAAGGCGACCAGCATGCCGGAGATTTTTGGCACCGCCGCGAGCCCGCGCGACACGCCCGTCGAGCGGCTGCGCGGCACGGCCGCACGCAGCGCCTCCACGGCCTCGTTGTCGCGGCAGGCGTCGAGGATGACGATGCGTGCGCCGCGCACCGCCGACAGGTCGGAGAGCACGTCGTCGAGGCGGACGAACCGTCGGCGAAGATCCTGCTCGACCTCGAGCGCGCCGTCGACCGGCATGAGATAGTTCTTGCCGAGGTCCTGCAGTGCGTGCCCGGCGTAGTAGAAGAGCACGACGTCGGCATCGCGGGCGCGGTTGGCGAGCCGGATGACGGCGTCCTCCATCGCGTCCTTGCCCGCGTCGGCGACGGTCTCGACATCGAAGCCGAGCTCCTTCAGCGCCGCCGAGACGAGCAGCGCATCCGCCGGCGGATTGGGGAGCCGCATCGAGGGGCTGGCATAGGCGCCGTTGCCGACGACGAGCGCGACGCGCTTCTCGGCGAGCGCGGTCCCTGTCTGAAACGCTGCGAAGACGACGGCAACCGCGAGAAGACGAAGCACTCCAAGCATGTCGCGCCCCCGTTGGCAGCAACAACCTCGCCGCAAGCTGCCCGACTATAGCTGAACCGGCGCTGAACCGTCAGCCGCGGGGCCGATCCCGGCGATCCGGATCGCTGCTCGGCCCGCGGCGGCTCAGGCGCGCCCGGTCGAGCCACTGCGCTGGATGCGCGGGGACTTCGGCGGCTCGGGTATCCCGACACAGGCCTTTTTCGCGTTCCTCTCGGCCGCCCCGAGGCCGAGCGCGGCGGCGCGCCGGAACAGCGTGCAGGCGCGCACCCTGTCCTTCGGCACGCCGTGGCCGGCGAGGTGCATCCGTCCGACCTCGTTGACGGCTTCCGCCGAGCCGCGCTGGGCGGCCCTGAGATAGAGCCGCAGCGCCTCCTCGTCGTCGCGCGCGGTTCCGAGGCCCGCGCGGTAGATCGCGGCGAGCCGCATGAGCGCCGTCACGTCGCCCTTCTCGGCGGCGCGCTCGTACCAGCGCCGCGCCTCGACGGCGTCCCGGGTGACCCCGAGGCCCCTCTCGTAGAGGTAGCCGATGTTGGCGGTCGCGGCAGCATCGCCCTTCTCCTCGGCCTTCTCGAACCAGCGGCGGGCCTCCTCGTAGTCCCGGGGAACGCCCTGGCCGTCGCGGTAGAGCTGGCCGATGCTCACCATCGCCGAGGTCTGGCCGCGCTCGACGGCCTTGTCGAACCAGCGCCGCGCCTGCCCGTAGTCGCGCTTGCCGCCGCGTCCGTCGCGCAGCAGCGTGCCGAGCCTCACCATGGCGAGGACTTCGCCCTTCCCGGCGGACTTCTCGTACCACTTGCGCGCCTCGGCATAGTCGCGCTCGACGCCTGCGCCGTCGCGGTAGAGATCGCCGAGATTCCGCATCGCCAGCGCATAGCCTTTCTCGGCGGCCTTCTCGAACCAGCGCCGCGCCTCGACATGGTCGCGCGTCACGCCGTCGCCCGCGCTATAGAGGGCGCCGAGATTGTTCATGGCTCCCGCGTCGCCCTTGTCGGCCGCCTTCTGGAACCAGCGCCGGGCCTCGATGTCGTCGCGCTCGACGCCCTCGCCGCGATGGTAGCGGATGCCGATCTCGACCATTGCCGGCACGTCGCCCTTCTGCGCGGCCTCGCCATACCACTCGGCGGCCCGGCCGAGGTGGCGGGCCACGCCGTTGCCGTCGCGGTAGGCGTTGCCGAGGTTGCGCATGGCGAGCGCGTAGCCGCGCTCGGCCGCCTTCTCGTACCAGCGCACGGCCTCCCCGCTGTCGCGCGGCACGCCGTTGCCGCGCTCGTAGATGACGCCGAGATTGTTCATCGCCGCCGCGTTGTCCTTGGCCGCGGCCTTGGCGAACCAGAGCCGCGCTCTCAGGTAGTCGCGCGGGCCGCCCTCGCCGCGGAGATATTGCAGGCCGAGCTCGACCATGGCGGCGGTGTCCTTCTTCTCCGCCGCCTTCTCGTACCAGCGCCGCGCCGCGGCCTCGTCCTTCGGCCCGCCGCGGCCGTGGCGGTAGAGGTCGGCGAGGTTCCGCATCGCCAGCGTGTAGCCTTTCGCGGCGGCCTGCTCGTAGCGGCGCCGCGCTTCCGCCTCGTCCTTCGGCACGCCTTCGCCGCGCGCGTAGAGCACGCCGATATTGTTGAGGGCTACCGGGCTACCCTTCTCCAGCGCCCTGTCGTACCAGCGGCGCGCCTCGGCGAAGTCGCGCATCTCCCCTTCGCCGCGCTGATAGCGCAGGCCGATCTCGACCATCGCCGCCGCCTCGCCCTGCTCGGCCGCCCGGTCCAGCCAGCGCCGCGCGGTCGCGAAGTCGCGCGGCACGCCCTCGCCGCGCTGATGCCGGAGGCCGAGCGCCACCATGCCGAGCCCATAACCCTTCGCGGCCGATCTCTCGAACCAGCCGAGGGCCGCCGCATCGTCGCGCTTCACGCCGAGGCCGCGGTGGTAGAGGGTGCCGAGCCGCTGCATCGCCGCCGCATGGCCCTTCGCGGCCGCCGCCTCGAAGGAGCGCCGTGCGCCCGAGTGGTCGTCGGCCGC
>JAEZCD010000216.1 GCA_023430145.1 Pseudomonadota bacterium
AGGGGACCCAGGCCTTTCGGAGACCGATCGCGAGCTCGGTTCTTCCTAGCGCAGCGAAGCGTTGTGTCCGCCCCGGCCTCTCCGCCGTCATTCCGGGCCCGCGTAGCTTGTCGCCCGCGCCCCGGAATGACGGCCGAGGTGAGCGGAGCGTGGCTTGATCCACCCGGGTCCGCCGAAGGCCGGTGCTCGACGCGCAGTGACGCGAAGCAGGCAACGAGTCTGTCACCCGCGCTCCAACAGGGCGCCCAGCGCCTCGAGGCTCATCGGCGCCGTCGGGGCGATCGCCGACAGTCCGGGCCGCTCGGGATCGGCCTCGCGGGCGTAAAGCACGCCGAGCGCCACCGGGGCGGTCATCGAGGCGAGCGCCGTCGCGCGCACCAGATTCGTCTCGTCGTGCACGGCGAGCTGCTCCACCGGGTGCTCGTCGCCGACCTCGACCACCCGGAAGCGATCTTCGCGCTCGTCGAACACGAGGCCCTTCTCGCCGGACCTGCCGAAGCGCATCGGCTGGCCGTGCACGAGCCGCACCGCGTTCTCGGCGACCTCCGTCTTGTTGCGCAGCGGGCCGAAGGCGCCGTCATTGTAGATGATGCAGTTCTGCAAAATCTCGACGAGCGAGGCGCCGCGATGGCCATGCGCGCGGACCAGCACGTCTGGCAGGTGGTCCTGGATGGCATCGACGCTGCGGGCGACGAATTTTGCGCCGGCGCCGAGCGCGAACAGGGCGGCGTTGACCGGCTCCTCGACCGAGCCGCCCGGGCTCGAGGGCGAGCGCGTGCCGATCGCCGAGGTCGGCGAGTATTGGCCCTTGGTCAGGCCGTAGATGGCGTTGTTGAGCAGGAGCAGGTTGAGGTCGACGTTGCGGCGCAGGACGTGCAGCAGATGATTGCCGCCGATCGACAGGAAATCGCCGTCGCCGCCGACCACCCAGACGTCCAGCGCGGGGTTGGCGAGCTTGACCCCCGTCGCCACCGCCGGCGCGCGGCCGTGGATGGTGTGGAAGCCGTAGGTCGAGATGTAGTAGGGGAACCGCGCCGCGCAGCCGATGCCGGAGACGAAGACGACGTCGCGCGGCTCTCGGCCGATCTTGGACAGCGCCGTGCGGACGCCCTTGAGGATCGCGTAATCGCCGCAGCCCGGGCACCAGCGCACTTCCTGGTCGGAGGTGAAGTCCTTTGGCGTCAGAACGATCGCGTTCATGCGGCGGCCCCTTCCAGGAGCAGGCTCTCGAGGCGGCGCTCGACGTCGACGACCCGGAACGGGCGGCCGCTGAGCTGGGTCACAGGCATGACCGGCAGGAGATAGGTGGCGCGCAAAATCGCCGTCAGCTGGCCGGTGTTCATCTCCACGCAGGCGATGCGCCGGAAGCGCCGCAGCGAGGCTTCGAGGCTCTGCGGCAGCGGCCAAAGCCGCCGCAGATGCAGATGCGTGACGCTCACGCCGCGGGCGCGCATCTGCCGGGTCGCCTGGCGGATGGCGCCGAAGGTCGAGCCCCAGCCGATCACCGCGAGCTCGCCCTCGTCGGGGCCTTCCTGGAGCAGGTCACGCTCGCCCCGGGCGGCGATGCGGGCGATCTTCTCCGCCCGCAGCCGCACCATGGCCTCGTGGTTGTCCGGATCGTAGGAGATGTGGCCGGTCGCCGAATCCTTCTCGAGGCCGCCGACGCGGTGGATGCCGCCCTCCGTGCCGGGAGCGATCCAGGCCCGCGCGAGCGTGTCCGGGTCGCGGTCGAAGGCGCCGCGATTGGTCGCGCCGCCGGGCGTGACGGCGAAGGGCGCGAGGCGCGCGGGATCGGGCGCCGTCCACTCGCTCATCGCGTTGGCGAGGTAGGCGTCGGAGAGCACGATCACCGGCGTCATCGATTCCACGGCGACGCGCGCGGCCTCGACGACGATGTCGAAGCAGTCGGCCGGCGTCGCCGGGGCGAACACCGGCAGCGGCGACTCGCCGTGGCGGCCGAAGATCGCCATCGACAGATCGGACTGCTCGGGCTTGGTCGGCATGCCGGTCGAGGGCCCGGCGCGCTGAACGTCGATGACGAGCAGCGGCAGCTCGGCGGCCACCGCGAGGCCGATCGCCTCGGTCTTCAGCGACAGGCCGGGGCCGGAGCTCGCCGTCACGCCGAGCCCGCCGGCATAGGAGGCGCCGATGGCGGCCGAGGCGGCGGCGATCTCGTCCTCGGCCTGGAAGGTCTTCACGCCCGTCCTCACCTTGGCGAGCTCGTGCAGCAGAGCGGAGGCGGGCGTGATCGGATAGGAGCAATAGAAGACCGGGCGCCCGGCAAGCGCCCCGGCGGCGACGATGCCGAGCGCCATCGCGTCGGTGCCGGAGGTCATGCGGACGCTGCGCGCCTCGGCGGCGGGCTCGAGGATCGCCGCGGCGCCGGCGATCGAGAGCTCCATCGTCTCGCCATAGGCATAGCCGGCGGCGAGGGCGGCGGCATTGGCGCCGGCGAGCGCCGGCTCGGCGGCAAAGCGCTGCCGCACCCAGGCGAGCGTCGTCTCGGGCGAATGCTGGGCGAGCCAGAGGACGAGGCCGAGCGCCCAGAAATTCTTGGCGCGCATGGAATCCTTGTGGCCGAGCCCGAACTCCGCCACCGCCTCGAGCGCCCGCTTGCCCATGTCGGCGGTGATGACCGCATAGTCGGCGCCTGTGCCGTCGCCGAGCGGGTTGTCCGCCAGCCCGGCCTTGGCGAAGGCGCGCTCGGTGAAGGCTCCCTCGTCGACGAGAACCGTGCCGCCCTTCTTGAGGAAGCCGATATTGGTGACGAAGGCGGCCGGGTTGAACGCGACCAGAAGGTCGGTCTCGTCGCCCGGCGTCAAAACCTCGCCGCCGCCGAACTGCACCTGGTAGGCGGAGACGCCGAAGGTGGTGCCGGCCGGCGCCCGGATCTCGGCCGGGAATTCCGGCAGGGTCATCAGGTCGGCGCCGGACGAGGCGGCGGAGCGGGCGAACTGGCCGCCCGCGAGCTGCACGCCGTCGCCCGAATCGCCCGCGAAGCGAACGACGAGAGTGCGCTCGCGCGGCGCGGCTCGATCAAGCTCTGCGACGGACATGGGCAGCTCCGGTTGCTGTCCGATCGATTGTCGGCGGGCGAGGCGAGGAACTCGGCGATTTTCGCCGTCTTGTACAGCCACGTGACAGCATCGGTCGGCGGATTCTTGTTTGGCGGGATATTCGGCGAGCCCGGAGCATAGCGGGCGTTGCGCTCCGGCCACTGATCTAGATCAGGTTTCGCGTGCACGCGAACGGCATTCACCGCACATCGCCCTGCGCGGCGAGCAGTCGCCCTGTAGCTGCGTCGTGTTTCCGGGTCCGGCCCGCTCCTTGCCGGCCGAATCGAAGTCGGAGCACACGTCCGTCGCGCCGAGCTCACGGTCCAAGCATCCCACGTGTCCGGAGGAGCCCGGCGATCAGGCTTGCAGGCGGAGATCCGGATGAGCTCGATGCCATGCCATCGTCATGCCGACGGCATCGGCGAGCGGTGTCACGGGTGGCGGGCCGAAGCGGCTGGCGTATTTCGCGCCTTCGAGAAGGATGGGGTCCGTCCAGAGATGGGCGATGTCCGCGACTCCACGAATGGTCGGATGAAAGGCGCCCCCCGCAGACAGCAGCCAGCGCGGCACGGCGATCATCCGTGTCCTGCGACCTGCCGCTTTGAGAACCACATCGGCGAACTGGCGGACTGTCGTCTCCGCGCCGGGAAGGTGGAAGTCTCCGGCGTCGCAATCCCGAGCCGTGCCGACCGCCAGGAGGGCGCTCGCGGCGTCGGGCATGAAGACGAACTCGACGGGTAGATCGATCGGACCCGGCCACAGCATCGACCGGCCGGAAAGCGCTGCGCGAAAGATGCGCGCCGTGAGCGTCAGGACGCGGGGTCCGTAGAACTCGGGAAGGCGCAGGATCGCGTGGCGAATTCCGGCTTCGCGGATCCGTTGCTCCATCTCAGCGCGCAAACGGCCTCGCCGCGATGTGGGCGACGGCGCACGTGTCTCGCTGACGCGTTCACCGGGTCGGCCCGGACCGAAAATCCATACGTTCGCCGGGAATACGAGGCGACTATCTGTCCTGCGGGCAGCCACGATCCCGCACTCCAGCAAGGACGGGAACTCGGTCAGCCAGGCCGCGAAGCGCGGCATGACGCAGAACATCGCCGCATCGGCGCCCGTCATCGCGCGCACGAGGTCGTCGATTCGCGTTGCATCGCCGACGATCGTGTCGACCTCCGGCGGCAAGTCCGCTCTTTCCGGATCCCGGACGAGCGCAACCACACGATGCTTTGCCTTGTGCGCCGCGTCGACGACGTTTCGGCCGAGTCCCCCACCCGCGCCGATCACGGCGATCCGCACGTTATGCTTCGGTCGATCGTCGCCGCACGCAGCGGAAGCCGACATGGCTGGTCGAGGTGTCGATCGGCTCGGCGTGCCGCGCGGCCGGGCGGTAGCGCTTGCAATAACAGGGCGCGCACAAGTGCGAGCCGCCCTTCAGCACCTTTCGCGGGATGCGAATCTCGGGCTGGGCCGGGTCGTAGCTCGCCTCGACGGGGCCGCCGCGCGGGTTCTGGGGCACACAGCAGGCCTTGCCCGGATCGCCCGCGTGCTTCTGCGACCACCAGTCGACGGTCCACTCCCAGGTGTTGCCGATCATGTCGAAGACGCCGAACCCGTTCGGCGGAAAGGCTTTTACGGGCGAGGTGCGGGCAAAGCCGTCGGCCTCGAGATTCTCGTAGGGGAACTCGCCCTGCCAGGTGTTGGCCATCTGCCGGCCGCCAGGATTGAGCTCGTCGCCCCAGGCGAACTCCGCCCCGTCGAGGCCGCCGCGGGCGGCGAACTCCCATTCCGCCTCCGTCGGCAGCTCCTTGCCGGCCCACTTGGCGTAAGCCTCGGCGTCCGCGAAGGCGACGTGAACGACGGGATGGTCGTCGAGGCCCTTGATCGAGGAGCCCTGGCCGTAGGGCCGGCGCCAGTTGGCGCGGAAGCGGAACTCCCACCAGCGGCTCCAGTCCTGCAGGCCGATCGGATGGTCGGGCGGGCTGAAGACGAGCGATCCCGCCTTCAGCATGTGCGGCAGCGCGCCCGGATAGTCTTTTGGGTCCGGCGCCTTCTCGGCGACGGTGACATGGCCGGTCGCCTCGACGAAGGCACGGAACTGGGCGTTGGTCACCGGCACAGCGTCGATGAAGAAGCCGTCGACGGAGACCGTGTGCACCGGCCGCTCCTCGGCGTAGTGGTGGTCGGAGCCCATGCGGAACGTGCCGCCCTCGATCCACACCATCTCGGACGCGAGGGCTTGCGGGCTCGGCGAAGGCTGATGCCGCAGTCGGGCTGCTCTTCCCACTTCGTCCTCCGCGCCGAGCTTCCTCTGGCTTCCATTGCATAATACGCGCGCGGCGGAAAAGCTCGTACCGAGTGGTGGCCAGCGGCGCTGGGTCGAATGGTCTCGCCCGAAGCGGGCTGCGGCAGGCGATCCTCGCATCCGGCAACTCCGCCCCGTTGACCTTCCCACGGGGGAAGCCGTCATGCTGTGGCGCGGGGCGTGTGGAAGGAGGCGAGAAAGATGAGCTCCAAACGATCGATCACGCGGCGCGGCGCCGTCGCCTTTCTCGGCTTGTCAGCGCTGGGCGCCGCCATGCCGGCGGCCGCGGCGGGACCAGCCGTGATGCGGGTTCACAAGGATCCGTCCTGCGGCTGCTGCTCGGGCTGGGTCGACCACGTGCGCAAGGCCGGTTTTGTCGTCGAGGTGACCGAGACCGGCTCGCTGAACGGCCTCAAGAGGCGGCTCACCATCCCCGAGGCGCTGTGGTCCTGCCATACGGCCGAGGTGGACGGCTACGTCCTCGAGGGGCACGTGCCCGCGGCGGCGATCGACCGCCTCCTCGCCGAGCGGCCGCGCGCGAAGGGCCTCGCGGTGCCCGGCATGCCGATCGGCTCGCCGGGCATGGAGGTCGAGGGCATGGACGCGGAGGCCTTCGACGTCGTCCTGTTCGGGCCTTCTGGCCAGACCGTCTTCGGCCGCTTCAAGGGCGGCACGGCGGTCTAGACCGTCGCCCGCCGCCCCTTCGCCTTCGCGTCCGCGATCGCGGTCAGCGCCTTGCGGTCCGGCTTGTTGGTGGCGGCGAGCGGGATTTCCCGCACGAACTCGACGAAGCGCGGATGCGCGAAGGCCGGGCCGTTGGCGATGGCGAAGGCTTTCACCGCCGCCTCGTCGAGCGACGCGCCCTGCTGGGGCACGATGAAGGCGAAGGGCAGCGCGCCCTTGATCTCGTCCGGCACCGGCACGACGATCGCCTGGTGGACGCCGTCCATCCGCTCGAGCAGGCGCTCGACCTCGCCCGGCCAAAGGTTCTCGCCGCCGACGACGAACATGTCGTCGGTTCGGCCGACGAAGTAGAAGAAGCCGTTCTCGTCGCGGCGCATGATGTCGCCCGAGCGGTACCAGCCGCCCTCGAGCGCCGTCGCCGTCCGCTCCGGCAGGTTGTTGTAGCCCTCCATCAGCATCGGGCTCTTCATGAACACCTCGCCCTCGTCCGGTGTCGGCCCGCCGCGCAGCTCGACCTCCGAGCCCGGCAGCGGATAGCCGGCGCAGAGCGCCGGCCGCGGCACGCCCGCGGGGTGCGGGCCGAACGGGCAGGGGCCGGCCTCGGTGGTGCCGTAGCTGTTGGCGAGCGCGGCCTTGGGGAAGATCGCCTGCACCTTGTCGATCAGCGCTTGCGTCAGCGGCGCCGAGCCCATGCTGACCTTCGTCACCGAGGAAAAGTCGAGCCCACCGACGAGATCCCTTTCCTTGGCGACCAGCGCCAGCATGGTCGGCACCGAGGTCAGCGCCGTCACCTTGAAGCGCGGGATCGCCTCGGCGTAGCGGCGCGCGTCAAAGGCCGGCAACAGGACGAGGCTCGCGCCATAGGTCAGCGAGGCCTTCACGTTGAAGGTCGCGTTCATATGAAACATCGGCGCGGCGACGATGTAGCGGTTCTGCGACTGGTCGCCATAGGCCTCGATCATGCGCTCGAGCGCCCAGCGCTGGCTCTCGTGCGAGAGCAGCACGCCCTTCGGCTTGCCGGTCGAGCCGGAGGTGTAGAGCATCATGCCGAGCGCGCGGCCTTCCGGCTCGACCGTGTCGAACGGGCCGGGATCGAGCAGGGCCGAAAAGCCGTCCGGATCGTCGAACGAGATCCTTTGCAGCCCCGGCGGCACGAGGTCGGCGCGGGCGGCGTCGCAGAACACACCCTTCAGCCCGGCATCGGCGACGATGTATTCGACCGTCTCGCGGGCCAACTTGAAGGAGATCGGCACCGTCACCATGCCGGCCCGCATGGTGCCGAAAAAGGCGGCGAGCATCTCGTGCCGGTTCAAGGACAGGATGCCGATCCGGTCGCCCGGCACGAAGCCGCGGGCGCGGAGGCCGCGGGCGACCGCATCGCACAGCGCGTCGAATTCGGCATAGGTGAGCTCGACCGGACTGTCCCAGTCCCGGCAGTCGATCAGCGCGACCTTTTCGGGATCGCGCCTCGCGTCGAAGCATTTGCCGAGGTTCTTCGAGATCATCCTGCAGCGCTCCTGCGGCGCTCCGGCACGCCGATGGCGGCCCGCGCGGCGCCTTTTCCGGCAATGGCGCCGCCGACAAAGCATTCGGCGATGTTGCCGCCCGACATGTAGAGGTGGCCGAACACGCTGCCGAGCTCGCCGGCGGCGAAGAGGTTCTGGATCGGTGCGCCGAAGGGGTCGAGCACGCGCTGCTCGCCATCGTGCACCGGGCCGCCTTGCGTGTTGGAGACGATCGGCCAGATCTCCGCCGCCGAGAAGGGCGGGCTCGCAATCGGCATCATGCTCGACGAGGGCCGGCCGAAGGTTTTGTCGGCGCCCGAGATACAAGCGAGATTCCAGTCGTCTACGGTCGCCTGCAGCACGGCCGGGTCGCGGCCGAAGGCGTGCGCCAGATCGACGATCGAGTCGAACCGGCGGAGGATGATCTCGTCGAGCGAGGCCGGCGTCGCCCCGCCGAACCTTTGCGCCACCTCGGCATCGTGCCAGGTGGGCGCTGCGAGCGGATAGATCACCCGGCCGGCCGCATCGACGATGAGAAGCGCGGGCACTCGGGAAAAACTCTGCGTCACCGGGTCGAAGGCCTCCATGGCCCGGTGCCCGGTGTCCTGCATGTAGGGCTCGTACTCGTTGCCGAACCGCCGGCCCTCGCGGTCGACGAGGATCCAGCTCATGCGCACGTCCTCGCGCACGCCTTCGCCGGGCACCCAGTCCGGCAGGCGCTTCAGGCGGATGCCGAACGGGTAGTCCGGATCGGGATGGCGGAAGCCGTAGGAGCCGTGAAAATGCCACATGTGCCAGAGGCCGGCGCCGGCTTTTTGGGCGAGCGCGATGCCGTCGCCAGTATTGCCGCGCACGGCGGCGGAGAGGACCGGCTTCAGCGGCCAGGTGCGGAGCTTCATCTCCTCCGCCGCCTCGAAGCCGCCGGTGGCGAGCACGACTGCGCCGGCGCGGATTTCTTGGCCGCCGGCGACGAGGCCGGCGACCGCCTCGCCCTCGACGAGGAGCCGCTCGGCCGGGCAGGCGAGGCGCACTGTGATGCCCGGGCGGCGGCGGACGTTCTCCTCGAGCACCGCGAACAGGCGTGCGCCTGCCGCCGCGCCGCGGACGTTGGGGAACGCCGTCGCCGGCTCGAAGCCGGGCAGGTCGTCGACATAGGCGAAGCCAAAACTCTTGTAGCCGGGCAGGGGATAGTTGGCCGGGGAATCGCGCAGGCCGAGCGCGCCGCCGACGGCCTCGGTGAGGCGCCTTGCGTAATCGGGCAGCCAGAACATGCCGTCGGCGAGCACGCGCAGCACGGGCTCCGGCGTCGTCCCGGCATTCGTGGCGACGAGGTAGGCGAAGGCGGCGTCGGCATCGCGGCTGATCCGCAAGCCCCCGGCCGAGCAGACCGAGATGCCGCCCGGCTCGTCCGCCTTCTCGATCAGGAGCACACGGGCGCCGGCATCGTGCGCCTCGATGGCCGCGACCGCGCCGGCATAGCCGTAGCCGGCGACGACGACGTCGAAGAATTCCGCCATCACAGCACCGGCCCGAGTTTCTTCAGTCCCTCGACGAGATCGTCGATCATCGCCGCCAGCATCGCCTCGCCTTTCTCGCGGGTGGCGAGCGTCGGATCGCCGCGAACCCCGGTCTCGCTGTAGTCGGGGCCGGAGCCGGGATCCGGGCCGAACACGACCGACCGCCAGAACACGGTCTTCGGCACCTCCAGCATGTTGCCGTAGTCCTGCTGCGCCAGCTCCATGCGCACTTTGTCGGGCGCGATGGCGAGCATCAGCGAGGTCTCGTGCTCGTCGCCATGGCCGCCGAACTTTTGCTCGAGCAGGTGGGAGGCCGACTTGCCGAGCTGGCGGATGTCGGCGACGGCGACGCGGATGCCGTGCCGGATCAGCGCGTTGCGCACGGCGACCTGCAGCGGCGCCTCGGTCGAGACGCCCGTGTTGACGACGGCGATGCGCCGGGCGCCATTCCGGACGAGCCCGTCGAACACGTCGTCGAGCAGGGCGACGAAGGTGTCCGCCCGCAGGTGCTGGCTGCCGGGATAGTTGAGGAAGGCCGGGTAGTAGCCGAAATCGACCACCGGCGTGGCGAGCACCGGCAGAGCCGCGATCAGCCCGTCGCAGAGCGCGCGGGCGAGGAGATAGTCGGTCTCGAGCGGCAGGTGGTGGCCGTGCTCCTTCGAGCGGGCGCCGATCGGCACCACGGCGATGTCGCCGCGCGCGATGCGCTCGCCGGCCTCCGGCCAGGTCAGCTCCTCCATCCAGGCGCCGGGGTTCACAGGTAGCGCTCCAGGAAGCGGTGGACATCGGCGGCCCAGATCGGCGCGCCGCGGCTTTCCAGCAAATGCCCCTCCATCGGGTTGACGCCGAAGGCCGGATAGACCTTCGACCACACGGTCTTGCCGGTGCCCTCGAGCGAGGCGGCGAGCTCTTTTGTCGGCCGGATGCTGTAGTCGTTCTCGGCCTGGATGAAGAAGATCGGCTGCGTCAGTTTTTGCGCGGCGCCGAGCATCAGCTCCCTGAGGCGCGGCGTCCGGTCCCAGTTCATCGCCGCGCCTGCGAATTCCACCGCGCAGGTGAAGCGCGGCGCCTTCGAGGCCGCCAGCAGCGTGTTGGTGCCGCCGAAGGACGAGCCCATGACGCCGACATGGCCGGCATCGATCTCCGGCAGCCCGGCGATGAAATCCAGCGCCGCCAGGACATCGTCGCTCTCGCGGTCGAGCCGGGAGGAGACCTGCCCGTCGTATTCGTCGGTGCCGAACTCGGCGCTCGCCTCCTCGCGCCAGGCCGGGCCGGGCGAGTCGCCATAGCCGTGCCGGTGCGGCAGGAAGCTGGCAATGCCCCATTCCATCAGCAGCATCGCGGTGCCGGGCCGGCTGACGTCCCAGGTGCCGCGGTCGATGCCGCTGCCGTGATTGGTGACGAGGCAGGGGAACGGGCCGGGGCCGGGCGGCAGCCACAGATAGCCGACGAGCTCGCGGCCATGGCTCGGGAAGGTGACCCGCTTCGGCACGATCGGAAGCCCAGCGAGCGCGGTCGGCCGCATGCCGTTTCCGATCGGCGCGTCGTCGCGCGCGAGCACGTGCCGGGCGAAGCGGACGAGCAGCTTCGACACGTCGGCGCGCACGGCGCCGAAGGCCGGGCTCGCGGCGCGGGCGGCGAGGTCGGCGGCATGGGCCTCGGCGTCGGCGAACTCGCATTCCCAGACGATCGCCGGCGTCTCGCCCTCGCTCGCAGCCTGCGCGACGAAGATGCGGCCCGAGGGAAGGCCGATGTCGCGGCGGACGGCGCAGGCCCTGCGGCGGACGGCGAGCACCTCGGCCTCCATGCCGGGCTTGGCGAAATATTCGGTGCGCTCGACGATCATGGCTCTCGCGTCAGTTCGGGAAATGGCAGCGCACGGCCTGGCCCGGCCGGCGCTCCAGCAGCGGCGGGTCTTCGGCGCGGCAGCGCGCCTGCGCCTTCGGGCAGCGGGGATGGAAGTGGCAGCCGGAGGGGCGATCGAGCGGGCTCGGGATCTCGCCCGCGAGCGGCGCCGTGGCGGTCGGGTCGACGACCGGCTCCGGCACCGCGGCGAGCAGCGCGGCCGTGTAGGGATGCGCCGGGCGGTCGAAGATGTCGGCTTCAAAACCCTGCTCGACGATGCGGCCGAGATACATCACGGCGACGCGGCCGCTGATGTGCCGCACGGCGCCGAGATTGTGCGAGATGAACATCAGGCTGAGCCCGAGCCGCTCCTGCAGATCGGCGACGAGGTTGAGGATCTGCGCCTGGACCGAGACGTCGAGCGCCGAGGTCGCCTCGTCGCAGACGATGAGGCCGGGAGCCGGGGCGAGCGCGCGGGCGATGGCGATGCGCTGCCGCTGGCCGCCCGAGAAGGCGTGCGGATAGCGGTGCGCGGCCTCCGGCGGCAGGCCGACGGCGCCCAAGACCTCGCGGACGCGGTCGGCGGCGGCGCGGCGCTCCATGCCGATCGCCCTGAGCGGCTCGCCGACGATGTCGCGCACCCGCATGCGGGGGTTCAGCGACGACATCGGGTCCTGGAACACCGCCTGCGTGCCGCGGCGGAGCGGCCGCAGCTCCGGCTCGGCCATGTCGGTGACGTCGCGCCCGGCCCATTCGATGCGGCCGGCGGTGGGCTGCAACAGGCGCAGCACCATGCGGGCGACGGTGCTCTTGCCGCAGCCGCTCTCGCCGACGATGCCGAGCGTCTCGCCGGGAGCGACCTCGAGGCTGACGCCGTCGACGGCGCGCAGCTCGCGGGCGCCGTGCGGGCCGGCGACCGAGAAGCTGCGGGAGACATTGTCGAGGCGGAGGACGGGCGCGGTCATGCCGAGACCTCCGCATGCGCCGGGGCGCCGAGCAGCTCCGCCGCGCGCCAGCAGCGCGCCATGCGCTGCGGCGCCACGGGCTCGTAGGCCGGCGGCTCGGCCCGGCAGAGCGGCAGCGCGTCCGGGCAGCGCGGCGCGAAGCGGCAGCCGTGCATCTTCACGCCCGCCGGCGGGAGCGTGCCGGGGATCATCGGCAGGCGGTGCACGCGGCTGCGGACCGGCGGCACCGATTGCAGGAGAAGCCGTGTGTAGGGATGGGCGGGCTTGGCGAACAGCTCCGCCACCGGCGCGCTCTCGACCACCTCGCCGGCATACACGACGAGCACGCGGTCGGCCATGCGGGCGATGACGCCCATGTCGTGCGTGATCAGCAGCACCGCCGAGCCCTCGTCGCGGCGCAGCGCGCGCATCAGGTCGAGAATCTGCGCCTGGATGGTGACGTCGAGCGCGGTCGTCGGCTCGTCGGCGATGAGAAGGCGCGGCCGGCAGGCCATCGCCATGGCGATCATCACCCGCTGGCGCATGCCGCCCGATAGCTGGTGCGGATAGTCGCCGGCCCGGATGGCAGCATTCGGGATGCCGACCCGGTCGAGCATCGCCACCACACGCGTCTGCGCGTCCCGAGCCGACAGGCGCTCGTGCGTGCGCAGCACCTCGGCGACCTGGAAGCCGACGGTGAGCAGCGGGTTGAGGCTCGTCATCGGCTCCTGGAAGATCATGCCGATGCGGCCGCCGCGCACCGACAGCATTTCCTTCTCGCCGAGCCGGACGAGATCGGCGCCGTCGAGCCGGATGCTTCCCGAGACGATGCGGCCCTGCGCGCCGAGGAGACGCATGATGGCGAGCGCGGTGACGGATTTCCCCGAGCCGCTCTCGCCGACGATGCCAAAAATCTCGCCGGGCTGGACCGCGAAGACGACGTCGTCGAGCACCTGCTTCTCGGGCCCATGGCCGCGGAAGGCGACGGAGAGATTCTCGACCTCGAGCAGCGGCGCGGCCATGGCTCAGCGCCCCTCGAGCCGCGGGTCGAGCACGTCGCGCAGCGCGTCGCCCAGGAGGTTGAAGCCGATGACGGTGACGCCGAGCGCGACCGAGCCGAACATCGCGAGGTACGGGTCGGTCTGCAGGGCCGGCAGGCCGTCGCGGATCATGCCGCCCCAGCTCGGCTGCGGCTCCTGGATGCCGAGGCCGAGGAAGCTCAGCGTCGCCTCCGCCATGATGATGAAGCCGACGCCGACCGAGGCGCGGACGATGATCGGCGCGGCGATGTTCGGCAGCATGTGGCGCCGGAAGATGGCGCCGGTCGGCGTGCCCGACACGATCGCCGCGTCGACGAACAGCTCGCTCCGCAGCGTCAGCACGAGCGAGCGCGTCAGGCGGGCGATGCCAGGCCACCAGACGAGCGACAGGGCGACGATCACAGTCAGCGTGCCCGGGCCGATCACGGCGGCGACGAGGATCGCGAAAACGACCTCGGGGAAGGCCAGCGTGAGGTCGACGATGCGCATCAGGAGATTGTCGAGCCGGCCGCCGAGATAGCCGGCCGTCATGCCGATCAGGATGCCCAAGGTGAGCGTGATCGCCAGCACCGCGCCGGCGACGAGCAGCGAGGTCCGGGCGCCGACCACGAGGCGGCTGAAGATGTCGCGACCGAGCTTGTCGGTGCCGAGCCAGTTCTCCGCCGTCGGCGGGCTCCAGGTGTTCAGAAGATCGGTCGCCTCGTAGTCATGCGGCACGACGAGCGGGCCGATCAGCGCGCCGAGCACGACGACGAGCACGATGAGGCTGCCGACGGCGCCGTTGCGATGCTTGAGGAAGCGGGCGAGGAGGTGCCGCCCCTCGGGCGGCGGCAGCGCCGCCTCGGCCGGCAGCGGCATGTCGAGCCCGGCGCTCACGTCGCCACGACCCGGCTGCGGATGCGCGGATCGATCACCGCATAGAGGATGTCGACGACGAGGTTGATGAGGACGAAGAAGGCGGTGAACAGCAGCACGATGGCCATCGCGACCGGGTAGTCGCGAGCGAAGATCGAGTCGATCGCCAGACGCCCAAGGCCGGGAATGTTGAAGATCGTCTCGACCACGAAGGTGTTGCTCAGAAGGCCGCCGAAGATGATGCCGACCGAGGTGAGCAGCGGCACCAGCGTGTTCTTGAACGCGTGCCGCCAGATGACGACGCGGTCGGCGAGCCCCTTCGCCCGCGCCGTGCGGACGAAGTCCTGCTGCAGCACCTCCAGCATGAAGGTGCGCGACAGGCGGGCGATGTAGGCCGCGGTCGGGATGGCGAGGATGACGATCGGCAGGATCGCCTTCTTGGCATCGCCCCAGCCCGCGACCGGCAGCCAGCCGAGCTTGATCGAGAAGATGTAGACGAGGAAGGTGGCGATGGCGAAGTTCGGGATCGACAGCCCGGCGACGAGCACGAGGATCACGAGGCTGTCGGCGAGCGTGTTGCGGCGCACGGCCGCGAAGGCGCCGGCCGCGGCGCCGATCGGGAAGGCGAGCGCGAGCGCCGAGAAGGCGAGCACCGGGCTGATGGCCAGCCCGTCGCGCAGCACCTCGATCACCGGCGTGTGCACGACGCGGTAGGAGAGGCCGAAATCGCCGCTGAGCGCGCCGGTGACGTAGGAGAAGAACTGCTCCAGCACCGGGCGGTCGAGGCCGTACTCGGCCCGGAGCCGGGCGGCCATCACCTCGTCGGAGGAATGGTCGCTCAGCATCACCATCACCGGGTCGCCCGGCAGGGCGCGGGTGGCCAGGAACGAGGCCACGAGCGCCACCGCCAGCACCGGGATCATGCCGAGCACGCGCCAGGCGACGAAGCGCAGCATCGGTCAGGTCGGCTCAGTCGATCGTCGTGTTCTTGAACGAGGAGAAGCCGAACGGCGTCATGCCGGCATTCTTCACGTTCGGCTTCACGAGCCCGATCACCGCCGTCATCGGCAGCGGCGCCGTGCCCCAGTCGTCCATCAGCACCTTCTCGGCCTTGTGGTAGAGCGCGTAGCGCGCCTTGTCGTCCGCCGTGGTCTGTGCCTCGTCGATGATCTTGTCGTATTCCGGGCTTTTCCAGCGCGGCCGATTGTAGGGGCTCGTGCTGTACCACATCTGCGACAGGTAATACATCGCGTCCGGGTAGTCGGCGGTCCAGCCCCAGGGGAAGAACGCCACCTCGCCGGCATTCATCGCCTTGATGAAGGTCGCCCGCTCCATGACGACCGGGTTCACCTTCATGCCGAGCACCTTGCCGAGCTGGTTGGCGTAGTAGGTGATCTCGTCCTTGAACTGCGGCGTGCAGTTGATGTCGATCTCGGGCATGCCCTTGCCGTCCGGATAGCCGGCCTCGGCGAGCAGCTTCTTGGCGCGCTCCGGATCGTATTTCAGCGGCGGCAGGTCGGGATTGTAGCCGGCGACGCCGGGGGTGATGACGCCGTTCAGCGGGAAGCCGGCTCCGCCATAGAGGCCCTTGATCATGGCGTCGCGGTCGATGCTGAGCGAGATCGCCTCGCGCACCCGCTTGTCCTTGAAGGGCTCGTAGCGCGTCGCGTTCATGCCGAGATAGCGCGACTGCGCCCGCGAGACCTTCGACAGCTGGTCCTTGTAGCGCTCGTCGCGCAGCACGCGGCGGAAGGAGGCCTCCGGCACGTCGACCATGTCGAGCTCGCCGGCATCGTATTGGGAGATCGCCGTGTCGCCGCTCGGCACGATCAGGTAGCGCACGCCCTCGATCTTCGGCGCGCCGCCCCAGTAATCCTTGTGGGCGTCGACCGCGACCTCGGCGCCGCGGCGCCATTCCTTGAACTTGAAGGGGCCGGTGCCGGCCGAGACCTTGTTCATCCAGTCCGCCCCCTGCTCGGCGACGATGCTGCTGTCGATGAACAGGAAAGGATAGATCGGGAACAGCACGTCCGGCTTGGTGAAGCGGACCTCGACGGTGAGGTCGTCGACGACCTTCACGCCGGCGAGCTCCTTGGCCTTGCCGGACTTAACGTCGTCGGCGCCGACGACGCGGCCGAGATAGCCCATCTGCAGGCCGGCCTTCATGCCGGGCGTGAGAATCTGCTCGAAGGTGTGCTTCACGTCTTTCGCCGTGAACGGCCGGCCGCTATGGAATTTCACGCCCGGGCGGAGGTGGAACCTCCAGCCCATGCCGCCGTCGATCGGCTCCCAGGAGGTGGCGAGCGCCGGCTCGTTCTCGCCTTTCGCGGTCTTTGCCGTGAAGCCCTCGTACATGCTCTCCAGCATGCGTCCGGCGACCAGCTCCGAGAACGCGATCGGGTCGAGCGATTGCGGGTCGGCGACGACGTTGACGCGAAAAGTCTTCGCATCGGCGGCGGCGATGCCGGCGGCGAATGCCGCGGCGGCGAGGAGCATGCGTATCGGTATGCGCGATCCCATTGCCGTGTCTCCCATCAGGCCCAAGCGGCGACGCCTCGCGGCGCCGTCCAAAAAGTCAGGCCGCGTCGCGCGCGATGCCGTGCAGCGCAGCGACGAAGCCGTCGATCTCAGCCTCGGTATTGTAGTAGTGCAGCGACGCCCGCACGAACCGTCCCGGATCGCGCAAGGCCAAGTCCAAAGGCGTGCCCTCCCAGCCCGATACGCTCACATTGATGGCCCGTTCGCCGAGCCTTCGCTTGACTTCTTCCGCCCGCGCGCCGGCGAGCGAGAAGGTGACGATGCCGCACAGCTCGCGTCCGCGATCGTGCACCCGGGCGCCGGGCAGGGCGGCGATCCGCGCCCGAAGCTCCGCCGCGAGCGGCCCGACGCGCGCGGCGATCGCCGCCATGTCCCACGCCGCCGCGTAGTCCACCGCGACGCCGAGGCCGATCTTGGCCGCGAAGCCGCACTCAAAGGTCTCAAATCTGCGCGCGTCGGGACGCATGGAGTAGCGGCCGCCATCCTGCCACTCGGCCGCGTGGTCGTCGAGGAAGGGCGGGTCGAGCCGGTCGAGGAAGCCGCGGCGGACATAGAGGAAGCCGGTGCCGCGCGGCCCGCGCAGGAACTTTCGGCCCGTGCCGGAAGCCATGTCGCAGCCAATGGCGCGGACATCGATCGGCATCTGGCCGGTCGACTGGCATATGTCGAGCAGATAGGGGACGCCGGCCGCGCGGGCGATCTTCCCGATCTCCGCGGCCGGATTGACGAGGCCGCCGGTGGTCGGCACGTGCGTCACGGCAACGAGCCTGGTGCGACCGTCGATCGCCGCCGCGAGGGCGGACAGGTCGACGACGCCGTCCGCATCGTCGGGGACGATCTGGAGCTCGCAGCCGGTGCGCCGCGCCGCGTGCAGAAAGGCGATGAGGTTGCTGCAATATTCGGAGCGGCCGGTGACGATCTTGTCGCCGGGCTTCAGCGACAGCGCGTAGAAGGCCATGTCCCAGGCGCGCGTCGCGCTGTCGAGCACCGCGATCTCGTCCGCGCCGCAGCCGAGCAGGGCGGCCAGCGCCGCATAGGGCCGCTCGGTGGCGGTCTTCCTGCGGTCATAGGCCTCGTAGCCGCCGACCTCGGCCTCGAGCCGCAGATGCTCGATCATCGCCTCGACGACGGCGGCCGGGGGCAGCGACGAGCCGGCATTGTTGAAGTGCACGACGCGCTCGGCGCCGGGCGTCTCGCGGCGGGCACGGGCGACGTCGAGGCTCACGGCGCACGCCTCCGCCGCGCTTCGATGAACTTTGCGAGATCGACGCCGGCCTCGAGCACGTGCGGGCCGAGCAGCTTCACCGCGCCGTCGGCATCGCCGGCGCGGCAGGCGGCGAGGATGGCGCGATGCTCCTCCTGGCTCTCGTCGGCATTGTGCAGCTCGGCGAGCTCGAGCCGCAGATAGCGGTCGACGGCGTCGTACTGGTGCTGGATGACGGCGAGCAGCCGCGCACCGGCGCCCGAATAGGTGGTGACGTGGAACCTGCGGTTCAGCTCGACCCAGCGGCCGATGTCCCGCTCGACGTCCATCTCGTCGAGAATCGCCGCCGCCCGGTCGAGCGACGCGGTATCGAGGGCGGGGATCGACTTGCGGAGCGCCAGCGCCTCGAGCGCGAAGCGGATCTCGAACACCTGCACGATGTCGTCGGTCGACAGCGTCGCGACGACGGCGCCGCGATGCGGCGAGAACTCGACCCAGCCCTCGGCCTCGAGCAGCCGCAGCGCCTCGCGCACCGGTGTCCGGCTCAGCTTCAGCGAGGCGGCGAGGTCGGTCTGCTGCAACTCCGTGCCTTCGGCCAGTGCGCCGGTGAGGATCGCCTCGCGCAGCGTCTCCATGGCGAAGGCGGTGGCGGTACGATGCGGCGCGCCGCGGGCGGAGACGAGTTGACGGAGGGCTTCGGGTCCGGACATGATTGGATCCTGGATCCAATCTCCGGGGCTTGTCAATCGGCCAGCGCAAATCGGCGCGGGGCGGGAAGAGGCGATGCAACAGTCGTTCCGAGGGAGCGAAGATGACCGAGCGTCCTAGGCGTCATTGCGAGGAGCGAAGCGACGAAGCAATCCAGCTTTGCAGCGTTGGAAGAGAAGCTGGATTGCTTCGCTACGCTCGCAATGACGCGGAGGATCACCCATGAAAGCCGTCGTCTTCGACGCCCACGGCCCGCTCGAGAATGTCGGCATCCGCGAGCTGCCGGATCCCGCGCCGGCCGCCGGCGAGTGCCTGGTCCGCGTCCGCGCCGTGTCGCTGAACGGCTTCGACCCGATGGTGCTGCGCGGCATTCCCGGGCTCAAGACGCCGCTGCCGATGATCCCCGGCGCCGACATCGCCGGCGAGATTCTCGCGCTCGGCGCCGACGTAAAAGGCTGGCGGGTCGGCGACCGCGTCACCGCCATCCCGAACCGCGACGACGGCATGATGGGCGAGACGCTGCGCGGCGGCGCCTGCGAGCTGATCGCCATACCGGCCCGCTATCTCATAGCCATCCCCGACGCGGTCTCCTTCGTCGACGCCGCCTGCCTGCCGACCGCCTACGGCACGGCGCTGCGCATGATGGAGACGCGCGGCCGCGTTCAGGCCGGCGAGCGCGTCCTCATTCTCGGCGCCAGCGGCGGCGTCGGCACCTGCTGCGTGCAGCTCGCGCACGCCGCCGGCTGCGAGGTGATCGCCTGCGCCAGCGCCGCCTGGAAGCTCGAGAAACTGCGCGCGCTCGGCGCCGACGTGGTCATCGACACCTCGTCGCAGAACTATGTCGAGGAGATCCGCGCCCGCTATGGCAAGCCGCGCATCCGCGGCGGCGGCGGCGTCGACGTGATCGTCAACTATACGGGCGGCGAGACCTGGGCCGAATGTTTTCGCGCGGCGAAGCGGCACGCGAGGATCCTCACCTGCGGCGCCACCGCCGGCTACGACCCGAAGACCGACTTGCGCTACATTTGGTCGTTCGAGTTCGAGATTCTCGGCTGCAACGGCTGGACGCCCGACGATCAGCGCGAGCTTCTCGCCCGCGTCGCCGACGGGAGGCTGAAGCCGGCGATCCACTGCGTCCGTCCGCTCGCGGAGTTTCCTGCGACGCTGCAGGAGCTCGCCGAGCGGAAAGTCTTCGGCAAGGCCGTCCTCGTTCCCTGAAGGTGATGCTTTGGCTGTCGTGTTCGACCATCTGCTCTGGGCCGCGCCCGATCTCGACAAGGGCGCCGAAGCCTTCGCGGCGGCGACCGGCGTCACCCCGACCGTCGGCGGCTCGCATCCGGGCTTCGGCACCCGCAACCGGCTCGCCGCGCTCGGCCCGGGTGCCTTCTTCGAGGTGATCGCCCCGGACCCGGTCCAAGAGCAGGCCGGCACGCGGGCGGAGAGGATCGCGGCGATGCCGCAGCCGGCCATCATCACCTTCGCCGTGCAGACGACCGATCTCGACGGTGCGCAGCGTGCGGCCGAAGCCGCCGGGCTAACGATCCCGCCCCCCGTCTCGATGAGCCGCACGCGGCCCGACGGGGTGAAGCTCGCCTGGCGGATCCTCTATCTGAAGCATCCCCTCTATGGCGAGGCGGTGCCGTTCATCATCGACTGGCAGGGTTCGCCGCACCCATCGACGACGACGCCCGAAGGCTGCCGGCTCGAGAGCCTGACGGTGCTGCAGCCGGAGCCGGAGGGGCTCGCGGCGATCTACGCCGCGCTCGGCCTCGACATCCCGGTCGAGCGGGCGCCCGTGCCGGGCTTCATCGCCGTGTTGGCGACCCCGAAGGGGCGGGTGACGCTGACGGGGTAGCTCTCCGCCGCGCGCGAAGCGTAGCCCGGATGCGCGAAGCGCAATCCGGGTCCGTAAAGGCAACCCCGGACGTCGCTGCGCAAGTCCGGGCTACTCCCTCAGGAGCTCGCCGCAGGCTGCGCCGCCACGGCGTCGACGGCGGTGCACGACCGCTCCACTTCTGCGCGGATGGCGGCCGCGAGGCGCTCGAGATCCCGCCGCGCGACCGGCTCGGCCGCGGCGCTCACCGCGCCGATCACCTGCGTCAGCCGGCGAACCACGTCGGTGTCCTCGGCGCCGTAGCGGGCGACCGCGGCGAAGGCCGGACCGGCGAGCGCGTGCAGGGTGTCGACTTCCGTGAGGACGCGCAGCCGGCCCGCATCGTCGGCGCGGGTCGGCGAAGGGAGCTGGCGGCCCGCCAAGCACAGGAAGGCCTCGCCGAGGCGATCGATGCAATAGATCGCCGTCGTCGGATCGTTGATCCCGGGCGACAGCGCCCGCTGGGCAATCTCGACGAAGCGGCGGATCGAGAAGTCGAGGTCCTGATACGGCGTGCGGTCGTTGCCGATCACGAGAGCGCCGCGCAACCGCGCCACGACGTCCTCGGAAAGGCGCTCGGCCGGCCAGGCGGAAAGCAGCGCCGCGCCCGCGTAGACGAATCGCCCGGGCCGCGCCTCGATCCGCAGCACGAGGTCCGCCTCGGTCGCGACGCCCATGAGCGCCTCGTCGTCGACGCGCTGGACGTAGCCGCCCGCCTCGGCCGGGATCGCGAGCCGGCCGCTCTCGAAGCCCGCCGGCAGCACGGCGCCGGGCGCGGCCGGCGCGTCGGCGCCGAGCTGCTGCGGATAAAGCCGCTCGATCGTCTCGGCGGTCTCCGCGGCGAGGTCGGCGAGCACCGTCTCGATGCGGATGGCGTTGGCGACGTGGTGGATGAAGTAGATCAGCACGGCGATGCTGGCGACCGCGAGGACGAGGCCGAAGGCGACCGAGACATGCGGCACGAAGCTCGCGCCCTCCACCCCGCGCACGGTCCGCAGCACGAGCAGGCAATAGATGAAGGTGGAGATGAAGATGCCGAGGACGATCTGGATGCCCCGGTGACGCATGAAGTTGCGCAACAGGCGCGGCCCGAACTGCGAGGAGGCGAGCTGCAGCGTCAGCATCGTGATCGAGAAGGTGAGGCCGGCGACCGTGATCATCGAGCTCGCGATCGCCGACAGGATGGCGCGGGCGCCCTCGGGGCCGAAGGCATAGAGCCACTCCGCCTCGCGCACCGTCCGCTCGCCGAGCCACGCATCGAAGCGGACGAGGGCGAGGGAGAGGATCGCGGCCGTCGTCGCCATTACCGAGGGCAGGAACCAGAAGCTGGTGCGAAGCCGGTCCCATAGGCCGAGGAGGCGGGCGGCGGAGAACGTTGCGGTCATGGCGGCACCTCGCGGGCGGAGCGGCCACCGCGCGGGCGGCCGGGGACGGGCCTCGTCGGGGCCTGCCGACCAGCGCATGACGGCGGTCCGGCGTTCCCATTCCTCGGCCGACAGCCTGCCGTGCACGGCGCTGCGATTGAGTTGCCGGCGCGGCCGTCCTAGCTCTACCGTCGTTCGCGAAGCGGAGAGCACCAGCGTGGCCGACAATTCGTACGACATCATCGTCATCGGGGGCGGGCCGGGCGGCTATGTCGCCGCCATTCGCGCCGCCCAGCTCGGCCTCAAGACGGCGGTGGTCGAGAAATCGCACCTCGGCGGCATCTGCCTCAACTGGGGCTGCATCCCGACCAAGGCGTTGCTGCGCTCCGCCGAGATTTTTCACTACATGCAGCACGCCAAGGAGTTCGGCCTGTCGGCCGAGAAGGTCGCCTATGACCCGGCCGCGGTGGTGAAGCGCTCGCGCGACGTGTCCGGCCGACTCAACAGCGGCGTCGCCATGCTGATGAAGAAGAACAAGATCGACGTCATCTGGGGCGTGGCCAAGCTGACAAAGGCGGGCGAGATCGAGGTCGCGGCGCCTGAGAAGTCCGAACGCGCCGCAGCGGCGCCGAAGGGTGCCCTCGGCCCCGGCACCTACAAGGCCAAGCACATCATCCTCGCCACCGGCGCGCGGCCCCGCGTGCTGCCCGGCCTCGAGCCCGACGGCGACCGCGTCTGGACTTATTTCGAGGCCATGGTGCCGAAGGAGATCCCAAAGTCGCTGCTGGTCGTCGGCTCGGGCGCCATCGGCATCGAGTTCGCGAGCTTCTTCCGGACGATGGGCTCCGAGGTTACCGTCGTCGAGCTCCTGCCGCAGATTCTCCCCGTCGAGGACGAGGATATCGCCAAGCACGTCCAGAAGCGGATGGAGAAGCAGGGCATAAAGTTCCTGCTCTCGGCCAAGGTGACCGGCCTCGACAAGAGCGCCTCGGGCGTCGTCGCCCATGTCGAGGCGGGCGGCAAGACGCAGGACATCGCGGTCGAGCGGGTGATCTCGGCGGTCGGCGTCGTCGGCAACTCGGAGGGCCTCGGCCTCGAGGCGGTCGGCGTGAAGACCGAGCGCGGCCTCGTCGTCGCCGACGGCTACGGCCGCACGAGCGTGCCAGGCATCTACGCCATCGGTGACCTCGCCGGGCCGCCGATGCTGGCCCACAAGGCCGAGCACGAGGGCGTCGTCTGCGTCGAGAAGATCAAGGGATTGCCCGCGCATCCGATCGACAAGCTGAAGATCCCGGGCTGCACCTACTGCAATCCGCAGGTCGCCTCGGTCGGCCTCACCGAGAAGGCGGCCAAGGAGCAGGGCCGAAAAATCCGCGTCGGCCGCTTCCCGTTCGTCGGCAACGGCAAGGCGATCGCGCTCGGCGAGACCGAGGGGCTCGTGAAGACCATCTTCGACGAAAAGACCGGGGAGCTGATCGGCGCGCACATGGTCGGCGCCGAAGTGACCGAGCTGATACAGGGCTTCGTCATCGCCATGAACTGCGAGGCGACCGAGGAAGAACTGATGCACAGCGTCTTCCCACACCCGACACTCTCGGAGATGATGCACGAGAGCGTGCTCGACGCGTTCGGGCGCGTGATTCACATGTGACGCCAACAGCGGGGGAAGCGGCGATGGGCACGATCGAAGTCAAGGACCTGATCATCTGGCTCGTCATCGGCCTCGTCGCCGGCTGGCTCGCCCATCTCATCCTGCCGACCAGCGGCGGCTTCGCCGCCTACCTCGTTTCGGGCCTGATCGGCTCGATCGTCGGCCCGGTCATCCTTCGGATCGCCGGCATCGATCTGAAGCTCGGCAGCGCCGTGGTCGATCAGATCGTCGCCTCGGCGATCGGCGCCTTCATCGTCGTCCTCGTCGGCATGATCGTCACCTGACGGACGATGCCGTTCAGGCCCCGGCGACGAACAGCAGGGCGCGCAGCAGGAAGGCGGCGGTGAAGCCGATCGCCGCGCAGACGACGAGCACGATCGCGGCGAGGACGCGGCCCTTGAACAGGCCGACGAGCGCCGACAGGACGACGAGGCCGGCGATCGGTATGGCGAAGATCACGCCGCTCTCGTGGGCGAAGACGACCAGCACGCCGACGACGAGGCAGAACCAGCCGAACTTGATGGCGCCGGACGGCTTCTCGGCCGGCGGATAGGAAGGAACTGTCCGGTATCGATCCGTCATTGCCGCGCCCCCGATTCCCGGTCGCAGCATCGGGCGGGAAGGGGGCTTGCGCAAGGCGGAGCGGCTCCTCCGCGTCATCGCGGGCGAAGCGCCCCGATCACCAGCGATCGGCGACCCTGGAGGCCGCCGCCTCGCCGGGCGCCTATTCCGGCACCTCGATCGCCGGATGCGTCGGATCGGCGTAGGCGACAAAAACCTCGGCGCCGCAGAATCGCTCGAGCAGGGCGTTCAGCTCGGCGACCGCGGCGGCGAGATCGCCGGCGCCGTTGCCCTGCACGGTGACGATCGCGCGCCGCGTCGCCGGAGTGATCACCGAGCGCGCGTCCTGCCGCCAGTTCCAGCGCCGGCACAGCACCTTCGCCTCGTCGGCGTAGACCACCTCGCCTTCCTTCGGCGGGTCGTTGGGGTCCTCCCCCGCCTCGGCAGCCATGTCGACGAAGCTGTCGCCCGGGGCGGAGAAGCGGAAGGCGAGATTGCCCTCGACTTGGTCGAGGTCGTCGGCGCCGAGGCAGAGGATGTGCGCGAGCGAGACGGCATTGTAGGCGTCGACGAAGCCGTTGACGCGCGGCAGGGGACGGCCGGCGAGCACGTTCTTGACGAGGCGCTCGACCGAGGAGCGGTAGCTCGTCCGCTTGATGCCGAACGCCCGATAGGCGCTGCGCCAGGCGGCGATGCCGGGGATCGCCGACAACTCGACGCCGGCCCAGCGCTCGCGGCAGAGCGCCTCGTGCTCGGCGATGATGCGATCGAGCTCGGGCGGCCGCTCCGCCGGTATGGCCAGGCGCTCGGCGACGAGGACGGCGACGCGAAAGTTCGGGAAACGGCCGGTGACGGCGGCGATGTCGAAGCGGCGTGGCATGGAGGGCTTTCTTGAATCGGTGGAAGTAGAGAGCTTCAGCAGCCGCAAAACAGCGGTGACGACAAGCAGATCGCAACATTTCGGGCGTTATTTGGTGGAGCGCGCGGAGCATGCCCTGTCGCGGGAGCCGCCGCTCGGATAAGCTTGTCAAGCCCCGTCGCGATGAGTCGGGGCTGCCCATCATGGAGCACACGAAAATGACGGATGCGGCGCTGAATACGGCCGGGATGCCGAAGCTCGAGGCGATCCGGTCGAACTGGGGATGGTTCGTCGCGCTCGGCGTGGCGATGCTGGTGATCGGCTTCATCGCGCTCGGCAACCTCGTCGTCGCGACCGTCGCCAGCGTCTGGTTCTACGGCATTCTGTTGATCGTCGCCGGCGTGGCCGAGGTCATCCATGCGTTCCGGGCGCTGACCTGGGGCAAGATGATCCTGGAGCTGCTCGCCGGCGTGCTCTACGCGGCGGCGGGCGTCATCTGCATCATGAACCCGCTGCTCGCCTCGGCGGTCCTGACGCTGATGATCGGCGTCGCCCTCATCGTCGTCGGCGTCTTCCGGGTCATGGCCGGCTTCGACGTGAAGCCGGCGAGCGGCTGGGGCTGGATCGTCGCCGGCGGCGTGATGACGGTCATCCTCGGCATCCTGGTGACGCTCTCCTGGCCGGGTGCTGCGCTCTGGGTGCTCGGCATGTTCCTCGGCATCGACCTCGTGATGCAGGGCGTCGCCTGGATCGCGCTCGGCCTCGCCTGCCGCAAGGGCGATCCCGCGGCCGCGGCGGCGGCCTCCGTCAGGCGCTGAGGGCCGGTTCAGCCCTCCCAGATCCACTGCTCGGGGACGCTGACCTTCACGGCGTCCCCGGCGCGAACGACGCCCGGGCGGTCGACCGAGGCGACGACGCCGCGGAGGCCACGCGCTTCCTTCGGGAAGGCGAGGTCGAGCCCGGCGCGGCCGGGAAAATGCTCGGCGACCGAGGCGCCGGCGAAGCGGCAGGGGCCGTTCGTCTCCTCGACGCGCAGCGCCGCCCCGGACGGGAAGAAGATCAGCGTTCCGGCCGGCAGGCGCGACAGGCGCGGCACCCCGTCGACGACGAGGTTGGCGCCGAGCCACTCGGCGCGAACCTCCGGCAGCTCCATGCGCTGGGCGATTTCCTCGAGCTCGTCGGTGGCGACGATGGAGATCTGGCGCACGTTGCGGATCGGCGTGCCGCGCTCGTACCAGGGGGTTCGCGAGTCGGCGCCGCGCGTCCAGCCGGCATGGCTGTCCCCCGGCACGCCCTCGAAGCCGAGGTCGATCTCGGCGACCGCGCGCGTGATGAAGCGATCGCCGGTCGGCACCAGAACCGACGAGGCGCGGCCTTCGAGCCGCCGGCCCTTGTGGATCTGCGGCTCGGCGAGGCGGGCGAGGGTGGTCTGATGCACGGTCGTCGGCTCCTGCGGGAAGCTTCGGACCATCACTGCGCGCCGCTGCCCGGTCAATCCCCGGCGGTCGGCCGGCGATCAGGAATGGTTGCCGGTGGCGACGACGAGGCCGGCTGCGACCGCGAACAGGATCACCGCCTGCATCCAGCCGAGATTGTCGTAGGCCCACACGAGACCCCGCGGCGGCGACCAGCGCGGATCCTGGCGTCGCCGCACATGGATGTAGTCACCGAGCGCGTCCTTGAACGCGAAGTACAAGCTCTTCATGCCCCCGACCCCTGTTACGCATGGCCGGCGCGGAGAGTGCCGGAAGAAGGTAGCGGAAGCGTTTCGCAGTCGCGGCCAAGCGACTTTCGTCGCGACCCGGCTCCTTGTTGTGGGACAGAGAGCGGATCAAACCGTGTGAAGTCTCCTGCGGCCGCCTGCTTCGGCGCTCAGCGCCGAGGGCGACATGGCCTAGCGAGCAACGAGGCCGAGTTCGCGCCACCACTTTCCGCGATCTATAAGTTTGTTCCAAGTATATAGCTCGGCTTCCGAAGCACGTCGTCACTATCCTTGCTCCAAAATTCCACTATCGTGAAGCCACGTCTAGCTCTCTCACCAGTGTACTGACTTATGTCTAACATATAGGCATCATATATCTTGCTCGAACGTCCTCTAATAGTGACTCTTGATTTAACGTGGTGTAAAAACTTCAGGTCAACGAGCTCTGAGACGCGAGCCGTGAACTTATCATTTAAGTCTTTGTCGATCAGAAAGCAATTCGCCTCTCCCTTGTTGAGGCAAAAGTCTATTATATATTGAAGTGTTGATAAAAGAGGTTGCCTGTCAACTTCTGTTGTGTCTCTCGAAAAATCCTCCCGCTTAAAGCGATCAAACTCGCCAGCAGCTACGTTAAGGTCCTCGGCGCCGACCTTTTCTCCTCGCGCCGTACCGCCGCGGGACACTCGCTCCCGCGCGACGTCGATTGCTCTACGAAATATTGTCAAAAAGTCACGTGCGACCCCTCCGCTTGCAAGCACTAAGCGGTCGCGTGCACCATCGGTTAACACGTCATCCAACCGAAGATCGCATTGTCTCGAAAATTGTTCAAGTATTCGAATCAAGAATCTTTTCGTTAGATCATACTTTTCCAGCGTTACATCGAGATCTATCTCGTCAGCGTCGTCGCCTAATTTCATCCCTATAGCAGGGTTTCCTGGAATGTACCACCGAGAACGATGTCGAATAGTGCCCACCTTTAGCCACAGATTGGATCCCTTGGCGATACGATGAAAATAATCATACGGAAGCTTGATCAGAAATCCGAATGTGATATAGATCATCAAGTAAGAGAAAAGCCTCTCCATCACTTAGCTCGATGAGCTGCGTAAAGAGGTTTTTGTACGCAATGATATTACGATGCAAAAACTCTATTTTCTTAGAGGCGTATTCCGATTGCATCTCGTTAGATGTAGCCGATTGACTGTCGGCTGCGACTTCGGTGTTTGCCGATACGCTAGGTATGGAAATCGTAGCGCCAGATTTACCGGTAATTGATTTTGACTGCCTTTCGATTGTTGTACTTCGGACGGTGAATTCGTCAGCTGAAAATAATAAGCCCTTTAATGTTTCGATCTCTCTGGCAAAAGCAATACTTAGGGCTTTTGTTTTGTGTTTATCGAAGGCTTTGCGAGTTGGCTTACTTCCAAACAGCCGATCCCAAAATCTCTTTTTGGTGGCAGGGTTGATCGCTGCTGAGTCGAGCCAAGATTGAAATTCTGTTAGCGCTTTAATTAAAACGCTCACAAGGACATCAGGGTAGCTATGTCCCTTGAACTCCTCAAGGTCCACTGAAGCAATCGGCCGTCGATCAACAGTAAGGTCGGCGGCAATCTTAACAAGTAGACTCGATTTCCCGGATCCACGTCGTCCGAATATTATATGATGCCTCTTGCTAAGGCCGCGACTCAGCGTGCCTTGCGCCGGTTCTATAAAAAACCGAGCGCCCTCACGGGTTGATCGCATAGACTCTTCAACGAGCCGAGAGAGATGCTCAATCTCAGGCTTGTCGAGTGCGCTCGTTTTTTTCTTCGCCATAGGGTTCTTTTTGCAACCTATTTCCATGTGAGTAAATAGGGAGGAGCGAGCTTTCCCCAGTCGGCTTCCGAGGGTGTCTCGCGGCGAATGCCAGCGCTACGTATAGCCCCAGAACAATCGGTAAGCTGAATGTCGGGCAGCGCCGAATGACTGCCTCACTCCGCCGCGGCCGCCTTCTTCGGCCCGCCGCGCAGCGTGCGAGTGGATTTCCAGGCGGCGCCGAGGAGCGGCATCGCCAGCGAGGCGAGCACGAGGACGAGCAGCACGAGCGCGATCGGCCGCTCGACGAAGATGTCGAGACTGCCGTGCGAGAGAATCATGGATTGGCGCAGCGAGGATTCCATGATCGGCGCCAGCACGATGCCGAGAATCAGCGGCGCCCGCGGCAGCTGCGCCTTGATCATCAGGTAGCCGACGACGCCGGAGACGACGGCGATGCCGACCGTGAACAGCTTCAGGTCGCTCGCGAACGAGCCGACGACCGACAGCAGCAGAATGCCGGGCGCGAGGTAGGCGTAGGGAACGCGCAGCAGCGAGGCGAACACCGGCGCCAGCGGCAGGTTCAGGATCAGCAGCATCAGATTGCCGATGAACATGCTGGCGACGAGGCCCCAGACGATGTCCGGCTGCATGGTCATCAGGAGCGGACCGGGCCGGATTCCCTGCAGCACGAAGGCGGCGAGCAGCACCGCCGTCAGCCCCGAGCCCGGGATGCCGAGTGTCAGCATGGGCACCAGCGAGCCGACGACGGCGGAATTGTTCGCCGTCTCGACCGAGGCGACCGCGTCGAGCGCGCCGTTGCCGAATTTTTCCGGCTGCCTGGTGAAGCGACGCTCGGCCGCGTAGGCGAGGAAGGTGGAGGCAGTCGGGCCGACGCCGGGCAGGAGGCCGAGCACGAAGCCGATCATCGTGCCGCGCAGGATCGCCATCCGGCACAGCACCCAGTCCGCCCAGCGCGGCCACATGTCCCTGAGGCGCGTCGTCATCGGCTTGAGGTCGACCAGCCGCTCGATCGACACCAGCACCTCGGCGATGCCGAAGACGCCGATGGCGATCGGCAGGAAGTCGATCCCGTCGACGAGCTCGAGCAGCCCGAAGGTCAGCCGCTCGGTGCCCAGTATCGGATCGGTGCCGACGAGCGCGATCATCAGGCCGAGGATGGCCATGTAGAGCGCCTTCACGGTCGAGCCCTCGCCCATGCCGGCGGTGGCGGTGATGCCGAGCGTCGCCAAGAGGAAATATTCGGGCGGCGTGAAGTTGACCGCGAAGTCGCTGATCCACACGGCGGCGAAGATCAGGAAGACGATCGTCACCGTGCCGCCGATGAAGGAGCCGATGGCGGCCATGCTGAGGGCGGCGCCGGCGCGTCCCTGCCGGGCCAGCTTGTTGCCCTCGAGCGTCGTCATGATGCCGGAGGATTCGCCCGGCACGTTGATCAGCACCGAGGTCAGCGTGCCGCCATACATGGCGCCGTACATGATGCCCGACAGCAGCACGATCGCGGTGACGGGCGGCAGGCCGAAGGAGATCGGCAGCAGCAGCGCCATGCCGAGCGAGGGGCCGATGCCCGGCAGCGCGCCGATCACTTGGCCGAGCAGGACGCCGGCGAACACGGCGAGGAGGTTGCCGGGCGTCAGCGCCACCTCGAAGCCGCGCAGGAGAAGCTCGAAGGAGTTCATCGCCGGCGCGACCTCAGAAGCTGACGATGCCCTTGGGCAGATCGACGCCGAGCCAGAGCACGAACACGCCCTGGATCAGCGCCGTCGTGACGAGCGAGGTGGCGAGCGAGGCGAGCAGCGAACGGCGCGCAATGAACAGGAGGAAGGCGAGCAGGAACAGGAAGCCGCCGAGCGCCGAGCCGAGAACCTGCAGGAGAGCCACCAGGAGGCCCAGCGCGAGGATGCAGAGGAGGACGTTGCGCCGCCCCGCGGCGTCCGGCCAGCCAACCTTCCCGGTCGACCGGCTGCGCAGCGCCTGGACGAGCATCAGGCCGCCGACGAGGAAGCCGGCCGCCGCCACCCAGCGGCTGGCGAAGGCCGGCCCCGGCGCATACTCGCTCCAATAGGGCAGGTCGGCCGTGGCGACGACGACTAGCGCCGAGACGAGGATCAGCGCGATCGCCGAAACGATGTCGATGTTGCGCACGGCCTTGCCCCGCCTCAGGCCTTCTTCTTCGCGAGCCCTAGCTGGTTCAGGATTTTCGAGAAGCCCTGATAGATCTCTTCCATCGTCGCCTTCGCCTTCGGCGCCGGGACGAAGGCGGTCGTCATCCAGGTGTCCTTCATCATCTGCGCCCAGGCCGGCGTCTCGACCATCTTGCCGAGTTTTTCGACCCAGAAGGCGGCGACCGCCGGATCGAGGTCGGGCACGGCGGCGATGCCGTAATACTGGCCCCACACGACAGGAACGCCGACCTCGGTCGCCGTCGGCACGTCCTTCAGCTCCGGATAGGTCAGCCGTTCGGTCGAGAGCACGGCGATCGGCTTCACCTTCTTGCCTTGGATGAGCGGCATCGCCTCGTCCGGCGGCAGCGTGATGGCGTCGACGACGCCGCCGAGCAGCGCCGAGGTGACCGGCCCGCCACCGCCGTCAAACGGCACGTAGTCGACCTTCACCTTGCCGGCCTCGGCGATCAGGTTGTTCACGATGTGATCGGTCGAGCCGACATTGGCGCCGGCCATGCGCACCGTGCGCGTCTTCGCCGCGGCGACGAAGTCGGCCAGCGTCTTCATCGGCGAGTCTTCTTTCACGACGACGAGCAGGTTGATGCGCGCCAGCATGGCGAGCGGCGTCACCCGGTCCCAGACGTTCGGCTGGCCCTGCACGATCGGCGTCGACCAGACCGACGGCACCATGGCGAACAGGACGTTCTTGTCGCCCTTGTGGTCGATCACGTACTTCGAGGCGACCGTCCAGCCGCCGCCGGTGCGGTTCTGCACGACGAGCGGGTTCGAGACGAGTTTTTCGTCGTTCAGGATTTTCGCGACCCGGCGCATGATGACGTCGGGGGTTGCGCCGGGACCCGAGCCGACGACGATCTCGACCGGGCCGCTCGGCGCGGTCTGAGCCTGCGCGACGGCGCCGGCGGCGAGGCCCGCGAGCGGCACCGCGACGAGCGCTGCTCGAACGAGGCCCATGACGGGCGAAGACGATGCGGCGCGCCGCATCGAGCACGACAGGTCTGTCATTTCGGTTCCCTCTCCCATGATCGTCCGGCGCCCCGATTGCCCCGGGGTCGTGCGGTGCTTGTCCGGCTCTCTGACGGCCGCGGGACGCCGGTGACCCGCGGCGGTGACGAACATGCTCAGTAGACGCGGTACAGAGGCGATCCGCCCGCGAGGACGCGCGTGACGTTCTCCCAGGCGGCGCGGAACAGGTGTCCCGCCGACTGGCGGGTGACGCCGGCGATGTGCGGCGTGAGGATGACGCGGTTCGCCGCTTCGCCGTCGAGCTGCAGGAGCGGGTTGTCGGCGCCGGGCGGCTCGGTCGAGTACACGTCGACCGCGGCACCGCCGAGCTTTCCCGCGCGCAACGCCTCGACGAGCGCCGCCTCGTCGACGACGCCGCC
>JAEZCD010000238.1 GCA_023430145.1 Pseudomonadota bacterium
GCCCTCTCCCGCGAAGGGAGAGGGAAGAGAAGCGGCCACCCGCTCGGCGAGGATGCACAGAAGCTCGAACATCAGCGAGGCGCCGAGGAGAGCGGTGACGCCGGCATGATCGAAGGGCGGCGAGACCTCCACCACGTCCGCGCCGATCACGTCGAGTCCGCGCAAGGCCCGGACCAGCTGCTGCGCCTCGCGCGGCAGGATGCCGCCGATCTCCGGCGTGCCGGTGCCGGGCGCCAGCGCCGGATCGATGACGTCGATGTCGAACGACACGTAGACCGGTTTTTCGCCGACGATCTCTCGTGCCTCGGCCATCACCGCTGGGATGCCGCGGTCCAAAAGCTCCTCGATGAAGATCAGCCGGACGCCGGCGGCGCGGGCGAAGTCGAAGTTCTTCGCGTCCGAGACGGCGCCGCGCAGGCCGATCTGAACGACGCGCCGCGGATCGAGCAGCCCCTCCTCGATGGCGCGGCGGAACGGCGAGCCGTGATTGTAGGGATTCTGGCCGAAGAAGCTGTCGTAGGTGTCCGAATGGGCGTCGAAATGGATCATGCCGACCGGCCCATCGCGCACGATGCCGCGCAGGATCGGCAGCGAGACGAGGTGGTCGCCGCCGGCCGACAGCGGCACAGCGCCGGCCCCCGCCACCTCGGCATAGAAGGCGCCGATGCTCTCGAGCGATGCCATCAGGTTCAAGGGATCGACCGGCGCATCGCCGCAATCGCCGACGCGGACGAGGTCGTAAGGGGCGACGCCGGTGACGTGGTGGACGCGGCGGACGAGGCTCGACTGGTTGCGGATCTCGCGCGGGCCGTGCCGCGGCCCGGCGCGGTTGGTGGTGCCGCCGTCGAACGGCACGCCGATCAGCGCGATGTCGACCTCGTCCGGGGTCGCCATCGGCAGGCGCATGAAGGTCGGGATGCCGGCGAAGCGCGGCACCTTGCCGGAGTCGAGCGGCTGGAAGCGGTGGTTCGGCAGCGCCGCGTTCACAACGAAAACTCCTTGCGCACGGCGCGGACGATCAGCTCGACATGGTCCGCCATCAGCCAGCCGCCCTTCTCGGCCGAGGAGCCCGTCGCCACCGCGAGCACGCCCGAGGCCGGCCCGAAATTCTCGGGCACCGGGAACCTGTCGTAGGTCGGGAATTTCGCCGGCCCGTCGCTCGGCACCTTCTCCATGTCGACGAGGTCCGGACGGAGCAGCAGCATCAGCGAGGTTTCGAGCAGGCTCGCATGCTCCAGCTCCGTCCCCGGGAAGCCGTCGGGGAAGAGGCGGTCGAGCGTCTCGCGGCGTACGAAGTCCCAGTATTCGAGCCGCATCAGCTGCATGTCGAAGATGCCGTCGCGGCGCAGCTCGCGAAGCCCGAGGTCGACGCCCTCGACGGCCGGCCAGGCGTTCTCGAAATGGCCGTTCAGCACCACGAGCCGCCGCACCCCGTCACGGCCGAGGCTGCGGATGACGTCGCGGACGACTAGCGAGAAGGTGTTGGCGTCGAGACTCGTGGTGCCCGGAAAGGCCTCGCCGCCGCCCGAGCGGGGCATCGACTTGTAGCCGTAGGGGATGGTGGGCGCGACGAGACCGCCGACCTGCCGCGCGACCCGCTCGCACACCGCTGTCGGCAGCACGACGTCGACGTTCATCGCCATGTGCGGGCCGTGCTGCTCGGTCGAGCCGAGCGGCAAAAAGACCGGCGCGCCGGCCTCGACGCGGCGCTGGAACTCCGGCCAGCTCAGCTCGGCCATGAAGACGCTGTCGTCCATCGGAAGATTCACCTCATAGCGGCGCCGCCGTCGACGCCGATGCACTGCCCGGTGATGAAGCCCGCCCCCGGCCCGGCGAGGAAGACGATGGCGGCTGCGACCTCTTCGGGCCGGCCGATGCGGCGGAGCGGATTGTCGAGCTCCATGGCACGCTGCGCCTCGGTCATTTTGCCGAAGCCGAGCAGCGGCGTGTCGATCGGCCCGGGGGCGACGGCGTTGACCAAAATGTCGGGCGCCAGCTCGCGTGCCCAGGAGCGGGTCAGCGACAGAATCGCGCCCTTGGTGGCGCAGTAGCCCGAGGCGCCGGCGCGGCCGAGATAGGCGAGCTCGGAGGCGAGATTGATGATCCGCCCGCCGGGCTTCATGTGCCGCAGCGCGGCGCGGGCGACGAGCGCGGTGCCGCGCACGTTCACGGCGTACATGCGGTCGAGGGCGGCGATGTCGAGCGCGATGAGCGGACTGTCGAGCTCGATGCCGGCGGCGTTGACGACGAGGTCGATGCCGCCGAACAGCGCGGCCGCCTCGTCGACGGCGCGGTCGACATCGCCCGCGAGCGAGATGTCGGTGCGGAGGATGCGGATCGGCCCTTCCGGCACCGCGAGGTCGAGGCCGATGACCGAAGCGCCCGCGTCGGCGAGGGCGGCCGCGGCGGCGCGGCCGATGCCGCTCGCCGCCCCGGTGACGATCGCGCGGGTTCCCGAGAGAGCGCTCACCACGGCACCTCGCCGCGGTCGATGCCAAGAGTCTGCCCGGTGATGTTGGCGGCGAGGTCGGAGGCGAGAAACAGGTATGGGCCGACGATGTCGGCCGGCTCCATCAGTCCGGGCAGCGCCTGGCCGCCGAGAATGCCGTCGAGCAGGTCCGCCTCGCTGCGGCCGGTCCGCCCAGCCATCGCGGCGAGCGAGCGCAGCGAGGCCTCCGTCCGAACCCAGCCGGGACAGACGGCGTTGACTGCAATGCCGCGCGGGCCGAGCTCCTTCGCCCAGGTCTTCGTAAGCCCGATCACCGCGTGTTTCGAGGCGACGTAGGCGCCGAACAGCGGCTCGGCGACCCGGCCCCAGATCGACGCCGTGTTGATGACCTTCCCGCCTGCCGACATCTTCGGCAGCGCCGCGCGGGTGACGATAAAGGTGCCGGCGACGTTGATCTCGAGGATGCGCCGGAAGGTCGCCTCGTTGTCGTCCGAGGCGTCGTCGAGCGGCGTCATCCGCTCGAGGCCGGCATTGTTGACGAGCACGTCGAGCCGCCGCGGCAGCTCGGCGATCACCTGAGCGACCTCGTCCGCGACGGTGATGTCGGCGACGAAGCCGCGGGCGCCGAGGTCCTCGGCGATCCCGGTCATCGACAGGTCGTCGGCGGCGAGGAACAGGTCGGCGCCGGCGGCCGCGAAGGCGCGGGCGACGCCGAGGCCGATGCCGCGGCTCGCGCCGGTGACGAGCACCGTCTTCCCGGCGAGCGAGATCATGGCTCCACCCCCGCCGCCTCGCGGACGAGCTTCAGCACGCGCGTCCGGAGCGCGAAGAATTCGGGGCTGTCGCGCAGCTCGAGCGGCCGCTCGTGGCCGAGCTCCGAGCCGATGTCGAAATCGGCCAGGACGCGCGCCGGCCGCCGCGAGAAGACGATGACGCGATCGCCCAGGAACACGGCCTCCTCCACGTCGTGCGTGACGAAGATGATGGTCTTCGCATCGCGGCGCTGGATGCCGCGCAGCTCGACCTGCAGGTGCTCGCGCCGCTGCGCGTCGAGCGCCCCGAACGGCTCGTCCATCAGCAGGACATCGGAGCCGGCGGCGAGCGTGCGGGCGATGGCGATGCGCTGCCGCATGCCGCCCGAGACGCGGTTCGGATAGGCGCCGGCGAAATCCGACAGGCCGACGAGCGCAAGATAGTGGTCGCGCCGCGCGCGCTTCTCGGCCGCCGTCATGTCGGGCCGGTAGCGCATGCCGAAATCGACATTGCCGGCGACCGTCAGCCACGGGAATGAGGAATAGGACTGCGAGACCATGCCGCGCCGCCGGTCCGGCGGGCCGACCGGCCGGCCCGCGAGCCGGATGACGCCGGAGGTCGGCGTGTCGAGCCCACCCACCATGCGCATCAGCGTGGTCTTGCCGCAGCCCGACGGACCGAGGAAGACGACGAACTCGTCGCGCGCGACGCCGAGGCTGAAGGGGGTGCTGACGACCTCGATCGGCCCGAAGCTCTTCGTCACGCGGTCGAAGGACAGGTGCGCCATCGCCCGCCTCACAGATAGCGGAAGGCGCGCCGGTGAAGCAGGCGCAGCAGCTGGTCGGTGGCAAGGCCGATGAGGCCGATCATGACGACGCCGGCCATCACCTCGGGCGTCTTCATGTAGCGGCGCGCCGACCAGATGACGAAGCCGATGCCGGAATCGGCGGCGACGATCTCGGCGACGATGAGATAGGTCCAGCACCAGCCGAGCGTGATGCGCAGGCTGTCGACGAGGTTCGGCAGCATCGCCCGGAAGGCGACGTCGCGCATCACCTGCCAGGGCTTGGCGCCGACCGTCAGCGCCGTCTCGACATATTCGTGCGGCACGCGGCGCATGTCGTCGGCCACCAGCAGCACGAGCTGGAAGAAGGTGCCGAGCCAGAGCAGGAAGATCTTCGTGTTCTCGCCGACGCCGAACCAGATGATGCTGAGCGGCACCAGCGCCGGCACCGGCAGATAGCGGATGAAGTCGATCGCCGGCTCGAGCCCGGCGCCGATCACCCGGTAGCCGCCCATCAGCATGCCGATCGGGATCGCCATCGCGGCGGCGAGCGCGAAGGCTATCCAGACGCGCGTCGTCGACACCCAGGCGTGCCAGAGGAGATCCTGCGTCGTCGCCATGCGGAGGAGGGCGGCGAACACCGCGCTCGGTGCCGGCAGGAAGAGGGCGCTGGTCAGCCCGAGCCGGGCGACGAGCTCCCAGACGAGAAAGATGCCGACCGTGACGCCGATGCCGAGGCCGATCTCGAGCGAGCGGGGCAGGGCGGCGCGGAAGGCGAGGAGGCGCGGGCGGCGCTCGGCGGACGGCTCCTTCTCGGCGCCTGGGTGAGGCTGATCGGCCATGGCCTTTTCGACGCCGGGGGAGCGGTCCTGCCGGGCTCCCGGTGCAGGACCTGCCTCTGCCGCCAGGGCAGGATTATCATACGTCCGCACGGGCAGCTCGTTCGACACCCGGGCTCTCCGTCATTGCGAGCGCAGCGAAGCAATCCAGACCTTTCTTCGGCGCCCCAAAGCTGGATTGCTTCGTCGCTTCGCTCCTCGCAATGACGGCGGGGCGCGACACCGTAGCCCGCCGTGGCCCGAGCGCGCGCCTCACTTCGTGATCGCCGCCATCACCGACGGGTCGATCTGGCTCGCCGCGTCGAGCTTGGTGTCGGCGGCGCCGTTCTCGAGGTTGAGCTGCATCACGGTGTCGAAGATGCCGTGCAGCTTGCCCTCGGCGCCCGGCTTGCCGATCAGCGCGGCGGCCTCGGCCAGCGGCGTGTAGACGAGGCTCGTGTCGAGAATCTCCTTCACCTCCGCCTCGCTGAGGTTGTAGTGCGGCGCCGCCAGCTTGATGAACTCGGCAGGATTCGTCTTGTAGTAGTCGATCGCCTTGTAGATGCCCGCCAGGAAGTCGGCATACTTCTTCGGATTGGCCTTCAGGTCATCCTGGCGGGCGGTGATGATGTCGACGATGATCTCGGAATCCTTGGAGGAGGCGAGGATCTTCGGCTTGCGGTCGGGCAGGTTCTTCACCGCCTGCGACATGAAGGGCTCGTAGGAGGCGACGGCGGCCACCGAGGGGTCGGCGAACACCGCGACCGTGTCGGCGGTGGCGATCTCCTTCAGGTTGACGTCCTTCAGCGTCAGGCCGGCCTTCTTCAGCTCGAGCTGCAGCAGCAGGCGGGCGGGGATGTTCGGCTCGGCGGCGACCGTCTTGCCCTTCAGGTCGGCGACCGTGGCGATCGAGCCGTCGACGACGACGCCGTCGCCGCCGAGCGACTTGTCGATCGTGCCGATGATGATGCCTGGCGTGGACGCATCGCGCGGCCGGCCCTGATGCTCGCCGACGGTGCGCATGTCGACCTCGATGTCGCCGCGCGCCATCGCCGCCATGACGTTCGAGCGGTCGTCCTCGAAGCGGACCTCGACCTCGAGGCCCTTGTCCTTGAAGTAGCCGAGGTCGCTCGCCACCAGCACCGGGGCGAAGCCGGGCCAGGTCGGGCAGAGGACGCGGATCTTCTCGGCCGCGCCGGCGGTCCCGGCGGCAAGCCCGATCCCGAGGCAAAGGGCAGTGATGCGAAGCGTGTTGCGCATGGCCGTCTCCCTGAGCTGCCGCAGGGCGCATCTTCGGCGAGGTTCACATCGAGAAAAATGGGATTTAGTAGAAGGATAGTTTGAAAAGCTCCGATCCGAACGCACGCAGGAGGGACGGCCCATGCGGCGGCTCGACAATATCGATCTGCGCCTGCTTCGCGTCTTCGTGATCCTCGCCGAGTCCGGCGGCTTCGCCGAGGCGCAGATGGCGCTGAACCTGTCGGCGTCGACGCTCAGTACCCACCTCTCGGCGCTCGAGCGCAAGCTCGGCGGCCGGCTCTGCGAGCGCGGCCGCGGCGGCTTCCGGCTCACCGCCTTCGGCGAGGCGACGCTGGCCGCCGCGCAGCAGCTCTTCGCCGACATCGACGCCTTCCATGCCCGCGTCGGGCGCGACCGCGGCCAGCTCGTCGGCCGGCTGCGCGTCGGCATCGTCGACGGCGTCGTCACGAGTCCGGCGCTCGGCCTGCAGGCGGCGCTCGGCCGCTACATGGAGTACGGCTCTGAGGTGTTCATCGACCTCGAGCTCGGCACGCCGCTGCAGCTCGAGCAGGCGGTCGCCGACGGCCGCCGCGACGTGGTCATCGGCCCGTTCTCGCAGCGCGCGCCGGGTGTCTCGTACGTGCCGCTCGTGCGCGAGCCGCACGGCCTCTATTGCGGCCGCGGCCACCCGCTGTTCGAGGTGCCGAACCAAAAACTCGACCGGGCGGCGATCGAGGCGGCGCTCTTTTCCGTGCGCGGCTACCGGCATCTCGAGGATCTCTACCGCGTGGAGCATCCCCGCGCCGGCGCCACCGTATTGCACATGGAAGCACAGGTAATGCTGATCTTATCCGGCCGGTTCATCGGCTTTCTGCCAAAGCACATCGCTGCGCCGTGGGAAGCACAGGGCGTGATGCGGCTGCTGCGGCCGCAGGCCTATGGCTTCGAATCGCAGCACTTCATCGCCACGCGAGCGGTGGACGCCGAGCGTCCCCTCGTGCGACTTCTGGTGCAGGAGATCCGGCAGCAGGCGGCGCGGCTCGATCCCGCCGTCGCCTAGCTGCGAGAGATCGTGATATTATTGTCCGACAATCCGGCTCGCGAGGCCTTGCGCCGCGGCAGCCTACATTCTACGACCCGTTCTAAAGTGCAACATCCCGATCAGAGACGAGAATTGTCTGCGAGCCACGCGCGGGGCGCGAATTCGGCAGCCACCCAGCGTCCGCTGGCGGACACCCGGGCCCCCGCCGAGGGCGACGGCGTCGAGACCTCGCCTAAGGTTGGCGACCGGATCGCCAAAACCACTTGCTACATGTGCGCCTGCCGTTGCGGCATCGACGTGCACGTGCGCGACGGAAAAATCCGCTACATCAACGGCAACAAGGATCATCCGGTCAATCGCGGCGTGCTGTGCGGCAAGGGCAGCGCCGGCATCATGCAGCACTACAGCCCGGCGCGGCTCAACAAGCCGCTGCTGCGCACGGGCGAGCGCGGCGCGGGCGAGTTCCGGCAGATCGAGTGGGACGAGGCGCTGTCGATCGCCGCCGAGCGGCTCGCAAAAATCCGCGCGAGCGATCCGAGAAAGCTCGCCTTCTTCACCGGCCGCGACCAGTCGCAGTCGCTGACGGGCTGGTGGGCGGCCCGTTTCGGCACGCCGAACTTCGCCGCGCATGGCGGCTTCTGCTCGGTCAACATGGCCGCCGGCGGGCTCTATTCGGTCGGCGGCTCGTTCTGGGAGTTCGGCGAGACCGACTGGGAGCACACGAAATACTTCATGCTGTTCGGCGTCGCCGAGGATCACGACTCCAACCCGATCAAGATCGGCCTCGGCCGGCTGAAGCAGCGCGGCGCCAAGATCGTCTCGATCAATCCGTGCCGCACCGGCTACAACGCCATCGCCGACGAGTGGATCGGCATTCGGCCGGGCTCGGACGGTCTCTTCGTGCTCGCCATCGTTCACGAGCTCCTGAAATCCGGCCGCTTCGACAAGGACTATCTCGCCCGCTACACCAACGCCGCCGTGCTCGTCATCCGCGAGCCGGGCGCGGCCGACGACGGCCTGTTCCTGCGCGACGCCGAGGGGCGACCGCTGGCCTGGGACAGGGCAACCGGCCGGGCCGCCGACGCGCTCGATCCGAACGTCGCGCCGGCGCTGGCCGGTGAGGTGACGGCGAACGGCCGCCGCTGCGTGCCGGTGTTCCAGATGATCGCCGAGCGCTACCTCGACCCGGCCTATGCCCCGGAGGCGGTGGCGGAGAAATGCGGCATCCCGGCCGACACCATCCGACGCATCGCCGCCGAGCTCGCGCAAATCGCCTTCGAGGAGGCGATCGAGCTGCCGGTCGCCTGGACCGACTGGGCCGGCCGCCGGCACGAGACGATGCTCGGCCGCCCGGTCTCGGTGCATGCGATGCGCGGCATCTCGGCCCATTCGAACGGCTTCCACACCTGCCGCGCCATCCACCTGATGCAGGTGCTGCTCGGCGCCGTCGACGTGCCCGGCAGCTTCCGCTTCAAGCCGCCTTACCCCAAGCCCGCGCCGCCCGGCCCGAAGCCGGCCGGCAAGAACGGCGGGGTGCCGAACACCCCCCTCGACGGCATGCCGCTCGGCTTCATCACCGGCCCCGAGGATCTTCTGGTCGACGGCGAGGGCCGGCCCGTCCGCATCGACAAGGCCTATTCGTGGGAGGCGCCGCTCGCCGCGCATGGCCTGATGCACATGGTCATCCGCAACGCGTGGGCCGGCGACCCGTACCCGATCGATACGCTGTTCATGTACATGGCCAACATGGCCTGGAACTCGTCGATGAATTCCGGCGACGCCATGTCGATGCTCTCGGACAAGGATGCTTCCGGAAACTACAAGATCCCCTTCATCATCTATTCGGACGCCTATTATTCGGAGACGGTCGCCTACGCCGACCTCGTTCTGCCGGACACGACCTATCTCGAGCGGCACGACTGCATCAGCCTGCTCGACCGGCCGATCAGCCATGCCGACGGCCCGGGCGACGCCATCCGCCATCCGGTCGTCGAGCCGGACCGCGATGTCCGTCCGTTCCAGACGGTGCTGCTCGAGCTCGGCGCCCGCCTCGGCCTGCCGGGCTTCGTGAACGAGGACGGCGCGGCGAAGTATCGCGACTATGCCGACTACATCGTCAACCACGAGCGCACGCCCGGCATCGGCCCGCTCGCCGGCTTTCGCGGCAAGGACGGCGACAAGGCCGGAAAGGGCGAGGTCAACCCGAACCAGCTCGAGCGCTACATCGCGAACGGCGGCTTCTGGCACCACGAGTTCGCGGCCGACGAGAAGTATTACAAGATGGCCAACCGCGCCTATCTCGAGGCGGCGGTGAAGCTCGGCTTTCTGCCGAAGGCCGAGCCGGTGATCTTCCAGCTTTATTCGGAGCCGCTGCAGAAGTTCCGCCTCGCCGCGCAGGGGCATGGCCCGATCGCCTGTCCGCCGAGCGAGAAGGAGCGGATCGGAAAATATTTCGACCCGCTGCCGGTCTGGTATCCGCCGTTCGAGAGCGTCGCGGTCGAGAAGGGCAATTACCCGCTCTACGCGCTGACGCAGCGGCCGATGCACATGTACCATTCCTGGGGCTCGCAGAACGCTTGGCTGCGGCAGGTGACGAGTCAGAACCGGCTCTTCGTGCACCGCGGCACGGGCGAGAAGCTCGGCCTTTCGGACGAGGACTGGGTCTGGATCGAGAGCATCAACGGCCGCGTGAAGGGCCAGATCCGGCTCGTCGAGGGCGTCAATCCGGACACGGTCTGGACCTGGAACGCCATCGGCAAGCGCAAGGGCGCCTGGACGCTGAAGGACGATGCCGGCGAGTCCAATCGCGGTTTTCTGCTCAACCACGCCATCGGCGACCTCTTGCCGCCTGACATCCGCGGCAAGCGCTATTCGAACTCCGATCCGGTCACCGGGCAGGCGGCCTGGTTCGACCTGCGCGTCCGCATCAGAAAATGCCTCGCCGCCGAGTGCGGCACCTCCGAGCCGCAGTTCTACAAGCTGCCGCTGCCGCCGGGGATCTCGCCCCCGCCCGACATGCTGTCCTATGGCGCCGAGTGGCGCCAGAAGGTGCCGGCCGAATGACCTGCTTCCCCGCGCAGACCGAGAAGCGCCTCGGCCTCGTCATCGACCTCGATACCTGCGTCGGCTGCCAGGCCTGCGTCACCGCCTGCAAGGAGTGGAACACCGGCGGCGAGATGGCACCGCTCACCGACGTCAATCCCTATGGCGGCGGCGTCGACGGCGTCTGGTTCAACCGCGTCCACACCTACGAGCACACGACCGCGATGGGCGGGCGTACAGTGCACTTCCCGCGCTCGTGCCTGCATTGCGCCGAGCCGGCCTGCGTTACCGTCTGCCCGACCGGCGCCTCCTACAAGCGCAGCTCGGACGGCATCGTGCTCGTCGACGAGGACAAGTGCATCGGCTGCAAGCTCTGCAGCTGGGCCTGCCCCTACGGCGCGCGCGAGTTCGACACCGAGGTCGGCGTGATGAAGAAGTGCACGCTCTGCGTCGACCGCATCTACAACGACAATATCGCCCCCGAGGACCGGGTGCCGGCCTGCGTTGCCGCCTGTCCGCCGGGCGCCCGGCATTTCGGCGATCTCGGCGACCCGCACTCGGCGGTCTCGAAGCTCGTCGCCGAGCGCGAGGGTGTCGACCTGATGCCCGAGCTCGGCTACCGGCCGACCAACAAATACCTGCCGCCGCGGGCGCGGACGGGCCGGGCGGCGGCGCCGGCGCTCGAGCCGGTGGCGGCCGAGGGCGGCTTTCTCGGCTGGATCGACCGCGTGCTCTCCTCGTAAGCCATGCATCCCGCCTATTCGGTCATCTTCTTCACCACCGCCTCGGGCGCCGGCTACGGCCTTCTGTTCCTGCTCGGCCTCTGGGCCGCCTTCGGCGCGCTGCCGCCGGATCCCTGGCTCGGTGTCGTCGCCCTCGGTCTCGCGCTCGGCCTCGTGAGCGCCGGCCTGCTGTCCTCGACCGCCCATCTCGGCCGCCCGGAGCGCGCCTGGCGGGCCTTCTCGCAATGGCGCTCGTCCTGGCTGTCGCGCGAGGGCGTGCTGGCGGTCGCGACGTTCGTGCCGGCCGGCCTGTTCGGCATGGGCTGGGTCTTTTTCGGCGAGACGGGGAGCTGGGTGGCCGCGGCCGCGCTGCTCGCGGCGCTCGGCGCGGTGGCGACGACCGGCGCCACGGCGATGATCTACGCCTCGCTGAAGCCGGTTCCGCAGTGGCACAATGCGCGGACCCTGCCGACCTATTTTCTCCTGTCGCTGATGACCGGGCTCGTTCTCCTGAACGCCGTGCAGCTGCCGTTCGGGCTCGGCTCGCACGGAGTCGTCGCTGCGGCGCTGGTCACCACTCTCGCCGGCTGGGCCTGGAAGCTGTTCATCTGGCGCAGCAATGACGGCCTCGCGATGCCGGTCACGGCCAACAGCGCGACCGGGCTCAAGGGAGGCACGGTGCACTCGATCGAATGGCCGCACAGCGAGAAGAACTATCTCCTGAAGGAGATGGGATTCCGCATCGCGCGAAAACACGCGCAGCGGCTGCGGCTGATCGCGCAAGGGCTCGGCTTCGCCGTGCCGGCGGTGTTGCTTGCGCTCGTATTCCTGCTCGGCGGCGGATGGGTGGCCGCCATCCTCTCCGTGCTCGCGGCGGCGGTGCAACTTGCCGGCATCCTGGTCGAGCGCTGGCTGTTCTTCGCCGAAGCGCAGCACACGGTGACGCTGTACTATCGGGCGTGAAGTTCCCGGACGATAAGGTCACCGCTTCGTCATCCGGCGCGAAAGCGCCGCCGCTAGTCATACTGCGCGAAGGCGCAGGAGCCAGTCTTTCTCTTCGCCGCGCGACGCAAGAGAAGATGGATCCTCCGCCTTCGCGGAGGATGACGAGCGGAAAGACCTGCGCGGAGGACGACGAACGCGCCTTCCCGGAGGATGACGAGCGGAAACGTCTGCGCGGAAAACGAAGAGCAGCCTTCGCCCCGGCCGGGAGAGGAGTTTCTACTTCAGCTCCGACAACAGAATGCTCGTCTCCGACTGCGCGACCGCGCGCAGCGCGCGGATCTCGGCGAGGACGCGATCGAGGGCGGCGAGGCTGTCGGTGTTGATCTCGGCGACCAGATCCCAGCGCCCATTGGTGGAATAGACGCGGCCGATGTCCGGCATGCGCTGCAGCGCCGCGATCACCGACTTGGCCTCCGCCGAGCGGACTTCCAGCGAGGTGATCGCCCGTACCTGCCCGGTCTCGGCCTCGCCGCGCAGCCGGATGGTGAAGCCGAGCAGGATGCCGTCGGCGATGAGACGGTCGATCCGGTTCTGTACCGTGCCGCGCGAGGTGCCGAGCCGTTTCGCCAGCGTCGCGGCCGGCAGCCGGCTGTCGGCGCGCAGCGCGCCGATGAGCCGCTTGTCGAGGTCGTCGAGCTCGCGCATGGCGTTTCGTCATCCAAATGCTCGCACAACGCTAGCACGCCGCCGATCTGCTGGCACCTTGTTGTCTTTCTGTTGGCACCGGCCGGTGCCAGCTTAGAGGGGCCCCGAATCGAAAGGCGCCCGAAGCATGCTGCAGATCGTCCAGCCGACCCCGCAACGCGAACCCGCGTCGATCGCCCTCGTCGGCGTGCCGCTCGAGCTCGGCAGCGGCGTTCGCGGCGCACTGATGGGGCCAGCGGCGCTGCGCACCGCGGGCCTCGCCGGGCTACTCGAAGGTCTCGGCCACAGCGTCGTCGACCATGGCGATCTGCCCGCGCCGCCGCGCGCTGCGCTGACGGACGAGAATCTGCGCCGATGCCGCAGCGCCGAGGCCGTCGCCGGCTGGACGCGCGCCATCCACGACCACGCCTATGCGATCGCCGGCAGCGGCGCGGTGCCGATCTTCCTCGGCGGCGACCATGCGATCTCGATGGGGACGGTCAGCGGCGTCGCCCGCCATTGCGCCGAGCAGGGGAAGCGGCTCGTCGTGCTCTGGCTCGACGCGCATGCCGACTACAACACGCCGGCGACGAGCCCGACCGGCAACATGCACGGCATGTCGGTCGCCTTCCTCGCCGGCGATCCGGCGCTCGCACAGATTCTCGGCGATCGCCCCTTCGGGCCGCTGGCGCCGGACCAGATCCGCCTGTTCGGCCTGCGCTCGGTGGATGCCGAGGAGCGTGGCCGCCTCGCCGAGCACGGCATCGGCTCGATCGACATGCGCGCCATCGACGAGTTCGGCGTCGCCGCCCTGATGCGCGATCTCATCGAGGAGATCGCCGGGCCGGACACGCACCTGCATGTCAGCCTCGACATCGATTTCGTCGATCCGTCGCTCGCGCCCGGCGTCGGCACCACCGTGCCGGGCGGCGCCACCTATCGCGAGGCGCATCTCGTGATGGAGATGCTGCACGACAGCGGCCTCGTCGGCTCGGTCGACCTCGTCGAGCTGAACCCGTTCCTCGACGAGCGCGGAAGAAGCGCCGTTCTCATGGCCGAGCTCGCCGCGAGCCTCTTCGGCCGCACCGTCCTCGCCCGCGCGCCCGCCGCGCGGCCCGCAACCGTGGGAGTTTCGTGATGCTCCAGTCCGCCGACTTCATCGAGATCGAGAGCCGCCTCGGCGCCAGGAACTACAAGCCGCTCGACGTCGTGCTGACGAAGGGGGAGGGCGTCTGGGTCACCGACATCGAGGGCAACCGCTATCTCGACTGCCTGTCCGCCTATTCGGCGGTCAACCAGGGCCATTGCCATCCGAAGATTCTCGCCGCCATGGTCGAGCAGGCAGGGCGGCTCACCCTGACCTCGCGCGCGTTCCGCAACGACCAGCTGGCCCTCCTCTACGAGGAGCTCGCGGGCCTCACCAACTCGCACAAGGTGCTGCCGATGAATTCCGGCGCCGAGGCGGTCGAGACGGCGATCAAGGCCGTCCGCAAATGGGGCTACGAGGTCAAGGGCGTGCCGGAGGGCTGCGCCGAGATCATCGTCTGCGCGAACAATTTTCACGGCCGCACGCTCGGCGTCATCTCCTTCTCGACCGATCCGGAAGCCCGCGGCGGCTTCGGGCCGTTCCTGCCCGGTTTCAAGGTCGTCCCGTTCGGCGATGCGGATGCGCTCGAGCGGGCGATCGGCCCGAACACCGTTGCCTTCCTGGTCGAGCCGATCCAGGGCGAGGCCGGCGTCATCATCCCGCCGCCGGGCTATTTCGCCCGCGTCCGCGAGCTGTGCACGGCGCATGGCGTGACGCTGATTCTGGACGAGATCCAGACCGGGCTCGGCCGCACCGGCCAGCTGCTGGCCGAGGAGCACGAGGGCATCGTTGCCGACGTGACCCTGATCGGCAAGGCGCTCGGCGGCGGTTTCTACCCGGTCTCGGCGGTGCTCTCGAACAGCGAGGTCCTGTCGGTGCTGAAGCCCGGCCAGCACGGCTCGACCTTCGGCGGCAACCCGCTCGCCTGCGCGGTGGCGCGCCGGGCGCTGCAGGTTTTGGTCGAGGAGAACATGATCGAGAATTCCGCCGTGCTCGGCGCCTATTTCCTCGAGCGGCTCGGCGCGGTGCGCAGCAACATCGTCAAGGAAGTTCGCGGTCGCGGCCTGATGCTCGCCGTCGAGCTCGAGCCGGCCGCCGGCGGCGCGCGGCCCTATGTCGAGGCGCTCCGGCAGACCGGCGTGCTGGCCAAGGAAACGCACGAGAACACGATCCGCCTCGCGCCGCCCCTGGTCGTCAAGCGCGAGGAGATCGACTGGGCGATGGACCGCATCGAGCACGTGCTGACGAAGCATTGAGGGATTCTCTTCCCTCTCCCATCGGGAGAGGGTGCCGCCGAAGGCGGCGGGTGAGGGGCTAAGGAGCTTCAGAACGGGCGCCGTACCCCCTCATCCGGCCGCTTCGCGGCCACCTTCTCCCCATCGCAGAAGGGAAGAAGCGTGCGTACGGAGGCGCCAGCCGCCGACCCGGTTGCCCTCGGCTCGCCGACATGGGATGCACTCCCGCAAATTCCTCGGGGGAGCGCGCGAAAAGAAATGTCGGCGGCACTGTTCGATCTGACGGGGCGCACCGCGCTCGTCACCGGCTCCTCGCGCGGCCTCGGCCGGGCGATCGCCGAGGGGCTCGCGGCGGCCGGCGCCGACCTGGTCCTCAACGGCGTCGACGCCGCC
>JAEZCD010000343.1 GCA_023430145.1 Pseudomonadota bacterium
TCGAAGGCGCGGGAAGGGGACCCAGACGGCATCAGGGAAGGCACCGGCGTTTCATCCAGCCGCTTCGGCCGAAGACCGGTGCCCACTCGCAAAGATGCAATGAGGACGTCTCACCCCAGCCTGTCGAGCAGCGCCGGCAGATCCGCCACCGTGTCGATCAGATGGTCCGCCCCCGCGGCCCGCAGCCTCTCGCCGACGCGCGCGCGGACCGCGTCCTTCTCGGCGTCCGACAGGCCCGCGAGCTGGCTCGGCGTCAGCCCGGCCTCGTTGCCCGAGAGCAGCACGCCGACCGTGACGCAGCCGGCGGCGACGCCTTCGGCGATGCCGGGCTCGGTGTCGTCGACCTTGATCACCGCCGACGCCGGCCAGACCAGAAGGTCGACGAAGCACTTGTACATGCCGATCGGCGTCGGCCGGCCGAGCGGCAGATCGTCGGCGCAGACGAGATTGTCGGGCGTATAACCCTGCTCGGCGGCGACCGGCAGCACGCGGCTCATGATCGAGCGCGTGTAGCCCGTCGTGGAGCCGATCTTCATGCCGCGGCGCCGGAGATCCTCGATCATGGCGGCGGCGCCCGGCACCAGCGTCGCGTAGGAGGCGACCACCTCCTCGTTCATCGGCACGAACACCTCGTAGACGCGGTCGATCGCCGCCTCGCCGGGCGGCTCGCCATGCGCGGCCTCCCAGGCGGCGGCGATCGTCGGATCCGCCATCATGGCCGCGATGTGGTCGCGCTTCGGCAGCCCCATGGGCTTGCGCGCATCGTCGATCGTCACTGAGACGCCGAAGCGGGAAAAGGTCTCGACGAAGGCGCCCATCGGCGCGAACGAGCCGAAATCGATCATGGTGCCCGCCCAGTCGAACACCACGGCCTTGAACTGCGTCATGCATCTGCTCCGTAAAGGTCGGCGACCGTCTCCTCGCCGATGCCGAAGGCGGTGGATGCACCGCAGCCGGCGGTGACGATCACGATCCGCACCGCTTCGGCCGGGGCGTCGGTCAGCCGCCAGCGGTCCGCCGCCGAGGCATAGGTGCCGAGCCAGCGCTCGGCGACCGTGCGGCCCGGCAGATCGAGCACCCGGTCGAGCTCGCCGAGGATGAGGTCGTCGACCTCGACCGGCGCGAAGGGATCGGGCGTCGCGGCGTAATGATGGCTGTCGCCGACGACCAAGCTGCCGTCGGCCGATTGGGTGACGATGAGGTGGATGCCGTTCGCCCGCTCCTCCGCCAGCTCGGCGTCGAGGCGCACCTTCAGCGCCTCCGCCTCCGGGAGCGCGGCGTAGCCGAGATAGCGGCCGAGGCCGAGATCGGACATCACGGCGGCGGAGAAGCGCACCGGGCGGGCCGGGCGCATCCGCAGCATGTGCAGCTTGCAGCGGGTGAGGCCGTAAGCCGCGATGCGGTCGGCGAACAGCGAGACATAGTCGTCGCCGGGGCAGACGATCGCCGCCTCGGCCGCGATCGCCGTGCCGTCGGCGAGCGCCACGCGCGGCGGCGCGACCTCGACGGCCTGCGCGCCGTAGCGGAAGGCGACGCCGAAGCGCTCGGCGAGGAAGGCCGCGAGAAGCGGGATCGCCTGCCGCGACTCCACGCGCAGCTCGTGCGGGCTGTAGAGCGCCGCGGCCACCGCCTCGCGGCGCAGCGCCGGCACGAATTCTCCGGCCTCGGCATGCGTCAGCCGCCGGCAGCCCTCCCCCATCTCGGTCGCGAGGAACGCCTCGATCACCGCCTCGGACTCCGGCAGGCGCGCGGCGAGCACGAGGCCGCGCTGCAGCACCGGAATGTTCGCCGCCTCCGCCACCTCCGCCCACACTTCACGCGAGCGGCGCGCGAGGCTCCAGCAGTCGCCGGCCTCCTGGCCGGTGACGGTGACGAAGCCGAAATTGCGCACCGAGGCGCCGTTCGCCTGCGCGTCGCGATCGACGACGAGGACACGCTTGCCCCGCCTCGCCGCGGCGAGCGCATGCGCGAGGCCCAGGATGCCGGCGCCGACAATGGCGAGGTCGTAGCTGGACATGCTCTTCCGGGGTTTCGGGACACGGCGCCGCTCGCCTCGGCGACGCGCCCGCCATAGCGCCGGCAGCGGACGCGATCAATGGAGAGTGTCCCGGCATCCCCGCCGGCGAAACGAGGAAGCGGGAAATCCGGGCGTCCGCCCACTTCGTCATCCTCCGGGACACAACACGAAGGCGGAGGATCCCAGTCCTCCTGCCACCGTCCATCGCCTCGAAGGGGAAGAAGCCGGGTCCTTCACCTGCGCGGAGGACGCCGAGCGGTGAGGCCTGGCGGCGAAGCCTGCTCCCCGCTGCCGCATTTTTTCGCAAATCGGCTGGCTGTGCGGCCGGCGGCGTGTATGAAAGGGCGTCCTCCGACCCCGGGACCGGCACGGCATGACGGATTTCGACATCGCGATCATCGGCGGCGGCATCGTCGGCCTCGCCACGGCGCGCGAGTTCTCGCGCCGCTACCCCGGCATCTCGATCGGCGTCATCGAGAAGGAGGACTCTCTCGCCACCCACCAGACCGGGCGCAACAGCGGCGTCATCCACGCAGGCGTCTACTACGCCCCCGGCAGCCTCAAGGCGCGCTTCTGCCGCGAGGGCGCCGCAGCGACGATCGATTTCTGCCGCGAGCGCGGTATCCCGTTCGAGCAGTGCGGCAAGCTGATCGTCGCCACCTCCGAGGACGAGCGGCCGCGCATGCAGGCGCTGTTCGCGCGCGCCAAGGAGAACCAGCTCGGCGTCGAGATGCTCGACGCGGCCGAGCTGCGCCGGCGCGAGCCGCACATCACCGGCGTCGGAGCCTTCCTCGTCCACGCCACCGGCATCGTCGACTACGGCCTCGTCGCGCGGGCGATGGCGGCGGAGCTCGCCGAGCGCGGCGGCACGGTGCTGACCGGCGAGGAGGTGGTCGGCATCGCCGAGGACGCGAACGGCGTCACCGTCGAGACCAGAAAGCGGAGCGTGCGGGCGAGGCACCTCGTCGCCTGCGCGGGCGTGCAGGCCGATCGGCTGGCGCGCATGTGCGGCGTCACCACCGATTTCCGCATCGTCCCGTTCCGCGGCGAGTATTTCCGGCTGGCCGCCAAGCACGACCAAATCGTCAAGCACCTCATCTATCCGGTGCCCGATCCCGCCCTGCCCTTCCTCGGCGTGCATCTGACGCGGATGATCGGCGGCTATGTCACGGTCGGTCCCAACGCGGTGCTGGCCTTCGCCCGCGAGGGCTACACCTTCGGCACCGTGAGCCTGCGCGATCTCGGCGAGATGATCCGCTATCCGGGCTTCCGGAAGGTGATCCGCAACAATTTGCGCTCGGGCATGGACGAGATGCTGAACTCGCTCAGCAGGTCCCGATATCTGGCGCTCTGCCGGCGCTATTGCCCCGAGCTCGAGCTCGGCGACCTCGAGCCGTACCGGGCCGGGGTGCGCGCGCAGGCGGTGCTGGGCGACGGCACGCTGCTGCACGATTTTCTGATCGAGGGCACAGGCCGGACGGTGCATGTCTGCAACGCGCCCTCGCCGGCCGCGACCTCGGCGATGCCCATCGCCGAGCACATCGTCGGCCTCGCCGCCGGCAGGTGGAACATGAACCAGGCCGAACCGGCCGGACCCGCGGCGCGCCGCGCCGCCAACTGATCACGAGGAGACGACCATGACCGCACTCTCGGGCGTCATCGCAGCCGCCGCCACACCGCTCCGCCCCGACCTCGAGATCGACCGCGATCGGCTCGTCCGCCATTGCGGATGGCTGCTCGAGAACGGCTGCGACGGCATCAACCTGCTCGGCACGACCGGCGAGGCGACCTCTTTCTCGGTCGAGCAGCGCCTCGCCGCCATGCAGGCGGTGGCCCAGTCCGGCCTGCCGCTCGAGCGCTTCATGGTCGGCACCGGCGCCGCGGCGCTGCAGGACGCGGTCCGCCTCACCCGCTCGGCGATGGATCTCGGCTTTGCCGGCGCGCTGCTCCTGCCGCCCTTCTACTACAAGGGCATCCGCGACGAGGGCCTTTCGGACTATGTCACCGAGGTGATCGGCCGCGTCGGGCCGGGCCTGAAGCTCTATCTCTACCATTTCCCGCAGAACAGCGGCGTGCCCTATCCGATTAACGTCTTGAAGCTGCTCAAGCAGCGGCATCCCGAGGTGCTGCTCGGGCTGAAGGACAGCTCCGGCGACCTCGCCTATTCGGCCGAGGCGGCGAAATCGGTGCCGGACTTCGCCGTCTTCCCGAGCGCCGAAGGCTCGCTCGCCGAGGCGAAAAAGCTCGGCTTCGCCGGCTGCATCTCGGCGACCGCCAACATAACCGCGCCCTTCGCGGCGATCGGCTGGCAATCGGCCGGCACCGAGGCGGGCGCCAAGGGCGTCGCCGATGCGGTGGCTGTCCGCAACGCGCTCGGCAGCGTCAATCTGATCGCCGCGGTGAAATGGGCGATCGCCGATCTCACCGGCGACCAGGCCTGGCTGCGCGTCTCCCCTCCCCTGCAGCAGCTCGACGCGGCCGAGATCGACAAGCTGAAGTCGGCCCTCGCCGCCACCGCCTACGGCACGCTGCATGCCCGCATGAAGGCCGCGTGAGGTCTTTTTCCCTTCTCCCAGAGGAGGAGAGCCTGCATCGGACTGATCCGTGGTGAGGTACGGCGCTCGTCCTTGATTGTCGGTAGCCCCTCGCGGCCGCCTCCGGCGGCACTCTTTCCAGGGGCTACGACATTCACAGATCTCCCTGTTTCCCGGGCGAGCGACGGAGCAGCCGGAGCGAAGACCCGGGACTCAGCGCAAGACACTTCGCGAAGTACATATTGCGCTTCGCGCGTTGGGCGCTGGGTCCCGGATCTGCGCTGCGCTGCGCGCAGCTTTTCCGGGAAACGGGCGGATGTGTGAACCCGTAGGTAGCCCGCAAAGGGAAGAGGCCCGTCGCCGCGATCGGCGAGCCGGGAATTGTCGGCCGGGTTGCATTCCGCCTGCGCCGGCACGTGCTAGGCTCGCTCTGTCGAGAGACGCCGCCAAGGCGCATCGGATGCGGGAGGTCACGCCGAGCTTCGTCACCGAGAAATGACGTGGGTGTCTCGCGCCCGGCGGGGAGAACGATCCCGTGGGAAGAACCGGCGCACGCCGGAAGCAACGATAGGAGGAGGAAGCAATGAGCATCAAGTCGACGGTCCTTCGGACGCTCGCCGCGTCCGTGATCTCGCTCGCCGCGTTCGCGGCGGCGGCGGCCGATTATCCGGCGCCGAAGGAAGGCGATTTCATCGCCAAGGACTTCAAGTTTCACACCGGCGAGGTGCTGCCGGAGCTGAAGATCCACTACCGGACCATCGGCGAGCCGACAGGCGAGCCGGTACTCGTCCTGCACGGGACGACCGGCACGGGTGCGAGCATGCTGACCGGCAGCTTCGCCGGCCAGCTGTTCGGGCCCGGCCAGCCGCTCGATGCGACGAAATACTTCATCATCTTGCCCGACTCGATCGGTGTCGGCGGGACGTCGAAGCCATCCAACGGGCTCCGCGGCAAATTCCCGCTCTACAATTACGATGACGCGGTGTCGGCCCAGTACCGGCTGCTCACCGAGGGCCTCGGCATCAAGCATGTGCGGCTCATCATCGGCAATTCGATGGGCGGCATGCACGCCTGGGTCTGGGGCGTGAAGTATCCCGATTACATGGATGCGCTGGCGCCCATGGCCTCGCAGCCGACGGCGATGGCGAGCCGCAACTGGATGATGCGCCGCATGATCACCGACGCGGTGCGCAAGGATCCGGCCTGGAAGGGCGGCGACTATACCGAGCAGCCGCAGGCCTTCCGGGTCGCCAACGTCTTCTACGGCATCGGCACCAATGGCGGCAACATCGCCCTGCAGAAGGCGGCGCCCACCGCCGCCGCGGCCAACAAGCTGCTCGACGAGCGGCTCGCCGATCTGACCAAGATGGACGCGAACGACTACCTCTATCAGTGGGATTCGTCGCGCGACTACGATCCCGAGCCGAACCTCGACAAGATCACCGCCCAGGTGCTCGTCATCAACTCCGCCGACGACGAGCGCAACCCGCCCGAGACCGGCGTGCTCGAGAACGCCATGAAGAAGGTGAAGAACGGCAAGGTCCACCTCATCCCGGCGAGCGCCGAGACGCGCGGCCACGGCACGACCGGCATGGCCAAGTTCTACGCCAAGGAGGTCGCCGAGCTGTTGCAGACCGCGCCGAAGCGTCCGGCCTCGCAGTAGGGCGGCCTTCGTCCGCGCGGGAAGCGCCCAGCCGTTCGTCATCCTGCGCGAAAGCGACCAGCCCTCGTCATCCTGCGCGAAAGCGCAGGATCCCTCTTTCTTCCGGCATCCGAAGCGGAGCGGACCTTCCGAGAAGATGGATTCTGCGGTCGAAGCCGCAGGATGACGAGCGGAGAGGCGTTCGCGCGAGACCAAAATCCCGGCCGTCATCCTGCGCGAAAGCGCAGGAT
>JAEZCD010000002.1 GCA_023430145.1 Pseudomonadota bacterium
ATCCTGCGCTTCGCGCAGGATGACGCCGAGCAGGCGACAAGCGAAGGCAATGACCGGAGTGCTCGGCACCATCATGTCCGCCTGGGAGATTCCCGAAGGCTTCAGGCGGCGCGGATTCGCTTGCGGGTGCCGGAGGGCAGGCCGAGCATGGCATCGATCGCGCTCGCGTAGACCGGCTCGGAGAACAGGAAGCCCTGCAGGTCGGTACAGCCGAGCTCGGACAGGAGGCGATGCTGCTGCACCGTCTCGACGCCCTCGGCGGTGACCTCGATGCCCATCGTATGGGCGAGGCCCACCATCGCGGCGACGACCGTCAGCGATTCCGGAACCGCGCCGAGGGTCTGCACGAAGGAGCGGTCGATCTTTATGCGGTCGATCGGGAAGCGCGTCAGGCAGCTCAGCGAGGAATAGCCGGTGCCGAAATCGTCGAGGGCGATGCGGATGCCGATCTGCCGCAGCCGCTCCAGCGACTTGCGCGTCGTCTCGGTGTCGGTGAGGAACATGCTCTCGGTGATCTCGAGCTCGAGCCGCGACGGGTCGACGCGCGTCTCGCGCACGGTGTCGAGGATCAAGTCGACGAAGCCGATCCGCTTCAGCTGGGCCGGCGAGACATTCAGCGCCATGCGCAGGTTCGGCCAACGCGCGGCCGCGAGGCAAGCCTGCTTCAGCACCCATTCCCCGAGCTGATCGATCAGCCCGTACTCCTCGGCGATCGGGATGAAGATGCCGGGCGCCACCGGGCCCTTCTCGGGGTGGTCCCAGCGCGCCAGCGCCTCGACGCCCTTCAGGGTCGTGCCGTCGGCGGCGTAGATCGGCTGAAAGGCGAGCCGCAGGCCCGACTGGGCGTCGATCGCCTGGCGCAGATCGCGCTCGATCTGCAGGCGGCCCTCGAAGGGGCGGTCGGCCTCCGGCGTGAAGATGCGGATGCCGCCCGCCTCCATGCCGCTCGCCACCTCGAAGGCGACCCCGGCGTGCTCGGCGACCTCGCTCGCGTCCGAACCGGCGAGCGCCCAGCAGGCGCCGATGCTGACCTTGTTGGGGCCGCGCGCGTGCGCCAGCGGCCCGGTGAGCCGCTCGAGGATGTTCTCGCACAGCGTCCGCACGTCGCCCTGGGTGCGCACCGGCAGCTGCAGCACGGCGAGCCGCCCGTCGTCGAGGCAGCCGACGACCCCCATGCTGCCGACGAGCTCCAGCAGCCGTTCGGCGCACTGCGCGAGAAACTCGAACTCGGTGGCGACGGTCTCGTGCGGTTGCGGCGGATGCACGCCGATATAGACGAGGGCGAGCTGCGCGGACTCGCGCCGGCCGTCCTCGAGCGCGCGGCGCAGGCGCTCGTCCAGCTCGGCCCCGTTCAGCAGCGCGGCGGAGCCGAAATCGGCGATGCATTCGGCGAGCGCGCTGCGGCCGCCGACCGATTTGCGCCCCAGGAGCCGGGCGGAAACGACGCAGTTCCGGCCGAGGCGCTTGGCGTGATAGAGGGCGATGTCGGCCTTCTCGACCAGCGCCTCGGGGCGCAACTGGTCCGACCAGGGCTCGACGGCGACGCCGATGCTCGCCGTGAGGATGCCGGCCGGCGCATCCGGATTGGCGATGCGCAGATTGGCGAGGCCGGTGCAGATCTGCTCGGCGATCGTCCGCGCCTCGATCTCGGAGAACTCGCGCAGGACGATCGCGAACTCCTCGCCGCCGAAGCGGGCGACGATGCTGCTCCGCTGCGGCACCGTGGTGCGCAGCGCGGCGGCGACGCGCTTCAGCGCCCGATCGCCCGCGAGGTGGCCGAGGCGGTCGTTGAGGCGCTTGAAGTGGTCGACGTCGATGAGCAGGACGGCAATGGTCGAGGGTGGTCCCTCGGGCGTGTTCCTGCGAAAGGCGGCAGCGAGGCTGTTGTCGAAGCTGCGCCTGTTCGACAGGCCGGTGAGGGCGTCGATCTCCGCCAGCGAGGCCATCTGCGTCGCGGTGTTGCGCAGCCCGAGCTCGCGCCGCTCGATCTGCGCCGCCATGTCCTGCAGGGCCGACTCCAGGAGACCGAACTCGCCGCGCCGGGCGATCAGCTGCCGGCGGTCGGAGAAATCGCCGGCGCCGAAGCGCGAGGCGACGCTGGCGAGCTCGCGGATCGGCTTGACGACGAGCGCCTCGCCGCCGAACCAGGCGACCACGAGCCCGGTCGCGCCGATGATCATGAGCTGGTAGAGCGACCGCCAGAGGTCGTTGTTGACGCCGGCGAGGATCTCGTCGCGCGGCAGTCCGACGGCGAGGCTGGCCTTGGTGCTCGGCAGCCGGGCGAAGCCGAATATCTTGGTCTTGCCGTCGAGATCGTCGATATCGAGGTTGCCCTGCGTGCTCTCCCGGAGCGCCGCGAGCAGCGGATGGTTCGCGAAGTTCAGGCCGACGAGGTTGTTGAGGTCGGGGTTGCGGGCGAGGACCGTCCCCTCCTCGCTCGTCAGCAGCACGACGGCGCCCACTGTCTTGCTCACCTCGTCGCTGATCTTGGTGAGCCAGGAGAGGTCGAGGCTGGCGAGCAGCACGCGCTCGACCCGGGTGCCGTCCGCCGACATGACAGGCAGCGCGGCGATGATCGCCGGCACGCCTCGGGTCGCGCCGAGCACGTAGTGCTCGACGACGAAGTTGCGGTCCCGCACCGCCTTGGTGAAGTAGGATTTCGAGGCGAGGTTGAGGCCGGCGCTGCCCGGCACCGTCGAGCAGACCACCTCGCCGTCGCCATTGGCGACCCAGAGGCCCTTCAGCCACGGCTTCTCGCGCGTCGCGCCGGTGAGGAACGCGCGGCAGCGGTCCTGGGTGCCGCCGACGATCTCGTCGACATGGCTGAAGACGTTGAGAAGGGTGCGCACCTCCGAGATCAGCTCCGCCTGGCGGTCGGCGCCGTCGCGGGCGAGCGCGATCGCCCGGTCCTGTGCCGCGGCGAGGCTGTCGCTGTAGCGGTTGCCGAGCTCGACGGCGTCCTTCAGCAGCAGCAGGGCGATCGGCAGCGTGAAGAGCAGGAACAGCCGGACCCGAATGCTCGGGCCCGGGCCCCGGAGCATCGCGGCCCTCAACCTGCTGCCGAATGGGAGGTGCATGTTCTCAAGGTGCCTTCCACGCCTGTATCAACGGTAAAGCGACGACGTGTAAAATCACAAATAATCTCGATGGTTATCGCCCGGTTGCATCCATTCGGACAATGTTAGCGGCATTTGGGCCGGGCGACGACCCCGCCGCGCAGAGGCCGCCCTCCCCCATCGCCCCTGAGCGGCCGCAGCGCAGGGCTCGGCCGGATGGTCGCCGGAGAATGCTCGAAACGGGCAAGTCGGTTAACTATTTGCTAAAATTTTAATCGAGTTTTATCGATTTTGTCGCGGTTCCCCGGCATGCTGGTGGTAACGATGCATTAACGCTAATGCCTTGGGACGACGGCAACGGCCGATGAGTTGGGTGGGGGAATTTCGGCCGGCCGCGACGGCGTGCGAGCAGCTCGGCCTCGAGCTCGAGATGGTCGTCGCCGGGCGTGACGGGGCGACGCACGCCGTCGGCCCGTTCTTCCGCTCGCTCGCCCGCCGCAAGCAGGCCCGCGGCCTCGGCCCGGTGCTGAAGACGGTCAACGGGCGCGATTTCGCCGTCGTCTCGCCGCTGATCAACTCCTCGCTCGACAATGCCTTCAACAATCTCGAGAGCGCGATCGGGCCGGTCACCGGCGGGCCCGGCGGGCTCGCCGCGCTGAACGAGCTGATCGCCGAGGAGCTCGAGGACGTCGTCGATGCGCTCGCCGAGGAGGATGCGACCATCCTCAACTTCTCCGAGCATCCGGACGTCGCCATCAGTCCCGATTTCTACAGCGGCGTCCGCGCACCGAAGGCGATCTACGACTATTGGGTCGGCGTCCGCGGCTGGAACCACAGCGTCGGCGTCGACGCCAAGGCGCAGAACGGCCCGACGATCGCGGTTTCCGCCGACCGCGCCGTGGCGGCGCTGAACGTCGTCCTCGGCCTCGCGCCGGCGCTGATCGCGCTCTACGCGAACAGCCCCTTTGAGGGCGGCCGGCTGACCGGCCTCAAGGAGAACCGGCTGACGATCTGGCCGCGCATGTTCGCAGGCGCCCATTATCACGGCGACGAGCGCCTGCAGCGGCTGCCCGACGCGCCCTTCGGCGAGCTGCGCGACTACATGGCCTGGATGTTCGGTCCCGGCACGGCGATCCAGATGCTGCCGGTCGGCGGCAGCGGCGACTACAAGAACGCCGGCGGCATGCTGCGCATCATCGGCGATCCGAGCGGTCTCGAGTTCCTCGGCGGCGGGCTCTGGCACGGCATCTGCCAGTCCTCGGGACGGGCGATCGACGTCGTGCCCTCGGTGCGCCACATCGAGCATCTGCAGTTCGCGCAGTTCCTCGACGCGCGCATCCGCTACGCGCTGGCGACCGTGCCGCAGGTCGGCGATTTCTTCGACGCCATGTCGCGCTCGGGCGGCCTCGAGGATCTGTTCGCCCGCCACGCCCGCTATCTCTACATCGAGGGCCGGGCGCCGGGCTCGAACTTTCCCGATCGCGAGCTCGTCGGGGAAGCCGAGCCGGCGGTCGCGCGGTCCTGCGTCGTCTCGGCGAGCGCCATCCAGGCCGGCCTGATCCGCAATCTGGCGGCCTCGCAGGCGCTCGTCTACCGCTGGGGCTGGAAACGGCTGCGGGCCCTGCGCGAGCGGGCGGTCGCCGACGGCCTCGCCGGCGAGGTGGACGGCCTCGGCGTCGCCGATCTCTGCCGCGAGGTGCTGGCGATCGCCACCGAGGGGCTGCCGCCGGACGAGCGGTGGATGCTCGCCTTCCCGAACCACGTGCTGCGCACCGGGAGGTCCGGCGCCGACCGCAGCATCGCCTTCTGGGAGGGGTCGGACCGGTCGCCACGCAGCCTGCGCGAGCTCATCCGCAGGCGGCGGATCGTGCTGCCGCCGCGGCCGCGGCCGGCGGCGGCGCCTGCGACTACTTCGCCGCGCCCGGTTTCAGCGTACGCTCGTACACTTGATCTGCAGCGAGCATAGTGTCGACGTTCGGCTGGTAGCCGATCAGCCGGGCGGTCTCGAGATTGATGGCGAGCTTGGCGGGCGCGTACCAGCGCTGCTCGAGGTCGCGCGGCTTGGCGCCGTTGAAGATGCGGGCGATGGTCTCGGCGTGGAAGCGGCCGACGTCCGAGAAGCCGGCCTGCGACAGGCTCATCAGCACGCCGTGCTTCACCTCGTTGGTGCCGTTCATCGAGAAGGTCGGGATCTTGGCGGCGATCAGCGGCGCCAGGAGCTGCTCCATACTGTCGAGCGTCACGCCCTGGTGCACGGTGATGTAGACCGCGTCCGCCGACTTGGCGATCTCGTTGTAGCAGCGGATGATGCCCTCCTCGGCCTGCTTCCGCGAGACGCCGTTGAAGGGTGTGTTGCAGCGGACGATCTCGAAGCCGCGCTGCTTGGCGGTCTCCTCCACCGCGTCGATGCCGCCGAAGGTGCGGCCCTCGCGGCTGTCCTCGTAGACGACGCCGAGCTTCTTGAAGCCGAAGAAGTCGTGGAACAGCGCCACCTGGCGCTGATAGCGTCCCGGCTCGACCTTGGCGTGCAGATGGTCGAGGCCGCTGTCGAGCGCGCTCGCGACGATGCCGGAGCCGATCGGGTCGCTGGTCGAGGCGACGACGGTCGGGACCCTGTGCTGCCGGTTGGCGAGATCCTGCCCGGCCCACGTGCCGAAGGCCAGCATCAGGTCGATGTCGCCCCCGTTCAGCCGCTCCAGCACCTTCGCCTTCACCGCCGCACGCTGGCTCGGGTCGAAATTGCCCGGCGCATAATAGGCGTCGGGGACGAACTCGATATATCGGCTCTTGGCGTTGGCGGCGAGATAGCGCCAAAAACCCCCGGGCTCGGGATTGTTGGTCGGATCCATCTTCAGCGGCTCGACCCAGCCGAGATCGATGAGGCCGCGAACGATCGCTTTGAGGATGATCTCGTAGTCCGTGTACTGGCCGCCCTCGTAGTAGCCGATGCGCCAGCGCTTGCCGCCGTCCTTGGCGACCGGCGTCGTCGCGTACTCGGCGTCGCGCGAGCCGGCGAAGGCGTAAGGAGCGCTCGCCGCCAGCGCGAGCGCGGCGGACATGATCAGAGCGACGATCGTCCGGCCGAGCGGGCCGAACCCCATCGGAGCGATCCAGCGGTTCATTGCCTGGCTCTCCGAGAAAGACGGAGGTTGCTCCTTAGCGCGCGGTTGTTGAGAAAGGGTTTCACTGCCGCGAGCATACGTAAGCAATCGTAAGTCGCAGCAAAAGCGTCAACGCAATTCCGCGTGTTGGGCATGAAGTCTTGAGGGTCAGGCCTGGACTGCATCGCCGCCCGGCATGTGGCGTTCTTCTCCCCTCCGTCCCGGCCGGCCGGCGACGACCAGGAAGACCATGGTGGCGACGAGATACACGCCGCCCGTGATGGCCACCGCCTCGGCGAGGCCGGCGACTCCGAACAGCGCGCTCACCGTCAGCGGGCCCAGCATCTGGCCGAGCTTGTCGGCCGCCCTCTGCACGCCGGTCGCCGAAGCGACGCCGAGGCGCCTTATATCCTCGAACTGCAGGGCGTAGGACGAGTTCGCGGCGCCGCCGACGCAGCTCGCGAGGCCGAGCGCCAGAGTGGCGGCGATGACCGCCTGCGCATCGGTGGCCACGAACAGGCAGAGGAGCGCGGCGCTGCCGAGCAGGCCGCCGACGACGATGAAGATCTTCTTGTTCGGCCGCCGGTCGATCAGCCGCGCCGCGAACGGCGCGACGAACACCAGCGTGCCGGAGTAGAGCGCGATGACCTGGCCGATCTCGGCACGGCTGAAGCCTTCCGCGCGCAGCAGCACCGGCGCCGCGTAGTAGAGCAGGCCCACCTGTGCGATCGAGAACGGGATGACGCTGCCGAGCAGGAGGACGACGAAATTGCGGTTCGAAAGGAGGGCGAGGACCCGGCCCGGGCGCAGATCGGCGGCGGCAAGCTGGGCACCCTGGTGCCGTCCGCGCATCACCGTCGCGAGGTAGAGGGCGGGAGCGCCGATGCTGACGGCGCTGACGAGGAACACGGTCCGGTAGTCGGCGACGTCGGCGATCCAGCCGCCGACGACGGCGCCGAGCAAATGCCCGCTGAAGATCCCCGCGGTGAGATTGGCGACGCCGAAGGTGAGCGTCTCCGGCCGGCTCTCGCGGACGACGAGGCCCTGGATGCCGACCCAGGTGAGGCCATAGCCGAAGCCGGTCGCCGCGCGAGCGAGGACCAGCCATTCGAAAGACTCGGCAACCGCAGATAGAACTGCCGCAATCGCCGAGATGTAGAGGCCGATGCGCACCGGCACCCGCCAGCCGCGCCGGTCCGCGAGCGATCCGGACAGAACGGCGGCGAGGAAGGCGAACAGCATCTCCGCCGAGATCGGCACCGCCATGATCCAGTTCTGCGGCAGGTCGACGAACCGGGCGGGCAGGGTCGCGGCGTAGAGCGGCAGGAAGGACAGCGGCAGCGCCCAGGAGAACAGGAAGGCGAACATCATCGGCCGCGCGCGCAGCGTCGGCCGGTCGCCGGCGGGCAGGGCGCCGCGCCGGTCGATGCAGGCGTAGCCGGCCCGAAGCTCGGCGCCGAGGAAGGCGACGCAGATCAGCAGCGTGATTGGAGGCAAGACGAGAGGCTCCGGGCGCGCGGCGCAACGGGAGCACAGAACACCGTATCGGCCAAGATATAGTTAACGACCCGAAAACAAGCGCTGCCCGGCCGATGCCGATGCCTCAGGCCGACTTGCCGATTCCGGCGGCCGGCTCGCCGCGATCCGGCGTGCCGATCGGAGCGCGGCGTCCGATCTGGCGGACGAGCCCGGCCGCATAGCCGGCGGCGAAGCGCAGGTCGCGCCGCGCTCGCCAGGGCAGGCTCGGATCGATCGACAGCGAGCGCAGGAAATACGCCTTCTCGTAGGAATGGCGGTCGATCGCCTGCTTCTCCGGATCGTCGTAGAAGGCGGCGATCTTCTCGGCGCCCATGCCGGGCGTCTCGAGCCAGCGGGGGACGTGCACGTTGCAGAGCCGCTCGACGTCGTTGAAGACCTTCAGCGTGCCGGTGCCGGCCGCCGGGCACGAGGTGGCGAAGGCGTCGCCGACCAGCACCACGCCGGCGCGGCGATAATTCTTGGTGACGTAGAGATCGGCCGGCCGGATCTTCACTGCCTCGTCGACATCGTAGTCGCCGGTGATCCGCCCGAGCCTCGGCATTATCTGGCGCAGGCCGTCCGTCGGCTGGTGGCGCATGTGGCTGAGCCAGGGGTCGTCCATGGTCCGGTAGACCATGAGGTTGGCGCGCATCACCGAGCCGATCGGGAACAAAGTGAGGTAGGCCATCCGGCGCGAGCAGCGCTCGGGGTAGTAGGTGAGCGCCCGGAAGTCGAAGCTCGGCCGGCCGACGGGCAGGAAGTCGAAGCCGATGGTGATCGAATGGCACTCGCTCAGCACCTCGCGCGGCATGTCGAGCGCGGCGTGGCGGAAGGCGGCGTTGAGGCCGTTGGCGACGATCACGAGGCGGGCGTCGATCGTCTCGTCGGTGTTGAGCGTGAGCTTCTGCCGGTCGGGCCCGGTCTCGATCGCCGTCGCCTTGGCCTTGATGCGGGTGACGCTGTCCGGGATCTCGCCGCGGACGGTGTTGACGAGCGTGTCGTAGAGGATGCCCTGCTGGTCGCTCGGCTTCTTCTCGAGGAGGTGCCCGTAGCGGGCCACCCAGACCTCGCCATCGAGGGTGGAGGCGCGCAGCACCGCGTCGGCGAGGCCGGTCTTCCTCAGCACCGCGACTTGCGGGCCGTCGAGCTTCTCGCAGCGGAAGTCGGCGGGGTAGACTGCGTGCGGGTCGATGACCGCCACCGCGTAGCCGGCTCTGCCGAGCATGGCGGCGGCGGCCGAGCCGGCGAGGCCCGAACCGACGATGGCGACATCTGCTTCCCGCATGCGGCCGTTCTCGTTGATGCGTTGCGCGGCGCCCTGCAGCGATCGGCCGCCGAGCGGCCGATGCGCCTCGGCGGCGGGGCGACTCCGCCCTCCGTGTCGTCCTTAATCTCCTTACAAGCCGATTGTGGCACGGTAAGCAACCGCGCAAGGCTCGGAAGCGGCCGATGTCTAAAATCATCGTAAACGTTGGCGGGCCCGATGCGGCCCTCGACGCGGCTTGGGACGACCTCGTCCGGCGGGCTCCCGAGAACGTCTTCATGAACCCGGTGGCTCTGCGCGCGGCCGCCTCCCTCCGGTTCGCGGACGTCGTCGTCCTCACCGCATGGAATGCCGACGACGGCCGCCTTCTGGGCCTCTGGGGCCTGCGGAAATGGCGGCGGATGCCGCTCGCCCCGGCGCTCCTCGCCGCACCGCCTTACGAATATGCCTTCGCCTCGATGCCGGTGATCGACGCGGGGCACCTGGATGCGGTCATCGGTGCCTTTCTCGACGCCATCGAGCGCGAGCGGAAGCTGCCGAGCGTGCTGCGGCTGAAATACCTCGACGCCGAATCGGCGGCCTGCGTGGCCCTGCGACAGGCGCTCGCGCTGCGCGGCAACCGGCTTTTCATGCTCGGCGAAGGCGAGCGCCCCTACGCCTCCCGGGGGGCAGGACGGAAGGAGTCCGGATCGACGCGCAAGAAGCTGCGCCAGGACTGGAACCGGCTCTCCGCCCTCGGCACGGTCGACATCGTCAACGATCGCGATCCGGACGCGGTGAAGGCCGCCTTCGAGATCTTCCTCGCCATGGAGGCGGCGAGCTGGAAAGGGGATGCGGGCACGGCGCTGCTCTGCGATGCGGCCGATGCCGCCTTCGCGCGGCGACTCGTCGCCGATCTCGTTGCCCGGGGCGATGCCTCCGTGGCGCTGCTGCGTCTCGACGGCCGGCCGATCGCGGCGCAGGTGCTGCTCTATTGCGGCAGCATGGCCTATACCTGGAAAACCGCGTTCGAGGCCGAGTTCAAGAAATATTCGCCCGGCGTTCTGCTGATCGACAGGCTGACCGAGCAGCTCTTCGCCACGCCGGCGATCGCCGCGATCGAGTCGTGCTCGCCGGAGGGCGGCTTCATGAGCCAGCTCTGGTCCGGCCACCGACCGACGCTCAGCCTACTGATCGACGTCGGCCGGCGGTCTTCGCCGGCCTTTCTTCTCGCGGTGGCCGGCGAGCAGGCCTATGTCCGGCTCCGCGGCTGGCGCAACCGCCTCAGGAGTGGCCTGCAGCGCCGGCAGGCAGGAAGCAAGCCGGCGTCGTCCCCGGCGAGCGGCGAATCCGCGACGGAAGCGGAGCGTCCTGTCGGCATTTCCGGCTCGCGAGCTGCGCTCGCGCCCCGGAATGACAAAAAGGCCTGACTCACCCCAAAAGATTGTCGCCGCGCAGCGCCTCGGCGACGCCGTCGGTCACTTGGCGCGTCGTCGCCACCCCGCCGAGATCGGGCGTGTGCAGGGCCGGATCGGCGGTGACGCGCTCGATCGCCCGCATCAGCGCCGCCGCCGCCTTGTCCTCGCCGAGGTGGCTCAGCATCAGGCTCGCCGACCAGAACGTGCCGACCGGGTTGGCGATCCCCTTGCCGGTGATGTCGAAGGCCGAGCCGTGGATCGGCTCGAACATCGAGGGGAAGCGCCGCTCCGGATTGACGTTGCCGGTTGGGGCGATGCCGATCGAGCCGGCGAGCGCGGCCGCCAGATCCGACAGGATGTCGGCGTGCAGGTTGGTGGCGACGATGGTGTCGAGCGAGGCCGGCTTCAGCGTCATGCGGATCGTCATGGCGTCGACCAGCATCTTGTCCCAGGTCACGTCCGGGAACTCCTTCGCCACCTCCGCGGCGATCTCGTCCCAAAAGACCATGCCGTGCCGCTGCGCGTTCGACTTCGTGACCACGGTCAGGAGCTTGCGCGGCCGCGACTGGGCGAGCGCGAAGGCGAAGCGCATGATGCGCGTCACCCCGGCGCGCGTGAAGATCGAGGTCTCGGTCGCCACCTCCTCCGGCAGGCCGGCATGGGCTCTGCCGCCATGGCCGGAATACTCCCCTTCCGAGTTCTCGCGCACGATCACCCAGTCGAGATCGGCCGGATCGAGGTCGGCGAGCGGGCTTTTGACGCCCGGCAATACTCGGATCGGGCGGATGTTGGCGTACTGGTCGAAGGGCTGACAGATGGCGAGCCGGAGCCCCCAGAGGGTGACGTGGTCGGGCACGTCCGGGGCGCCGACGGCGCCGAAGAAGATCGCGTCAGCATCGCGGATCTGCGCCGTGCCGTCGGCCGGCATCATGCGGCCGTGCTTCTTGTAGTAGTCCGAGCCCCAGTCGTAGTCGGTGAACTCGAATAGGAAGCCCTTGTCGCGCTCGGCCAGCAGCTCGAGGATCTCGGTGCCGGCGGAGATCACCTCCTTGCCGATGCCGTCGCCGGGGATGACCGCGATGCGGTAGGTCTTCATTGGGAGGTCCTTTGGAATCTTCCCTCTCCCAGGGGGAGAGGGTGTCGCCGAAGGCGACGGGTGAGGGGTTCCGGCGCCCGTTCTGAAGCTCGGTGGCCCCTCACCCGCCCGCTTCGCGGGCACCCTCTCCCCCTGGGAGAGGGAAGAGGGACACTCAAATCGCCGCCAGCACGCCCTCGGTGCAGCGGCGCATGTCGGCCTTGCCGCCGAGGTCGCGGGTGCGGGCGTCCGGATCGACCAGGACTTTTTCGATCGCTCGCTCGATGGCGTTCGCGGCCTCCGCCTCGCCGAGATGGTCCAGCATCATCGCCGCCGACCAGATGGCGCCGATCGGGTTGGCGATGCCTTTTCCGGCGATGTCGGGCGCCGAGCCGTGCACCGGCTCGAACATGGACGGATAGGCGCGCTCCGGATTGATGTTGCCGGACGGGGCGATGCCGATCGAGCCCGCCACCGCAGGCCCGAGATCGGAGAGAATGTCGCCGAACAGGTTCGACGCCACCACGACGTCGAACCAGTCCGGGTGCAGGACGAAATGCGCGGCGAGGATGTCGATGTGGAACTGCGCCGTGCCGACATCCGGGAAGCGCTGTTTCGCGGCCGTGAAGCGCTCGTCCCAGAACGGCATGGTGTGGAAGATGCCGTTCGACTTGGTCGCCGAGGTGACGTGCTTGCGCGGCCGCGTCTGCGCGAGGCGAAACGCGTAGTCGAGGATGCGGTCGGTGCCGCGGCGCGTGAAGACCGATTCCTGGATCGCGAACTCGTTCTCGGTGCCGGGCAGGACGCGGCCGCCGATAGAGGAGTATTCCCCTTCCGAGTTCTCGCGGATGACGATGAAGTCGATGTCCTTCTTCGTCCGCCCGGCGAGCGGCGATTCGATCCCCTCGAGCAGACGCACCGGCCGGATGTTGACGTAGAGCTCGAGCTCGCGGCGCAGCGGGATCAACAGGCCCCAGAGCGAGATGTGGTCGGGCACGCCGGGATAGCCGACCGCGCCGAGATAGATCGCATCGTGCGGCTTGACCTGCTCGATGCCGTCCTCCGGCATCATGCGGCCGGTCTTGGCGAAGCGCTCGCAGGACCAGTCGAATTCCTTCCAGGCGACCGAGAAGCCGAACTTCCGGCCGGCCGCCTCGACCACCTGCATGCCTTCCGGAATGACCTCGCGGCCGATGCCGTCGCCGGCGACGACGGCGATCTTGTAGGCGCGTTCCTTGCTCACGATGCTGCCTTCACGCGGCGTTGCGGTTGCCGGCGAGGCGCGCCGCGAGGCCGATCGCCGTCTGGAGTGCTCCGGGCGAGGCGACGCCCTTGCCGACGATGTCGAAGGCGGTGCCGTGCGCGGGCGTGGTGAACACCGTATCGAGGCCGGCCGTTACGGTGACGCCGCGGTTAAAACCCTTCAGCTTCGTCGCGATCTGGCCCTGGTCGTGATACATCGCGACGACGCTGTCGAACTCGCCCGCGAAGGCCTTGATGTAGACGGTGTCGGCCGGGTACGGCCCGCGGCAGTCGATGCCGGTCGCGGCGACCTTTTCCACCGTCGGCCGGATCAGCTCGATCTCCTCGCGGCCGAAGAGGCCGTTCTCGCCGGCATGCGGGTTGAGCGCCGCCACCGCGATGCGCGGCTTGTCGATCCCGGCCCGGCGCATGGTGCGGTCGGCGAGCCCGATGGCGTCGACGATCGAGTCCTCGGTGATGAGATCAAGTGCCTCGCGCAGCGAGACGTGCGAGGTGACGCGCGACATCCACTGCCCGTCGAGCACGTTCATCTCGGAGAAATAGTCTTTGTGGCCGAGCAGGTTGGCGAACATCTTGTGCTCGTCCGGAAAGCGCCAGCCGCCGGCATACAGCGCCGCCTTGTTGAGCGGCGCGAAGGTGATGGCGTCGATCTCGCCGCGCTTGGCCATGTCGATCGCGTAGGCCAGCGTCTCGCCGGTGAGGCGCCCCGACTCGGCCGACACTTTTCCGGTCCCGACCGCATCCGGGTCGACATTGCCGAGATCGATCACCGGCACCTCCGGCCCGTCCCAATCGTTGGCGACGCCGCGCTCGATTTTTCGCCAGGGGAAATCGGCACCGGCGATCGCCATGCCGCGCTCGAGCACCCGGGCGTCGCCGACGATGACGATCCGCGCCTTCGCGCGAACGGAGCCCTCCGCCAGCGCCTTGGCGACGATTTCCGGGCCGATGCCGGTGCAGTCGCCGAGCAGGAGGGCGAGGCGGGGGAGGGGGGACGTGTCGGAGGAAGCGCTGGCCATCATGTCGCTCGTGTTCGGGTGCATTCCCCGTAGCAGGCGATGCATATTGTTGACAATATGCATTCCCGAAACGAGGGATCGAGCCGATGAACACGGCGCTGGAAACGACGCATACGCGGCCCGGCGAAGGCAAGCGCCTGCTGCCGCACGGCCCGGACCTCATGACCGGGTTCCAGCGCCGACGGATCAGGACCAAAGGCGCCGAGATCGAGGTCGCCGTCGGCGGCAGCGGCCCGCCGCTGCTTCTCCTGCACGGCAATCCGCTGACGCTCGTCAGCTGGCACAAGGTGGCGCCGTCGCTGGCCCAGCATTTCACCGTGGTCGCGCCGGACCTGCGCGGCTATGGCGACAGCGCCAAGCCGCCGGGCGGCGAGGACCATGCCGCCTACTCGTTCCGGGCGATGGGCGAGGACAATTTCGAGGTGATGTCGGCGCTCGGCTTCGAAGAATTCGGGCTCGCCGGGCACGATCGCGGCGCCCGAGTCGGCTTCCGCATGGCGCTCGACCGGCCCGCGCGCGTGACCGCCTTCTCGGCGCTCGATATCGTGCCGACGCATCACTTGTTGACCAACATCACGCTCGGCTGGGGGCTGGAATCGTATCACTGGTTCTTCATGGCGCAGAAGGAGCCATTCCCCGAGAAGCTGATCTGCGCCGACCTCGACTATTACATCCGCTACAAGCTCAACAAGAAGGGGGTGGGCCTCGACATCTTCACGCCCGAGGCGCTCGCCGAATACGCCCGCTGCACGACGCCCGAGCAGATTCATGCCATCTGCGAGGATTATCGGGCGACGGTGACGCTCGATTTCGCCATGGACAGCGCCGATTTCGGCAAGCGGCGGATCGAATGCCCGGTGCTGGCGCTGTGGGGCTCGAACAGCCATGTCGGCCGCCATTTCCGGCCGCTCGAAGCGTGGGGCGAATGGGCGCCGGACCTGCGCGGCTGGGCGATCCCGACCGGCCACTACCCGGCCGAGCACCGGCCGGATCTGGTCTATGACGCCTTCGCCGACTTCTTCGCCGGCCGCGAGCCGCTGCCCTATTCGGAAGCCGCCGAAGCCGCTGTATGAGGGGCTGCAACCACCCTGGTGGCTGACACCGGCGCTCGTCTCGTTCCGGACGGCCGCTTCTGGGTCCCCTTCCCGCGCCTTCGGCGCGCCGGGGACGACACCGCGTTTCCGTGGTGGCGTCCCCGGCCGGGCGAAGCTCGGGGAAGGGGACCCAGGCTTTCTGCCCTTGCTGGTTGCGCCTGCCATTCTCGTCCCAGGAGACACCGTGTCCAAGTCCATCACCCCCGCCGACGCCAAGACGATCCTGCATGCGCCCGGCGAGGTCGCGTTCCTCGATGTCCGCGAGGCGGGCGAGTTCGGCGAGGGGCATCCGCTGTTCGCCGTCCCCTGCGCCTACAGCGCGCTCGAGACCGAGGCGCCCGCTCTCGTGCCGCGGCGGGGTGTGCCGATCCTCCTGATCGACGGCGGCGACGGCGTCGCCGAGCGCGCGGCGCGGCGCCTCGCCGAGCTCGGCTATTCGGACGTCTCGGTGATCGCCGGCGGCACGCCGGCCTGGAGCGCGGCGGGCTTCACGCTCTTCAAGGGCGTCAACGTGCCGACGAAAACCCTCGGCGAGCTCGCCGAGCGCGCCTGGCACGTGCGCTCGGTGAGCGCGCAGGAGTTCGCGCGCTGGCAGCGCGAGGGCGTGCCGCACCTGTTGTTCGACGCCCGCCCCCCGGCCGAGCATCGGAAGATGGCGGTGCCGGGCGGCGAGTGCCTGCCGAACGGCGAGCTGCTGCACCGGCTCGCCGCGGTGGCGAGCGATCCGGACGTGCCGATCGTCGTCCACTGTGCCGGGCGTACCCGCAGCCTCGTCGGCGCGGCGGGTCTCCTGCTCGGCGGCGTGCCGAACCCCGTCTTCGCGCTCGAGAACGGCACGCAGGGCTGGGCGCTCGCGGGCCTCGAACTGGTGCACGGCCGCGTCGCGCCGCCGATGCCGGAGCTCGATGCAGAGGCCAGGCAGGCGAGCCGCGGCCGGGCGAGAGCGCTGGCGCAGGGCAAGAAGATCGACTGGATCGACGCCGTCCGGGTCGAGCAGCTCGCCGCCGACCCGGACCGCAGCCTGTTCGCCTTCGACGTCCGCTCGCCCGAGGAGCACGCCGCCGGGGCACCGAAGGGGTTCGTGCATGCGCTCGGCGGGCAGCTCGTGCAGGCGACCGACCGCTGGGTCGGCGTTCGCCGGGCCAGAATCGTGCTCGCCGACGACACGGGGATGCGGGCGACGCTCGCGGCGGTCTGGCTGGCGATGATCGGCTACGAGGTTTTCGTGCTGCCGGAGATCGACCGGCTACCGGCCGGCTGGGGGATTTCCCGCGCCATCCCGCCCGCCCCGGAGCCGCTGCCGGAGGTCTCGGCCGCCGAGGCGCTGGCGCGCGCCGAAAAGGGCGCCGCGCTGCTCGACCTGCGGCCGTCGATAGAGTTCCGCGAGAACCATCTCGCCGGCGCGCGCTGGGCGATCCGGCCGCGGCTCGGGGCTCTCGGCCCCGCCGCCGATCGCCCCGTCATGCTCACCGGTGATCCGGAGATCACGGCACTCGCCGCGAAGGATCTTCGCGAGATGGGCGTGAAAGACATCGTCCGCGTCGGCGGCGATCCGAAAGCCTGGCGGGCCGCCGGGCTGCCGGTCGAATCGACGCCGGATGTTCCGAGCGACGCCGAGGCGATCGACTACCTGTTCTTCGTGCACGACCGGCACGACGGCAATCTCGATGCCGCTCGGCGATATCTCGCCTGGGAGCACGGTCTGATCGCCCAGCTCGACGCCGAAGAGCGGGCCGAGTTCAGGCTCTGAAGCGCGGCGCCCTCGCCGCCAGCCTCACGACGACGGCGGGATGAAGGGCTGCGCGATCTTGTGGAACGCCGGCATCGCCTCGAGCTTCTCGGCATGCGCGCGCAGTGCCGGGAGCCTCTCAATGGGCGCGAGGCCCGGATGCGCGTCGGCGATGAAGCGCAGGGCGGTGGCGACGGCGATGTCGGCATGCCCGATCCGGTCGCCGAACCAATAGTCGCTGTCGCGCGCCGCGCGATCGGCCTCGAGCGCCTCGAGCACGCGGCCGATCTGGCCGCGGCAGCGCTCGACCCAGAGGTCGGAAACCTGTTCGTGCAGCCGCTTCTCGTAGAACAGGCTGACCGCCTTGTCGGCCATCCCGGTCGCCAGCGCCGCGACCTTCAGGGCCCTGCGGCGGTCGGGCTCGGCAGCCGGGAACATCGCCCGCCCGGGCCCGACGCGGCTGTCGAGATAGTCGAGGATGCTGTGGCTCTCGATCAGCACCTCGCCGTCGTCGAGCACCAGGGTCGGCACGCGGCCGAGCGGATTGTAGGCGCGGAGCTTCTCCGCATCGCCGAAGGTCGACCAGGGCCGATGCTCGAAGTCCATGTCGTAGAGCGTCAGGGCGATGCCGACGCGGCGGACGAAGGGGGAATCGTACTGGCCGATGAGAATCATGCGCTCGCCTGTGTCGGCAACCGGGGTGGGGAACCGTCTTTACGATAGAGGCGCCCGGATTCGTAGGGGACGAGCGATGCATGGTGGGCGATCGGCGGATGCGGGACCGGCAGAGGCGACGCACCTGCGCTCCGCTCGTCATCCTGCGGCTCGACCGGACCCGCCTCGTCATCCTGCGGCTCGACCGCACCCGCCTCGTCATCCTGCGGCTCGACCGCAGGATCCATCTTCGCGGCGGTGCCGGAAAAGTTGGATCCCGCGCTTTCGCGCAGGATGACGACCGGGGGAGGGATGACGGGCCGAGGAAGGATGACGCGCGACAGCGATCGAAAGCCGGTTGACAGCCCGGCGAAAACACTTAACCTATTAGTTAAGTAATGGCGGCCGGTCGTCGCCGAACAGGAGGCAAGCATGCAGCACGAAGTCGTATCGCAGGAGAAATGGCTGGAGGCGCGAATGGCGCTGTTCGCCAAGGAGAAGGCGCTCACCCATGCGCATGACGAGCTCGCTCGCGAACGGCGCGCGCTCCCGTGGGTGAAGGTGGAGAAGCCCTACCGGTTCGACGGGCCGTTCGGAAAACTGTCGCTGGCCGACCTGTTCGACGGCCGCAGCCAGCTTCTCATGCAACACTTCATGCTCGGCCCGGGCTGGGAGGCGGGCTGCCCCGGCTGCTCCTTCATGGCCGACCACGTCGACGCGGCGCGGCAGCATTTCGAGCATGCCGACCTCTCCTTCGTCGCCGTCTCCCGCGCGCCCTTGGCCGAGATCCAGCGCTACAGGGAGCGCATGGGCTGGCAGTTTCCCTGGGTGTCCTCCTTCGGCAGCGACTTCAACTATGATTTCGGCGTTTCCTTCACAAAGGAACAGCTCGCCGCCGGGAAGGTCTTCTACAATTACGGCATGACGGACGGTTATGACGAGCTGCAGGGCGTCAGCGTCTTCTATAAGGACGAGGCCGGAGACGTCTTCCATACCTATTCGACCTATTCGCGCGGCGCCGAGAGCTTCCTCGGCACGTTCATGTTCCTCGATCTCGTGCCGAAGGGCCGCAACGAGACGAGCACCATGAACTGGGTCCGCCGGCACGACGAGTACGAGGACGACGGCCGCACGCAGCCGCGGTCCGCGGCCGCAGCGCCGGCCTGCTGCCACGGCGAGAAGGCGGCGTAGGCCCTCCCGCATCCTTCATCGCGGGCCGGCGCGTCGTCGCCGGCCCGCTTTCCATTCGGCGCGGGCGAGCGGACGAGGTCTCGCCGACCTTCCCCAAGTCATTCCGACGGCACTCGCTGGCATACCGGGGTGCGCTCCGGATCATGCGGACATGCCCGCCGGCGCCGTATCGACGGCCGGCCGAAGCCCTGTCGCGGAATGACGCACGGCATTGATCGAAAGGCCGGGTTGCCGTAAAGGCTCGGGTCGTATCCGCGTCTTGGGGAACGTGACGATGGCCGAGCACGGTGCGGTCGAATATCTGACCGCGACTGGGAACGACTACGACGAGCACCACCGCACCTATGCGGGGTTCCTCGCGCTCGCCAAATGGGGCACGATCTCGGTGCTCCTCGTGGTCGTACTGATGGCGATCTTCCTCCTCTGATCCTTTCGCCGCCGCCTGCCGCTTCGGGCGGGCGCGTTTCGACAGCTCGCCGCTTTCTCCCGATCCTTTCCGAGGAGATGCCATGCGCATCGCCGTGCTTGCCGAGACCGATGCGAACGAGGCGCGCGTCGCCGCGACGCCGGAAACGGTGAAGAAGCTCGCCGGCCTCGGCGCGACGGTGGCCGTCGTCGCCGGCGCCGGCGCCAAGGCGGGCATACCGGACGCGGAGTTCTCCGCCGCCGGCGCCGATGTCGTCGAGGGCGCCGCGGCCGCGGTGAGCGGCGCCGACATCGTGCTCTGCGTGCGCCGTCCCGCGCCCGAAACGCTCGCCGGCGCCAAGCCCGGCGTGCTCGTCGTCGGCATCATGGACCCGTATGGCCACGAGGCGGAGCTCTCGGCGCTCGCCCAGGCCGGGGCCACCGCGGTCGCCATGGAGCTGATGCCGCGCATCACGCGTGCGCAGGTCATGGACGTGCTGTCGAGCCAGGCCAACCTCGCCGGCTACCGGGCGGTGGTCGACGCCGCCGCCGCCTACGGCAGGGCGCTGCCGATGATGATGACGGCGGCCGGCACGGTGCCGGCGGCGCGCATCTTCGTCATGGGCGCCGGCGTCGCCGGCCTGCAGGCGATCGCCACCGCCCGCCGCCTCGGCGGCATCGTCACCGCCACGGACGTCCGCCCGGCGGCGAAGGAGCAGGTGGAGAGCCTCGGGGCGAAATTCATCGCCGTCGAGGACGAGGAGTTTCGACAGGCCGAGACCGCGGCCGGCTACGCCAAAGAGATGTCCGACGCCTACAAGGAGAAGCAGGCGGCGCTCGTCGCCGGCCATATCGCGCGGCAGGACATCGTCATCACCACCGCGCTGATCCCCGGCCGGCCGGCTCCCCGGCTGATCTCGGCCGCCATGGTCGCCTCGATGCGGCCGGGCTCGGTGATCGTCGACCTCGCGGTCGAGCGCGGCGGCAATGTCGAGGTGAGCGGCTCCGGCGAGGTCGTCGAGCAGGGCGGCGTCACCGTGCTGCGCCACGCCAACGTCGCCGGCCGGCTCGCCGCCTCCGCCTCGGCGCTCTATGCCCGCAACCTCTACGCCTTCGTCGAGACGCTGATCGACAAGGCGACCAAGACCCTCGCCGTGAAGTGGGACGACGAGCTCGTGAAGGCCACCGCGCTGACCCGCGACGGCGCCGTCGTCCACCCGGCCTTCCAGCCGAAGGGAGCCTGACCGATGCTTCATCTCGCTCAGGTGACCGGCGTGACGCCGCAGGAGGC
>JAEZCD010000027.1 GCA_023430145.1 Pseudomonadota bacterium
TGAATCCCTGTGATGCAGGACGATCGCCCGCTGCCGCCTGGGGGAAGCCCTCCCAGCGCTGGCACCCCACCCGTCTCGCCCTTCGCCGGCGGCTCAGGGCGATCCACCCGCCCCATCGAGGGGAGGGAAAAGCGCGGGCTCCCGATCGTTCTGTGGTCCAGAACGAGATCTGTGAATCCGGTAGCCCACGAGAGGAGGGAGGGAGCCCGGAACCTCGCGACTGCGAGATCTGTGCAAGCCGTAGCCACTCAGCCCGCGTCACCGCCCAAAATCCTTCTCGGCCCGCTTCTTGTGCGCGGCGAGCGCCATCAGCCGGCGGTCGCGCCAGGCCTGCCGCTCCTGCAAACGGTCGGCCGGCAGCAGCTTGCGCCGCTCCGCCTCGATCGTGTCCATCACCGGGCCTGCCCAGTCGGCGCGCCACTGCACGGTCGGAAAGATGCGCTCGTACATCTGCTGATAGCGCTCGGCATAGTCGCGGACGCCGCCCGGTGCGTTCAGCTCGATCGTCTCGAACGGCCCGATGAAGGACCAGCGCAACGCCAGGCCCTCGCGAAGGCCGATGTCGATGTCCTCGACGCTGGCATATCCTTCCGCGACCAGGCGAAAAGCCTCTTCGAGCAGGGCACCCTGCATGCGGTTCATGACGAAACAGTCGATCTCGCGCTTCATCACGATGGGCGACTGGCCGGCCGCGCGCATGAAGGCGGCCGTCCTCTCCACCACGGCGGGATCGGTCCAGGGCGACGGCACCACCTCCACCGCCGGGATCAGATAGGGCGGGTTGATCGGATGGACGACGAGGCATCGCGCCCGGCCCTTCAGGGTCTCGGTGAAGGCCGAGGGCAGGATGGCCGAGGTCGAGCTGGCCAGCACCGCCGTCGGCTCCGCCGCCGCGTCGAGGCGGGCGAAGACGTCGCGCTTCACACCGACGTCCTCGGATGTGTTCTCCTGGACGTGGACGGCGCCGGCCAAGGCGTCATCCAGCCCGGAGGCGCCGCGGATGCGCGCGAGCAGCTCGTCCTCGGATGCGCCGTTGAGGAGATCGTGTGCCACGAGGTCCGGCAGAATGCGGGCGATGTAGTCGATCGCTTTCGCCGGCGCGTCGGGCTGGGAATCCCATAGCACCACCTCGTGGCCGGCCCTTGCGAAGGTGATCGCCCAGGCGCGGCCGACGAGGCCTGATCCGACGATGGCGATTTTGCTCATGATACCCTCCAAAAACTCGATCCGGCAGCATCCTCGCGCAACGCTTCAGCCGGTCTGGCGGCGGGCTGCACGGGCAGGGCGAGCGCTTGCCGCGACCCGAGAGCTCGTCTTCTCGGCGGCCAACGTCGGTCCGAGGGTCTTCGCCGGCCTCGCCGCCTTCGCCACCGGCCGGTCGAGATACTCCCGGAGGGCGGCCTGCATGTGCGCCTGCCATCCGGGTCCGAACGCGCGATAGTGGGCGAGTACGGCCGGATCGATGCGAAGCGACAAGGACACCTTCGGGCTCTCGGACTTCGGTCGGCCACGCGGCCGGGTGAGTGTACCGGCCGCCGGCCTGATGATCGTGTCACCATGCGCGATCTCCGCGCGGGCGATCTGCTCGTCGGTCCAATCCGGAGCGTCGTCCGGATCAGACCAGGTTGGGAGCAGTTTTTTGCGCTTGCTTGTCATGAACGTGCCTCATCGAAATAATTCGCCGACCCGTGCCGCTCGCTGTCCAGACGATCATCACCATTCTCCCGTCTAGCCAGCGTAAGTCTGAAACCGTTCCTCGCCATAGTCGGCACGATCGTCCTTCAACGTCATCGTGCGGCTTGGGAATAACTTGGGGCAATCGGCGAAGTCGTGACCGCGACTATCGAGAGTGGCTTGGCACTTCGCGGGGGAGAAGATGATTCGCACGCCATTATCGTAGTACGATAAATCGCGCCGTCAATTAGCGTGTTACGGAAAATACGGCGCTGGATTCGAGCCCCTCTTTCACTGCGACGAAAGCCGCAGGCCGCGCTCGCCCTCCGGGGCGACGCTGCCGCCGAACCGCCTGCACTCGGTGTTCAGGGTTTGCAGCAGCCGGTCGCGCTCGCTCGCCTCCGCCCGCCCCAGCCGGAAGTTGCGAATCCGGAGCGGGACCATGCGGAGGCCGGCCAGCGCCCCCGTTCGGACCTCGATCTCGACGAAGTACAGCAGAGCCAGGTCGGGAGAGTAATTCTCGTAGCCGGTGATCCCCTCGTAATCGTTCAAAAGGTCGCCGCAGCCATAGAGGACAATCTTGCCGCGGTAGACTTCGATCGCTTTCGGATGGTGCGAGGAGTGGCCATGAATCACGTCGACACCGCCCTCGGCGATCAATCGATTCGCGAACGCCCGGTCGGCGATCGGGATATCGTGACCCCAGTTGCCGCCCCAATGGACGGACAGGACGACGATATCGCCCGCCTTCCGGTCCGCCTGGATGCGGGCCGCGATGCGCGTCGCAGCCGAGTCCGACGGGCTGTGGAAGAAGTTGATGCCCGGCCGGTCGGCCAGCGCGGCCCAGTCGGCGGGAACGCCGCTCGAAGCGAACGCCGCGGCATAGACGAGCACTCTCCCCACGCCTGCGACAGGGATGACCGCCGGCGCGGCCGCCTCGTCGCAGGTGCGGCCGGCGCCGGCGGTCCGCAGGCCGGCGGCCCGAAGCACGTCGAGCGTATCGAGAAGGCCGGCTTCCCCCCAGTCGAGGACGTGATTGTTGGCGAGGACGCAGCAATCGATCCCCGCCGTGCCGAGGCAGGCCACGTTGGCGGGGTGCATGCGATAGTTGATGCCCTTCGGGCAGGGCACATCGGCAAGGGTGACGGCGGTTTCGAGGTTCACGATCCGCACGTCCGGCCGCCCGTCCTCGATCGCGTCCAGGGCGTCGCCCCAGACGTAGTCGAATGCCACGGGTCGTTTGATGGGCCCGTTCGCCCGCTCGGCCAGCTCGACGTACTCCGTCGCCGACCGAGCCCAGGATTCGTGCAGTGCCGGCTCGCTCGGGTGCGGCAGAACCTGATCGATCCCACGCCCGGTCATGACGTCGCCGGCCAGCATCAGCGTGATCGTGGGCCCCGCCGTCATGCCCGGCCCGCCAGCTCGGCCGCCAGATAGTCAACCGCCCCGGCCAGCGTCCTCAGCTTCGCATAGTGCCGCTCCGGGATGTCGACCCCGAGGCGCGTGTGGATTGCGGCGACCCAGTTGAGGAAGTCCATCGAGTCGATGTCGATCGCCTCGCGCAGATCGGCCTTCGGATCGAGAGCATCCAGATCGGCTTCCGGCGCGACGTTGCCGAGCTCCTCGAGGAGCACCGACCGAATGTCGACGGCGTTCATAGCTTCTCCGGCTCCTGCAGGAGGCGGTCGATGGCGGCGAGCAGCAGGCCGCCGGTGTGGCCATCGCTGGCGCGATGATCCGCAGCGAGACTGACCGAGACCACGGGCCGCTTCACAATCTGCTCGCCGGCCAACCAGGGGCGCTCGGCGACCCGCCCGAAGCCGACGATCGCCAACTGCGGCGGGTAGATGACGCCGATGACGGCGTCGGCCCCGCGATCGCCGAGGCTCGTGACCGTGATGGTCGGATCGATCAGCTCCGAGCTGCGCAGGCCGCCCGTCCGCGCGCGCCCGACGAGATCGCGCAGTGCGGCCATCAGCTCGGGAAGGCTCTTCTTGTCGCAATCATGGATCGCCGGCGAGACCAGTCCGCCGCCGCGGAGCCATATCGCCCAGCCGATGTGGATCCCGGCGCCTGGCCTGAAGGCGCCGTCCTCCCAGAAGCCGTTGAGCTGCGGGTTCTCGCGCAGCGCGAGCGCCGTCGCTTTCAACAGAAGCACGGCCGGCAGCAGACGCTGATCGGGCGTTACCTTGTCGTTGTGTGCCTCAAGCCAGACGAGCGCCGGGCCGAGGTCGATGGTGCTGGTCAGATAGTAGTGCGGGATCTCGCGCTTCGACCGGCTCATCGCCGCGGAGATCGCCTTGCGCATCTCGGCCGGATCGAAGCCGCTGCGGGATTTTCGCGGGGCTACCGCGGCGGCTCGCGGTTGCTCCGCGACGACGGCCTCGGGCGCCGTCCGGGCTGCGAGCTCGACGTCCGCGAGCGTCACCGAGCCGTCGATGCCCGTGCCGGCGAGCCGGTCGGGATCGACGCCGATCTCCACCGCCCGGCGACGGGCGGCGGGCGAGACTTTTGCCCGCGCTCCGAGCGATGGGAGCGGCGACGGTCGCTCCACCGGCGCGGGCCTTGCGGCGGGAAGGGGAGGCGCCGCGGGCAGTGGTGATGCTGCCTTTAGCTTCTCGGGCGGGACTTCGGGCGGCACTGCGGCGGCCTGCTCGCCGGGCGCGAGGACACGCGCCAACAGCCCGCCGACCGGCACCACCGAATCTTCCGCCGCGCAAAGCTCGGTGACGACCCCGTCCAAAAAGATCTCGACCTCGATCGCGCCCTTGTGGGTCTCGACGACGGCGACGACGTCGCCCTTCTTCACCGTGGCGCCCGGCTTGACCAGCCATTCGGCGACCCTGGCGCTCTCCATGTCGGCGCCGAGCGAGGGCATCACGAAGTCCGTCATCGCCGCCCCACCAATGCCCGCGCGGTCTCGACGATCGCCGGCGTCTGCGGCAGCGCCGCCTCCTCCATGTGCGCGGCATAGGGGATCGGCACCTCGCGGCTGCAGACGCGGCGGATCGGCGCGTCGAGCTCGAAGAACAGGCTCTCCGCCAGCCGCGCGGCGATCTCGGCGGAGATCGAGCCGCTCTTCCAGCCTTCGTCGACGATCAGGCAGCGCCGCGTGCGGGCGACCGAGGCGAAAATGGTGGCGTCATCGAGCGGGCGGAGCACGCGCAGATCCACCACCTCCGCCTCGATGCCCTCGGCGGCCAGTTTATCGGCGGCGTCGAGGGACTTCGGCAGGCTGTTGCCGTAGGTCAGGATGCTGATGTCGCGTCCCGGCCGCCGGATCTTCGCGGACGCGATGTCGACGCCGCGGACGGCCGGATCGAGCTCTCCCTCGGCATTGTAGAGCACGATGTGCTCGAAGATCAGCACCGGGTTCGGGTCGGCGAGCGCGGCCTTCAGCATGTGCCGCGCATCCTCGATTGTGCCGGGCGCGAGAACCTTGATGCCGGGGATGTGGGCGAACCAGCCTTCGAGGCTATGGGAATGCTGGGCAGCGAGCTGTCGGCCGCCGCCGGTCGCCATTCGAATGACGAGCGGCACCGCGAACTGGCCGCCGGACATGTGCGGAATCGTCGCCCCGTTGTTGACGATCTGGTCGAGCGCCAGGAGGCTGAAATTGCAGGTCATGATCTCGACGATCGGCCTGAGGCCGGTCATCGCCGCGCCGATGCAGGCGCCGACGAAACCGCTTTCGGCGAGCGGCGCGTCGCGCACCTTCGTGGGTCCGAACTCGTCGAGCAGCCCCTTGGAGACGGCGTAGCAACCGCCGTAGAGCCCGACATCCTCGCCCATCAGGAAGGTGCGCGGGTCGCTCGCGAGCGCCTCGCGCAAACCCTGCCGGACGGCCTCGCGATAAGTGATGCGGGCCGGCGCGCTCATTCCGGCACCGCGTCCATCAGGACGAACCGCTCCAGCTGATCGACCGGCTCCGGCGTGCCGGCCTCGGCGAAGGCTACGGCCGCCTCGATCTCGGCGTCGATCTCGGCCGCGATGCCCGCGAGCTCCTCGTCTGACGCCATGCCGTTCTCCAAGAGCCAGGCTTGCGTGCGCGGCAGCGGGTCGCGCGCCCTCCACAGCTCGACCTCCTGCTTGGTGCGGTAGAGCTGCGCGTCGAACATGGAATGGGCCCGGTAGCGGTAGGTCCGGCATTCGAGGAAGTAGGGGCCGTTGCCGGCGCGGATCGAGGCCACTCCCCGGCGTGCCGCCGCTTCGACGATCACCGGGTTCATGCCGTCCGCCATCTCGCTCGGGATGCGATAGGCCTTCGCCTTGCTGAAGATGTCGGTCTCCGCCTCGGCGATCTCGAGCGGCACGCCCATGGCGTAGAGATTGTTCTCGCAGACGAAGAGCACCGGCAGCTGCCAGAGCTCGGCGAGGTTCATCGCCTCGTGGAACTCGCCCTCGCCGACGGCGCCCTCACCGAAGAAGCAGGCGGTGACGGCGCCGGGCCGCAGCTCCTTGTCGGACATCGCGATGCCGACCGCGAGCGGCAGGCCGGCGCCGACGATGGCGTTGCCGCCGTAGAAGCGGGTCGCGCGGTCGAACAGGTGCATGGAGCCGCCGCGCCCGCGGCAGGTGCCCTCGAGCGTGCCGAACATCTCCGCCATGATCGGTCCCATCGGCACGCCGCGGGCGATGGCCTGTCCATGGTCGCGATAGGTGGCGACGACCGCATCGCGCGGCTCGAGCGCCTGCATGACGCCGACCGCGATCGCCTCCTGGCCGTCATAGAGGTGCAGGAAGCCGCGAATCTTCTGCGCTTGGTACATCTCGACGCATTTCGCCTCGAATCGCCGGATGCGCAGCATCTGCCGGTAGAGGTGCTGCGCGTGACTGCGGTCGAGGCGCGGCTTGTCGGTCATCGCTCGTCGCTTTCCAGCGTCGACAGATCGCCCTCGGGCAGGCCGAGCTCGCGCGCCTTGAGCAGCCGGCGCATGATCTTTCCGCTGCGTGTCTTGGGCAGATTCCGACGGAAGGCGATCTCCCTGGGCGCCACGGCGGGTCCGAGGCGCTTCCTGGCATGGCCGAGAAGCTCCTTCTTCAGCGCCTCGCTCTCCTCGTAGCCGGGCTTGAGCGCGACGAACGCCTTGACGAGCTCCCCGGCGGTCGGATCTGGGACGCCGATCACGCCCGCCTCGGCGACGGCGGGATGCTCCATCAGCGCGCTCTCGACCTCGAACGGGCCGATGAGATGACCGGCGCTCTTGATGACGTCGTCGCCGCGGCCGACGAACCAGAAGTAGCCATCGTCGTCGCGCATCGCGAGGTCGCCGCTGAGATACCAGCCGCCCGCGAAGCATTTTTGGTAGCGCTCCTCCTCGCCGAGATAGGCCCGCATCATCGACGGCCAGCCCGGCCGCAGCGCGAGCTCGCCTGCCGTCATCGGCGCGTCGATCTCGCGCACGCTGCCATCGGCGCCGCGTTCGACGACCGCCGCCACGATGCCCGGCAGCGGCCGGCCCATCGAACCGGGTTTGACGTCCATCGCGGCGTAGTTGGAGATCATGATGCCGCCGGTCTCGGTCTGCCACCAATTGTCGTGGAAGGGCTTGCCGAGCGCTTCGACGCCCCACAGCACCGCCTCCGGGTTGAGAGGCTCGCCGACGCTCGCCATGAAGCGCAGCCGCGAGAGGTCTGCGTTGCGCGCCAGCTCCGTGCCGGCCCGCATCAGCATGCGGATGGCGGTCGGCGCGGTGTACCAGACCGTGACCTTCTGCTCTTCGAGAATGCGGTACCAGCGCTCGGCGTCGAACTCGGCCTGGTCGACGATCATGGTGAGGCCGTTGGTGAGCGGCGAGATGATGCCGTAGGAGGTGCCGGTCACCCAGCCGGGATCGGCGGTGCACCAGAAGACGTCGCCCGGGTGGAAGTCGAGCGCGAGCTGCCCCGTCATGTGGTGCGCGATGACGGCGGCGTGGACATGGACGGCACCTTTCGGCTTGCCGGTCGTGCCGCTCGTGAAATGCAGGAGCGCCATGTCCTCGGGGCCGGTGGCGACAACCTGGAACTCCGGCGACGCCGCTTCCATCGCCTCGGCGAGGTCGATCGTGTCGGCTGGCCGCGCGCTCGTGCACTCGGTGAGGAACACGTGCTCCAGGCTCGGAAGCTCGCTGCGCCACGGCTCGATCTTGCGCCGGTAGAAGGCCTCGGTGGTGACGACGGCGACTGCCTCGCCGATCGTCATCCGCGCCTTCACCGGCTCCGGTCCGAAGGCGGAGAACAGGGGCGAGAAGACGCTGCCGTTCTTCAACGTGCCGAGCGCGGCGATGTAGAGCTCCGGCACGCGACCGAGGAGCGAGAACACGCGGTCGCCCGGGCCGACACCGCGGGCTCTCAGGGCATTCGCGAACCGGTTGGTCTGCGCACGCAGACCCTCGAAGGAGAAATCGCGGACCTCGTCGTCGCGGCCGATCCACCTGATCGCCAACCGATCGCCATCGCCGGCCAGCACGCGGCGGTCGACCGCCTCGAAGGCGATGTTCAGTCCGCCGCCGGGCAGCCCGCTCAGCTGGGCGCGTGCGTCTTCCCAGGAAAAGCGGCGAACATAGGCATCGTAATCGCGCAGGTTCGCGGCTGCGATCACGTCGGGCCGCTTGGTGATGCGCGTCGCGTCCACGGGATGTGCCTTGCCGCTGTGGATCCAGGCATCAGCCTGGAACGATCCGGCGCCCGCGCCTTGATAAAGCTCAACGCGCGGCCGAGGCGGACATGGCTCCTTCGGAGCGCCGATCCGCGGCCGGTCGAGGCGCCGCCTCCGCGGGGCCGATAGGCGAGCGCCATGACACGCCGCTGGACCATCGCAACGCTGATCGAGGGCATGGTCCTTCGAGGCGATCAGCCCTGCCTCGTCGACTTCGCCGCCGGCGGGCGGTCGCTGCCGTACGGCGAGGTCTCGCGGGCCGCGCTGGCAATTGCGTGCCGCCTGCGCGCATGGGGCGTCCGCGACCGGGACCCCGTTGCCCTCGTCGGCCCCTCCGGCAGCGCATGGGTTCTCGCACGCCTCGGGCTGGGGCGGGCGGGCGCGATCGTCGTCGCCGTCGACGATCTCACCGCCGATGCGGAGGTCGCGGCCATCCTGCGCGACGCCGGATGCTCCCGCGTGCTGACGACGGCCGGGCGGGCGCGGAGCCTACAGACGATCGATCCGTTGCTGTCTATCCTCGCGCTCGACGAGGCCGTCGCCGCCGCTATCGCAGCGCCGCCGGACCCGGAGGGCGACGCGAGCCTGCCGCCGATCGATCCGGAGGCACCGGCGATGCTCGCCTATACCTCGGGCACGACCGGGCCGCCGAAGAGCTTCTTCCTCTCGCATGCGCAGATCGCCGCCAATGTCGAGGCACTGGCCGCGGCCCGCCTCGTCGGGCCGCAGGATCGCGTGCTGCTGCCGCTGCCGCTGCACCACGTCTACCCGCTGGTCGTCGGACTGTTCGTGCCGCTCGAGGCCGGCACGACCGTCGTCTTTCCCGAGACCGTCGCCGGCCCGCAGATCGCCGACGCGCTGAGAGAGGCGCGGGTGACGGCAATCGTCGGCGTGCCGCGGCTCTACGGCGCTCTCGTCGCCGCGATCGAGGCTCGCCTTGCGGGCCGCGGGCCGATCCTTCGCGGAGCTGCCGACGTCGCACTCGGCACGAGCGGCTGGCTCGCACGCCGCGCCGGCATCCGCCTCGGCGGCCCCCTGTTCGGGGCTCTGCGCGGGCGGCTCGGGCCGGAGCTGCGGCTTCTCGTGAGCGGCGGCGCCCGCCTCGACGACAGGACGCTCTGGCGCCTCGTCGGGCTCGGCTTCGACGTGCGATGCGGCTACGGCCTTGCGGAAACCGCAGCGAGCTTCACCGCCAACCTGCCTGGTCGCGAGCGGCTGGGCAGCGAGGGGCGCCCCTTCCAGGGCGGCGAGGTGCGCGTCGCCGGCGCCGACCCCTCGGGCGAAGGCGAGATCGAGCTGCGCGGCCCGTCCGTCTTCACAAACTATCGCGGCAACGCCGAAGCGACGCGGACCGCGTTTACCGCCGACGGGTGGTTCCGCACCGGCGATCTCGGGCGCCTCGATGCCGACCGATTTCTCTACGTCACCGGCCGCGTCAAGGAGGCGATCGTCCTCGGCGGCGGCAAGAAGGTTCATCCCGAGGATGTCGAGCGGACCTATGCGCAGAGTCCCTTCATCCGCGAGCTCGCGGTGCTCGAACAGGACGGCCGCCTCGTCGCGCTCGTCCTCCCGGATCTCGATGCGATCGCCCGGACCGGGAACACGCAGATCGCCGACGTCGTCCGCGTCGCGCTCGGCAGCGCCGGCTCCACGCTGCCCGCCTATCTGCGCCTCGCGGGCTTCGCGCTCGTCCGCCAGCCGCTGCCGCGGACGCGCCTCGGCAAGTATCGGCGCTTCCTGCTTCCGGCGCTCTACGACCGCGCGAGCAAGGGGCTCGCCGCTCCCGAGGAGGCGCCCCGGCAACCCGAAGACGACGCCCTCCTCGCCTCCGAGCCGGCGAGAAGGGCCTTCGAGATTCTGAAGGTGCGCTATGCCGGGAAGCCGGTCGGCCTCGATGCGAGCCCGCTGCTCGATCTCGGCATCGATTCGCTCGAATGGGTGGCGCTCGGGCTCATCCTCGAGGAGCGGCTCGGCGTGCGCCTGCCCCCCGCAGCCGCGAGCGAGGCGACCAGCGTGCGCGCACTGCTGCGGCTCGTCGCCGACGCCGCATCGCACCCGCCGTCCGCACCGCGCGGCGTGGCTCCGCCATCTGCGCCGACGGCACCGGAAAGCGGGCTCGCGCGAGCCGCGGCGCGGGGCCTCGCGCTCGGTATCTTCGGGCTCGACTGGCTCGCCATGCGGACGATCTTTCCCGTCGTAGTCGAGGGGCGTCAGAACCTGCCGGCGGACGGCGCGTTCATCCTCGTCGCCAACCACGCGAGCTATCTCGACGCGCCCGCGCTCGCCGTCGCGATAGGCTTTCCGCATCTCCGCCGGCTCCATTGGGCCGGTGCCGCGGGACTTCTGTTCGGCCCGTCGGCGCTGCATCCGCTGTGGCGGGCGCTGCAGGTCTTCCCGGTCGACGAGGGCGATCCGGCGGAGGGGCTCGCGACGGCGCGGGGCCTGCTCGAGCGCGGCCGGGGCGTGGTCTGGTTTCCCGAGGGCTGGCGCTCGCCGGACGGCGCGCTGCAGCGCTTCCAGCCGGGGATCGGACTGCTTGTCGCGAGCTGCGACGTGCCCGTCGTCCCTGCGTCCATCGCCGGCACCTTCGAAGCGCTACCGCGCACGCGACGCCTGCCGCGCCCGCACCGGATCCGCGTCGTCTTCGGCCATCCGATCGCCGCCGCGGCGGCACGAGGAGAGGGGCGATCGCCGCAGTCGATCGCCGAGCGGTTGCACGAAGCGGTGGCGGCTCTCGCCCGCGAAGGATAGGGCTGCCGTCCGCCGAACGCTGGCGATGGAAGACGCGCCGAGGTTGCCGCGCGCAGCGATCGTCTTGTGGCATCCCGCAGATCGGTGATTCCGCTCAGTTCAATATCCAGATTGCGCCGTTCAAGAGGGACGCGAAGGCGACCCAGGCCGCATAGGGCGCGAACAGCGCCGCCGCCACGCGATCCGAGCCGAGAGAGGCGCCGATGAAGGCGAGGATGGCGGCGAGCAGCAGCAGGACCACGAGCAGGGCCGGGCCGATCAGGTGCGCGCCGAAGAAGAGCGGCGACCATAGAAAGTTCAGCATGAGCTGCGCCCACCACAGCCGCATCGGCCAGCCATGCCGGCGGCGCTCGAAGGTGCGCCAGCCGGCCACGCCGATGAGCGCGTAGAGCACGGTCCAGACCGGGCCGAATATCCAGCCCGGGGGGTTGAACGGCGGCTTGGCGAGCCCGGCGAACCATTCACCGGGCGGAGTGAGAGCGCCGATCGAGAGCCCGCCGCCGATCGTCAGGGCGAGGAACCCAGCCAGCACGATCCAGCGATTCATGGTCGGTCCCGGCCGTTTGCGCGCGCTCGTGTCATACGCCCACGGCACTGCCGCCATCGGTGGCCGAACATTGGCGCCCGGCCGATCCTCACCTCGTCGGGCTGCCGCGGTGCGGCGGTGCCGGATCCGACCGCACAGGGGCACACGCGCTCTCGACGAAGTCGTAGCCGGGCATGCTCATGCGGTAAGTTTTCTTCTCGAAATCCCACAAATCCGGGGAGAAACTGGACATTATTCCTCCGTTGTCGCCGGTACACGTGCCGTTGGCGCCTACGAAGGGTGTGCTTTCTACACGGCACCGGCAGCTCAGCGGCCTGTTCGGGTCGGGCGGATCTTCGATCTCTGTGCAGGGCGCGGCGTCGCAGATCGCCCAATACCTATCCCCACGATATCCACTCTGCGATGGATCACAGGCCTTGAGATCCACATCGACGAGACTGCACCAGCCGCGGTAGGAATAGGTCGACACCCACCGATACCGAGCGCCGCCGACGGTATATTCACCGTCTCGGATGATCTTGCAGACGGGCGCCTCGTCGATACCGCAGGGACGAGCTTCCGTGCATGCCGCCAAAGTCGCGGTCCTGGCCCCGGCATCCTGTATTTCGGTCGTGTAGACGATATGGGTCTCGTCGACGCGGAGGCAGTCGCAATCAGCCCTGTCGCCATTCATCCTGCAGTCGGTGGACGCCGAGCACAGCGCGTGCCACCCGGTGCACACGACGAACACCTGGGCGTCACCCGCCTCGGTGGCGGCTTCGGATCCGCCGCAGGCGAGCATCACCGGCCATGCCGTCAGCCAGGCGGCGCACGCGATGGCGAATGCTCGGACCCTCATCTCCCCCACCGGCCTTGTGAACCGCCCGCGAGAGCGAGCGCCGAGAGAGGAACATATCCCAGGGCGCCGCTTCCCGAGGCGTCGGAGCGTTCAAACCTTGCAGAACACGCCGACGTGGAAATCGCGGTCCTGCAGATCGCCGAGCGCGTTGGCGGTAAAGACCACGATTCCATTGTCGGAGCCGGGACGAGGGACGACGCTGATGAACCCCTGCTGCGACTCCGTGATCAATGGTCGCCCGAGCGTCGCCAGATACGCGCATTTCTTGACCGAGCTCTTGAACTCGATCGCGTACGTCCCGGTATTGAGCCGCTCCGTGCTATCGACATTCTGTCCACCGGCGGGAAACCCGTTGTTCCGAACGAGAGCGAAGCCATTCTTCTCGCCCTTCGCGGCCGCGGATATTGCCGCGCTTCCGGCGATCAGGGCGGCCGCGCCGGCGCCGAGCGCCAGCAAGCATGTGGAGATCTTCATGGGTGGGGTGTCCTGAAAAAGGGCCGCGCTGGGCAGCCGCAACTGTCATCTGATCGAGCTGTCGATTTCCTGCAGACACGGGTCTCGATGGACCTCCCTCACTCGAGAATCACGCTGACATTGTCGAAGAACCCGTCACAGGTCTGATTGAGAAGGTCGCCCTGCAGCAGAACGTTGATGGCCCGGGTGCCGGCAGGAACGGTCTTCGATTTCGATTTTTTGACCATCTTGCCGCTCGTCGATGCCGATAGCGACAGGTTCGAACCGACCTGATGATTGTTGCTGTCGCGGAATTGCAAGATCACGAAGGCTGTAGCGCTCTTCTCCTCGGTTCCCATCGCGGCGCTCACGGTCACACGAACGCTACCGCTGTCGATGTCGTCGCTGATCTTTTTCAGCTTGATGGACTGGCGGGCCGAGCCGCAGGTATCGAAATTGAGAATGTACTCGCCGGTGGAGAACAGTTGTGATTCCCCATCCACGCGCTTGCCCTGCTTCTCGCTGGGCACACCCGGCTCGCCGTACGGAACGACGGAGAAGTCGGGCTCGATTTCCCAGTCCGGCACGCTCGTGCCGGTCGCACCGGCCTCTGCGCCCGGGTTCTTGACGAGATTCTTGCCGAGGGGCGTGGCTGCAGCGGCTGGCTCGCAAGCCATAGCAATCACGGCGAGCGCAAAGGCCGCGCCCCAAAGCTTCGATGCGAGGTTCATGACGTTACTTCTCCGGCTGCCAGACGGTAGCGAATGGCAGAATGCCCCCTCGCATGCTGGACATCCTCCAGCGATGGTGTCAAGAAGTGATTCCTACACACTACACGGGAAAACTAGCAGGTGATCTGCAGATAGAAGGCCGCGTTCACCGTCACGCTGCCCTGCCGATCGGCGACATACACGGCGACCGCGTTCTTCACGTCCGGGCTCAGATCGTCCACGATCGGTGCAGCACTGATCATGGTGTCCGACGTCGCAGCGCTGACGATGACGCTGCACTTCTGAATGTTGCGCTCGAAATACACGTGATAGGAGCGGGGGCCGCTGCGGTTGGCACGCTCGACGCCCTTGCCGCGAACGAGCTTGCCGTCCTCGTCGACATTCGCCCAGAGGATCACGGTTTTCTTGGCGGCCAGCGAAGGCTCGGCGACGAGCGCGGCGGAAAGGCCGAGCAGGGCGCAGGCTGCGAAACGTCTCATCGGCATGTTCATCCCTCTAAGCTGATCGCCGAGGGTGGCAAATCGCCAGGCCTTCGTCCATCGCCCGGCACCCGTCGCGACAAATATTTCAGCTGCGCATTGAAAGGACGGGACAGCACCGCTCCAGCGCAGCTGAAGCTGTGCGGTCGGGCACCGTCGCGCGCAACACTCGGTCCGCGAAGGAGCAGCAAGCGCTCCTGTCACATCGAAGTCGCCGAGGCGGCTGATCTATTCAAGGCATCAGCCTCCGTCGTCGCTTGGCAGACCAACCGAACGGCTCGCCATCCGGCCGCGAGGCACGGACGCCAATACAGCCTCTGTCTCGCAGCCTACGAAGTTGCGACGATCAGCTTGACCAGCCCAAAAAGTCTCGTCGATGTCTCCGAACATCCGTCGGCCTCTTCCCAGGCTAAACACTTGTTCCGGCAATGAAGAGAAGATGGGAGCGACGAGGCTTGTTTCGTCCACCCGGGTCGGCCGAGGCCGGGCCCGGTCGCAAATGACGCGGCGTCGAGGACGTGGCAACCTCTGAAGGCATGCATAGGATCGAACGCTTCGCCATCACCCAAGCGGCCACGCCCGCCGACCTCGCGGCGGCGATCGTCCTCTTTCGCGCCTATGCCGCCTCGCTCGACATCGACCTCGCCTACCAGGACTTCGAGGGCGAGCTCGCGGCGATGCCGGGAAAATACGCGCCGCCCTCCGGCGAGATTCTTTTGGCCCGCGACGGAAGCGGCGCGGCGGTCGGCTGCGTGGCGCTGCGGCCGATCGCGCCCGAGGGGTGCTGCGAGTTGAAGCGCCTCTACGTCGCGCCCGAGGGGCGCGGCGCAGGGCTCGGCCAAAGCCTCGTCGAGGCGGTGGTCGCCGCCGCCGAGAGGATCGGCTATCGCGAGATGCGGCTCGACACGCTGCCGACGATGACCGGCGCCATCGCGCTCTATCGAAAGCTCGGCTTCGCGCCGATGCCGGCCTATTACGAAACGCCGGTCGCCGGCACGATCTTCATGCGGCTGCTTCTCGGGCGCGCGACCGAATGACCGGCATCTCGACGACTTGCTCCGCCGGCCGCGGACGCCAGAATGGCGAGCGATGATGGATGGCGGTTCGATGATGACGACATGTTTCCGGTGGAGAGGCTCGCGGCCCGTCGCCGCGGCGAGGCGCGAAGTGCCGAAGCGATCCGGCCTTGCGGCGCCTGAAGAGGATCGCGTCGCTCGGCTCGCAACGAGGCCCGCATTCCGGGGCGCCGCGCATCGATCGGTCGCCGCGCTCCTCCTCGCCTTTCTCGCGACCCCGGCCTTCGCCGCGCCCGTGTGCAGCAACACCGGCGATTTCGCACGCTGGCTCGCCGAGTTCCGCAAGGAGGCGGCGGCCGAGGGCATCTCGCCACGCGGCATAGCCGCCCTCGACAACGTCGCCTTCGATCCGAAGGTGATCGCCCGCGACCGCGGCCAGGGGATTTTCTCGACACCCTTTCTGCAGTTCTCCGACCGGCTGATCTCAAACAACCGGCTGCAGAGGGCGCGCGAGATGCTCACGCAACACCGGGACACGCTCGACCGCATCGAGGCCGATTTCGGCGTGCCGGCCGGCGTCATTGTCGCCTTCTGGGGCCTCGAGACCGATTTCGGCGCCATCATGGGCGACTTCCGCACCCTGCCGGCGCTCGCCACCCTCGCCTATGATTGCCGGCGGCCGGAAAAGTTCCGGCCGCAGCTGATGGCCGCGCTGCGCCTCGTGGACGGCGGCGAGCTGGTCCCCGCGCAGATGAAGGGCGCCTGGGCGGGCGAGATGGGCCAGACGCAGTTCATGCCGAAGGACTATCTCGAGAGCGCCGTCGATTATGACGGCGACGGCCGGCGCGACCTGTTCCGGTCGGTCGCCGATGCGCTCGGCTCGAGCGGCAACCTCCTGCAGAAGATGGGCTGGCGGCGCGGCGAGCCGTGGCTCGAGGAGGTGCGCGTGCCGCAGACGCTCGACTGGAAGGACGCCGACCTCGCCGTCAAGCATCCGCGCAGCCACTGGGCGGCCGAAGGCGTCACCATGGCGGACGGCAGCCCGCTGCGAGCGGACGCGCTGCCCGCCTCGCTGCACCTGCCGATGGGGCGCTTCGGGCCGGCCTTCCTCGCCTATCCGAACTTCGACATCTACCTCGTCTGGAACCAGTCGCTGGTCTACACGACGACGGCGGCCTATTTCGCGACCCGCCTCGAGGGCGCCGCCCCAGTCCGCCGCGGCAACGCGCCCGACCCGCTGCCGCCCGAGCAGATGAAGGAGCTGCAGCGCCTCCTCGCCGCGCTCGGCCGCTACGACGGCGAGATCGACGGCCGCCTCGGCGCCGGCACGCGGGCGGGGGTGAAGGCGACGCAGATCGAGCTTGGTCTGCCGGCCGATTCCTGGCCGAGCGCCGAGGTCTTGGCGCGGCTGAAGGGCGGCTGAGGCGGGTCGCGCGGAGGGCGGCGATGTGCGTCGGGGGGCGAAACCGCTCCGCTGAGAACCCGCGAATCACGGCCGGCCTTTCCGCCGGCGGCGGGTCGCAAGGCGGCGCCGGGCGTGCTAAATCAGCACCCGCCGGTTCCGTAGCTCAGCTGGACAGAGCAGCGGTTTCCTAAACCGTTGGTCGCAGGTTCGAGTCCTGCCGGGACCGCCAGCTCTCAACAATTCTGCTGAAGTGACATGGCTTTAGGGGCTGCAACTGTCAAACTTTTGGGTCGAGTTTGACAATCGAAATCGCCCTTCGTTCTCGCGCTCCGGTCTGTCGGTCGATCGCCTGACGCGCCAGTTCGGCCTGCTCAGCGGCGCGCGTATACCGCTCGATCTCGGATAGGGTCTTGTGACCCGTCACGGCCGCGATCTGCTTGGAGGTGGCACCTGCTTCCGCGAGGCGGCGGGCCGCAGCCTTTCGCAGGCCGTGAGCCTTGCAGCGCGGCGGAAGGCCGGCCGCGGCGATCGCGTTGGAGGCCATGTTTCCGAAGCCTTTCACCGAGAACGGCCGGCCGACAGCCGTCTAAAGGATCGCCACGGTCGCTCGAGACGCCCGGCTGAGTTCCGCCTGAAGGTCGGGATGGAGGGGGATGACCAGCTTCTCGCCCGTCTTCTGCTGCGACACGCGGATAGTGTCGCCGGCAACATCCGTCCAAACCACCCGATGCACGTCGCTTCCGCGCTGCCCGGTATAGAGCAGCAAGGCGAAGGCGAGCCGCTGCTTGGTTCCGGACGGCCAGCGCGCTTCGAACGCGGTGATCTCCTGCCGGCGGCCCGCGACACTTCCGAGACCGTCACGCCAGGCTCGAACGTCGCTGCAACCAGCCCCTCCTTCTCCGCCCGCGACCAGCGCCGCCGCCGCTGCACCGACGTGATCACCTCAACTCGCGACATCGTCATAGGACTACTCCCGGGATTACCCCCAGGACCTGCGATGTTCGTCCTACTTGCAGCAAGGCTGCCCTCACCGGACGGTTACGAAGAGCAGGTTTACGGAGACGCAGATCATCGGCGTGCTGCGCGAGCAGGAGACCCGGAGCCCGACGGCGGAGGTGTGCGGCTGCACGGGATCAGCGAGCAGACCTTCCATCGGTGGAAGGCCAAGTATGGCGGCATGGGCGTGTCGGAGGCCCAGAAGCTGAGGACGCTGGAGGACGAGAACCTGGCGCCGGCGCTGGTTCTCACGACGCAGCCGGGTCAGTTCCTGGAGCTCTGCGCTCGTCGGACAGTCCGTCCGCTTGCTGGCATCGCGCTCGGCCTGCTTGACCCAGTTGGCGATCGATTGCGCCGTCGGCTCGAACTCGCGCGACAGCTCTTCAGGAGTTCATCCGGATCGGACCAACTCGACCAATTGCCGCCGGAACTCCGGCGGATAAGGTGGGCGACTCTTCGGCATGAACGACACCTCCATTCCAAGGGAAAAGGTGTCCACCGAACCGGGTCAACGCCACGCCTTCTTCAAAAACTGGCATCGATCTCCTCATGCTCCGCAAGCCATCCACTCCCAAATGGTTCCCTGAGGACGCTTGAGGCTGTTTTCTGAGCGACGGTCTATGGCTTCGCACTCCCCTGCTCGCTGATGTCGAACAGCGAAAGCGGCGGTGCCGCGTTCTGCAAAAGCACCTTGCGGCGGAAGAAGCGCAGCAGGGCGTTCGGACCCATGCGCGATGTTCCGATCCCGGACTGCTTGAACTGCATCTTCTCCGCGTCGAGCAGGATCGCTTCCGTGATCGCCGCGTCCTGCAGGCTGACCGCGCCGGCCTGCAACCGTATGCCGATGCGCCGGGCCTCGTCGAGATCGCCCGCGATCACGGCACCGGACAGTCCGTAGTGGGTGTCGTTGGTGACGGCTACGATCTCCCGGCCGAGGCGCCCGCTCGACTGCGCGGCGACGGCCTTGATCTGGCTCCGCACCGCGAAGGCGTCCTGGTCGGCGCGGCTGACGGAAAAGTCCGCGGCGACGTTCTCGCCGGTCTCGGGCATGGAATCGACCCCGTACTGCTTCTTCATCAGCGGGTTGATGAAGCGCCAGCCGATGGTGGTGTCGTAGACCTCGGCGTTGCGGGAGAAGGCCTCGATCGCCTTGGGCATGACGAACGGCGCGCGGCTCATCGATTCCACGCCGCCAGCGATCATCAGCTCCCCCTCGCCGGCCTTGATGGCGCGCGCGGCGTCCATCACCGCATTCATGCCCGAGCCGCACAGGCGGTTGACGGTGGCGCCGGGCACCGAGATTGGAAGGCCGGCGAGCAGGCTCGCCATGCGCGCGATGTTGCGGTTGTCCTCGCCGGCCTGGTTGGCGCAGCCATAGATCACGTCCTCGACGGCTTCCCAGTCGAGGCTGGGATTGCGGTCAGCCAGCGCCTTCAGCGGCACGGCGCCGAGGTCGTCCGTGCGTACGGAGGACAGAACGCCGCCGAAGCGGCCGATCGGCGTGCGGATGTAGTCGCAGATGAAAGCCTCAGCCATCTGGTTCAATCCCTCAGGTGTTCTTCTGCCAGCGCCGCGTGCCGGCCGGCGGTTTGCCGATCTGCCGGCGGCCGAGCCGCGTATTGCCGGGCCCGCGGAACCAGCCTGACGGTCGCGCCGAAGCTCGCGGTTCAGCCTCGCGACGATGGCGGATGCAAGGTCAAAGAGCAGATTGGAGGATGTCGATATAGTCCTTCTTCGTGGCCGGCTTGATGCATATGTCGTGGTACGGGGACACCACTGCACTCGCCGCGATCTCGTCGAAGGAGTCTTGCCGCACGCCGAGTTCGCTCCACGTCTTCGGGAGATCGCAGCGGGCGAAGAACCCCTCGACCGCGTCGGCCAGATCCGCCTCGGCGGGCAGGCCGATCGCGGCCAGCATCGCTCCGCGCTTGTGGTCGAGAAAGCTCCCGTACCACCGGATCACCTTAGGGAGCAGGACGGCAATCGCCGCTCCGTGCTGGAGGTGAAACCTGTCGAGCGGAATTGCCAGGGAATGCGCCGCGCCGAGTCCCTTTGGCATCACCATCCCTCCCTCGATCGACCCCATCATCATTTCCCATCGGGCGAGGCGGTTGGTCGGCTCTCTTACGGCCGGTTCCATGTGCTGCCAGATGCGGGCCATGCCATCGAGGGCGACGGCTGCCATCGGCGGATTCACGCGCGAGGAGATGTATCCCTCAATGCAGTGGCTCAGGGCATCGGCGGAGCTCACGGCGGTCAGCTGCGATGGCGCCGAGATCGTCAGTTCCGGATCGCAGAGCGCGATCGACGGGAAAAGCCTAGGATTGAGAACATTGACCTTGGCGCCGCGCTTGCCGACGCCGACACCCAGGCCGCGGCTGACTTCGCTTCCGGAGCAGGCGATCGTGGGGATTGCGATCACCGGAGGCAAAGGACGCCGAATCTCCCGCTCGCGCGGACGGCCGTAGTCTTCGATCCGCCCGCCGTTGGACGCCAGCAAGCCGATAGCTTTGGCAGTGTCGATGACCGAGCCGCCGCCGAGCGCGATCACGCTGTCGCACTCGGATCTACTGTAGACATCCAGCCCGGCGAGCACGGTACTTTCCATCGGATTTGGCTCGGCCTCGGCGAAAACGACGTGCTCGATGCCGTCGAGCGCCGCAATCGAGCGCGCCGCGATCCCTTGCCGGACGATGTTTTCATCGGTGACGACCAAGGGGCGTTTGATCTCCAGCGTCCGGCAAAGCGAGCCAAGCGAAAAAAGAATGCCGAAATCGAAATGGATTTCAGTAGCGTAATGAATGACAGTCATGGTCTTCCTTGTGGCGCCCGACCGGATGCCATACGCGATGATCGCCTGTACGATCGCCCATATCTGCCCTGGCGTTGAGAAGGATTGTCGGACGTGTCCACATAGCGAACGGCGATCGGTCTCTTCTTTGGAATCGCCGGCGAATGGGTCAGGACGGACGCGTCGGTCAACGATCCGATTAAGCCGATGGCCGGAATTCGGGGGGGCGCGTCATGACCGCCCCGGATCGGCCTGCGCAGACGCTACGAGCGGCCGGGGAACAGAATGTCCAAATCCGCGGATTCGGCCGCGTCGCGCATCGCCATGTCCGCAGGTCGGATTTGTTCATTATGCCGCGCGAGGGCCTTCTTTACCGCATCGCGCTCGGAGATCGCCTCGAACCATCGGGACAGCGAAGTGCCGAGCTTCCGGCCGTGTGTTTCGTGTAGCGTGATCCAGGGGTAGGTAGCGATATCTGCGACCGAATACTCGTCGCCGCCAAGATAGTTGGCGCCGAATAACCTTTCTTCAAGAATATCGTAAAGTCGTGTAACTTGGCCTTGATAGCGCCGTAAGGCATAGTCACCCGGTCCTGTGGCATATTTGGCGAAGTGGGTCAGCTGCCCGAACATCGGACCTATGTTGGCGCATTGGACGAACAGCCACTTCAAAGCTTCCATCCGCGGCGCCAGTTGCGTCGGCATGATTATCCCAGGCGCCTTTTCCGACAGATAGAGCAGGATAGCACCCGACTCGAACAGCACGATCTCGGTACTCTCAGACTTGTCGGCAGCACCGTCGCCCGTCTCCACGAGAATGGGAACCTTGGAAAGAGGATTCAGCCTCTTGATCGACGGCTGAAACTGATGCCCCGACCAGATATTCACATGCTGCCATGCATAAGGCAGCCGCAGCTCGTTGAGTGCGATCGATATCTTGAGGACGTTGGGACTGGCATTCCCATATAGCGTGATCAACTATCGCACTCCTTCCATGCCAGGCGGCGGCCGTTGCAGAAGCGGGTGAGGATGGAATCGCTCGAGCCGCCGACGGACCAACGACCTTGCCGCAGCATGTTGTCTTCATTCCACAAGCGAGTTGCCGTCTCACAGGAAAAAGCCGCGACGTTCGCCACGTGAACGGATCGCGCTGCAGTTTTGACGATACGACGGGTTCCGCTACCCATACGTCGGATGTAGGAAGGAACGAGCATGAGTAGACTGTCGGGCAAGGTCGCATTGATTTCGGGAGGCGCCGGCGCGATGGGCAGCGCCATCGCGCGGCGGTTCGCCGAAACTGGCGCCAGCGTGGTTGTCGCGGACCTCAAACTGTCGGACGCCGAGGACGTGGTCCGTCGCCTGCCCCTGGCCGGCGGCAGCGCCAAGGCCGCCATGCTCGACGTGACCGACGAGGAGAGCTGGGACGCGGCGCTCGAAGCGGTGCGGAGCTTGGGGCCGCTCGATACGCTGGTCAACAACGCAGGTGTGGTGTCGCCGGAAAACCAGGATTTCTGGGAGATCGACCTGAAGGAATGGAGGCGGGTGATGGCGGTCAATTTGGACGGCGCCTTCCTCGGCACGCGCGCCGCGATCCGGGCCATGCGCGACCGCGGCACCGGGTCGATCGTCAACATCGCGTCCATCGCGGCCTTTTTCGGCACTACGAAAGCCGCGGCCTACAGCACCAGCAAGGGCGGCGTGCGGGCGATGACGCTGCAGGCGGCGATGAGCTGCGCCAGCGCCGGCTACAAGATTCGCGTGAACTCCATTCATCCCGGCCCGGTATGGACCCCGCTGATCTCCGACAAGGCGGCGAGATACGGGGGCGGCGCCGAAATGGCGCGACAGTCGCTTACGGACGCCAACCCGCTGAAGGAACTCGTCGAGCCGGACGACGTGGCCTGGGCAGCGGTCTACCTGGCGTCCGACGAATCCAGACGCGTCACCGGCTCGGATCTCGTCGTCGACGCCGGCCGCTTGCTGGTATAGTGCGCAGGAAAGCAGCCGCCAGGAGACAAGATTCCCCTGGAGTGTGCATGGACAACACTCATAAAGAAGTCCGTTCGCTCACGAGGGGCCTAAGCATCTTGGTCATGCTGAACCGCTTCGGCTCCAGCACGCCCACCGAAATAGCGACCCGGACGAAGTTGAACCGCACCACCGTCTACCGGCTGCTCGACACGTTGATACGGCTCGGCTTCGTATCGAGAAACATGTCCGATGAGCGGTTCGAACTGATACGGTCGGAGCTGATCGCGCGTGACGAGGAGGAGAGGAACTTCGAGGTACTTTTCAGCCTGTCACGAGACATTGCCCGCCGTCCGCAGGATGCCGGTCGCCGGATCGATCGTCCGCTTCTCACGCAGGCGCTCGAAAGAATCGGAGGGGAGCCGAAGCTCACCTTCGTGTGCGGATCCAACCCCTTCGTGGAGGGGGTCACATTGCTCCTCCTCGATCTCCACCTGCCGCCGGAGACGATCCGCACCGAACGATTCGGCGGCTAGGAAGAGCCAACCGGGGAACAGCAGCCTCCGCGGCGAGCAGGGCATCGAGCCGGACTAGCTGTCGGGGAACGCGGCTCAACGACTTCAACGACTTAGGTCAGCTTCCCAAGCTGAATGTCAACGTTCGATCCCGATCGCCCGCTCCAGCAATTCTCGAAGCTGGTCAGTGTGTTAGCCGATCCGCTGCTAACTCGTGTTCCCCAAGGCGTTCCGCTCGGCGGAACCGACATCTGTGGTCGCCGTTTGGGCCGGTGGATCGAAGTCCGATTGCGCCGGCACCAATTCGTCGGCCCATCGTTGGAGGGCACGTTCTTTCTCCGGCAGGTAGCTGTAATGCCGATAGGTGGCGGCTATCCCCTTCAGCGTGTGGCCGAGGCAGACCTCGATTATGTGAGGTTCGATTCCAATGCGCACCATGTGCGTCGCCATTCAGCGACGGAGATCGAGCGCCGGTCTCTTGGTGCCGGAGAAGCCGCCCGGCGCGCGGCTGCGCCCTTTCCGGTTTGACTTCGGGCGGAAAGGCTTAGGAGCATCAATGAGCGGCTACGAGCGATTCTGTCGCCGAAATTGTCAAACGCCTTGATCTTAAAGAGAAATGGGCGTCCCCTAGGGACTACCATCTCTTGAGGCCCTACCCTCCCCCTCCATAGGGCAGAAGATCCGAAATTCCTTTCCTAGGCGCGTTGACGGAAACAAGTCGAGAGCGACGGCAGGCCCAGTTTTCGTGGTCTTGACGGGCGCGGATCCTCCGTCGAGATCCCTACCATCCTTCGGATCCTACGACGAACGGATCGCCGGTTCTGATCTGCCACTCGTCGAGGGCTCGGGCGAGCTCGCGGCGGACGGGTTGGAGATTCTCTCGGAAGACGAGGTTCACCCGCTCTAGCGGGTCGTCGCGGAGGTCGAACAGCTGCTCCAGTTCCGACCCCTCGCTGGGAAACGGGTAGCCGGGCTTGGCCTCGACCGGGAAGCGCGCCCGGCTGGTGTAGCGGATCAGCTTGTAGCGCTCGTCGCGCATCATGCGCTGCGAGGCCCGGTAGGCGGCGCCGAACAGGGCGCGGGGCGGCGCTCCCCGCCCCTCCATCACCGGAAGCAGGCTCGATCCCTCCGACGTCGCCTCGACCGACAGCCCTGCGAGATCCAGCACCGTCGCCCGCGTGTCGGCGTGCCAGGTGAGACAGGCATGCCTCTCGCCGCGCGGGATACCGGGACCCGCCATGATGAGCGGGATGTGCAGACTGTGCTCGTAGAGATTCTGCTTGCCCATGAGGCCGTGCTGGCCGAGCGACAGACCGTGATCGGCCGTGTAGATCACCACCGAGTCGTCGAGGAGCCCGAGTTCGGCCGCCGTCTCCAGTATGGACCCGATGGCGGCGTCGAGGTGGGCGATCATGCCGTGATAGTCGGCGATGTGGCGCCGCACCGCTTCCGCATCGCGCGGAAACGCCTCCAGCCTTTCGTCGCGGACGAGGACGTCGCCATTGTCGAAGGGATGGACCGGCAGAAAATTGCCCGGCAGCGGGACGGTCTTCGGATCGACCGCGAAGCTCGCGGGCGGCGTCCGCGGATCATGCGGGGCGGTGAACGCCACGTAGAGGCAGAACGGCTCGTCCTTGCCTGCCGCGCGCAGGAAGCGCCGCGCGGCGTCGGCGAAGAGGTCGGTCGAGTGCCCCGCCTTGAAGTATTGCGGGCCGTAGCCGCCGGAAGGGTCGAGGTCGTGCAGCGGCACCCGGTCGTGGTCGCTCATGCCGCCGAAGAAGACCCGCTCGGCCGTCGCGAACGAGCGCGAGAGCGCCGCCCGGTCATTGTGCCACTTGCCGATGGCGTGCGTGCGGTAGCCGGCCTCCCGCAGCCGCTGCGGGAAGGTCGCGAGCGCGTCCGGGATGGTGAAGGCGAGGAGCTCCGCCTGGCCGTCGCTGAAGCAGGCCGCCTGGCCGTCCGTGTAGTCGTCGGCGGTCGGATTGCAGGACGAGGCGAAGATGTTGCGGCCCGTCAGAAGCGTGGCCCGGCTCGGCACGCAGACAGCCGGATGCATGCTGCCCTGGCAATGGTGGCCGTCGAAGACGGTCCCCCGTCGCGCGAGCGCGTCCAGCGTCGGCGTGCTCACCTCGGGGCAGCCATGGACCCCGACCGACTCGTAGCGGTGATCGTCGGCGATGATGAAGATGATGTTGCGAGGACGGGTCATCGGTCCGAGCACCCTACTTGACGGCTCCGGCCGTGAGGCCGCTGCTGAGCCGCGATTGCAGCGGAAGAAACAGGATCAGCGTCGGCAGCGTGGCGATCGCGGAAGCGGCCATCACCGCGCCCCAGTCGACTCGGTCGTCACCGAAAAACTGGTAGAGGCCGAGCGGCAGCGTCTTCATCTCGGTCTCGGTCAGGAACGCGAGCGCGAAGAGATACTCGGTCCACGAGACGAGGAACGCGTAGGTCGCCGTCGCGACGATGCCCGGCATCATGATCGGCACGATGATGCGCCAGACGATCTGCAGCCGCGAGGCGCCGTCGATCGTCGCCGCCTCATCGAGGCTCCGCGGGATCGTCGCGAGATAGCCCGTCAGCATGTAGACCGAGAACGGAATGCCGATCGTCATGTAGCAGAAGATCATTCCCGCATAGCCATTAGTCAGGCCGGTGCGGGCGAAGACGATGAAGAGAGGATTGACGAGGACGATCCAGGGAAAGATCTGGCCGAAGAGCACGGTGGCGAAGAGCGTGCGCTTGAAGCGGAAGTCAAACCTGGAGAAGACGTAGGCGGCGAGAATGGCGACGGCCGTCGACAGCGCGGTCGCGGTGACGCAGATGATCAGGCTGTTGACGATGAATCGCCCGAAGCCGGACTCGAAAATCCGCCGGTAGTTGTCGAGCGTGAACCCGGAATAGCCGAGGACGCCGCCGCTCGGCTGCACCGAGCCGAAGAGGACGACGATGGCCGGGTAGATCATCGTGAACAGCACGACGATCGTGCCGAGCAGGATCAGCACGATCTCGACTGGGCTCGGGTCGCGCCAGAACCGACGCCCGGCCGGTCCGCGGTGTGCACCGGCCGACATCAGAAGCCCTCTTCGAGCTGGCGGCGGCCGACGAGCCGGAAGTAGACGACGCCGAACGCGGCCATGATCAGTGCCATGACGACGCCGACCGCGGCCGAGTAGCCGAGCCGGAAGTCGACGAATCCCTTGATGTAGACCTCCGTCGCCAAAACGTTCGTGAAGGTTCCCGGCCCCGCGCCGGTGGCGAGCCAGACATAGACGAAGTTGTTGAAGGTCCAGAACACCGACATCAGGCAGAGGACGACGATCGTCGGCACGAGGAACGGCAGCGTGACGAAGCGGAACTGCTGGAACCGCGTCGCGCCGTCGATCGCCGCCGCCTCGTTCAGTTCCTCCGGAATCGACTGCATGCTGGCGAGCAGCGACAGGGTGATCAACGGCACCGTGTTCCAGACGATGATCGCCGTCACCGCCGGCCAGACAGTGCGCAGGTCCGCCAGGAAGGCGATCGGATCGTCGACGATGCCGAGCTTCAGCAGCGCGGCGTTCACGATGCCGTTCTGCGGGTCCAGCATGAAGCGCCAGACGATGACGGCGACGATCGGCGGCGTCGCCCATGGCACGACGATGGCGAGCTTCGCCGCCGTCGCCAGTTTGAGCCGGCTCAGAACCGGCGAGTTCAGCAGCAGTGCCATCAACAGCCCGATGACGAGCCGCAGTGTCACCGACAGCAGCGTCAGCCAGACCACGGTGTTGAAGAGAACCTGGCCGAAATCGCGGCTGGTCATCAGCTCGTGGTAATTGTCCAGGCCGATGAAGTCGCCGCCGCGCCGGAGCCGCAGCAGATTGAGGTCGGTGAACGAGATGCCGAGATTGTACAGCGTCGGATAGGCATAGAAGAGCGCCAGCGCCAGGAATGCCGGCGTCAGCATGAGAGCGATGAAGCGACTCTGTCCCCGCATCGCTCTTCTCACCAGGATCGCTTCGCCGGGGCCGGGGCGCCTATTGGCCGCCGGACTTCATCAGCTTCTCGATGGACTGCACGAGCTCGCCCGCGGCGACGTCGGGCGTGCGCTGGCCGGACAGCGCGGCGCCGAAGGCGCGCCCGGTCGCGTTCCACATGGCGCCGATCGGCGCCGGCCCGTCGGCGTACGGCCCCCAGGTCCGCGCCAATGCGAGCTGCTCGGCGAAGCCCTTCAGCTCCGGCCCGAAATCGACGTTCTTCAGCAGCGTGCGCTGGGCCGGGAACTGCGTCGTGTAGTATTGCGTGAATACCGGTTCGGAGGCGAGGAACGTCACCAGCTTCCAGGCCTCGTCGGGCGCCTTGCTGTTGGCGTTGATGCCAAGCATGCGGCCGCCGATCATCGAAGACCGCGCCACCGTGCCCTTCGGGAAAGGTGCCGAGACGAAGGGCAGCGGCTTGCCGGGATTGGCGGCGGCATAGCCTTCGAGCACCTGTTTGTACGTGTTCGGCGGCATCGCGCCCATCGCCTGGCGACCGTTGATCAGTGCCGACAGGATCGCCGGATCGTGCGCGTCGCTGGCGCTGAGACTGGACTTCGGATTGCTGCCGTCGTCCAGGAACGACTTGAAGTAGCGCATGGCATCGGCAGCGTCTTGGGCGGTGACGTCCATTCCGAAGCTGCCGTCCGGCTTCTGAACGATCAGCGCCTTGCCGTTCGACCACCAGTAGAAGTTGGCCAGGAACCAGATCGCGCCGGAGGCCGAGCTGCCGGCCGGGAACCCGAAGCCGGCCTTGCCGGTCTTCTTGAAGACCTGCTCGCTCGCATCCTTCAGCTCCGCCCAGGTCTCCGGGATCTTCTCGACGCCGGCCTCCTTCAGAAGGTCGGTCCGATAGACCATCGCCCACGTATCGGTTGTCCAGGGCAGGCCGTACGTCTTGCCGTCCTTGGTGGTGGCGAGCTCCTTGGCGATGAAGTCGTCGAATCCGGCGCCCGGCTTTGACTTGGCGATGAGATCGTCGATCTCCGTCAGCGCGCCGGCCGTGCCCATCTCCTTCACCCAGACCTGGGCGACGTGGACGACGTCGGGCCCCTGTCCGACGGCCGCCTCGCGCAGGAATTGGTCGCGCGCGTCCTTCCAGCCGATCCGCTGCAGCGTCACCTTGATGCCGGGATTCTGCTTCTCGAAGGTGTCGAGCGCCGCGCGCAGCTCCTTCTCTTCGCTGTCGTTGAACCGGAACGTCAGCTCGACCGCCTTCTGGGCGAAGGCGGGACTGGTGACGGCGGTCGCGGCGCCGAGCGCCAGAAGCAGCAGGAATGCGCGCTTTCTCATGTCGATCCTCCCGGTCGGGGCGCCTTCGCGCTCGCGTTGCAGACTTCTTGTTCGGCGATCCGCCCATCCCGCGGTAATTCCGGACGGGGCGGCGCATCGCTGTTTGCGATGGCGAGTATGCTAACGTTAGCATAGACTGTAAAGCACGAAGGAGAAGACGGTGCGCGAGGACACCGAGGACGACCGATCGCCGGCGGAGCCGGTTCGCATGGAAGCGGTGGCGCGGCGCGCCGGCGTGTCGGTGATCACCGTCTCGCGCGCGCTCCGGGAACCGCAGCGCGTCGCCCCCGAGACGCGCTCGCGCATTCTGTCGGCCGTCGCGGAGATCGGCTACGTGCCGAACCTCGTCGCCGGCAGCCTCAAGTCGCGCCGCTCGGGCTTCGTCGGCGGCATCATCCCGACGACCGCCCAGCCGGTCGCGGCCGAGGTCGTGCGCGGCATGACCGAGTCCCTGCGCGAGCCCGGCCTGCGCCTGTTCCTCGCCGACAGCGGCTTCTCGCCGGAGGAAGAGCAGGAACTGGTCGTCAGCATGCTTGCGCGGCGGCCCGACGCGATCTTCCTCACCGGCGTCACCCACACCGAGCTCACCCGCAGGCTGCTGGCGGCCGCACGGATTCCCGTCGTCGAGATCGGCAACCTCTGCGAGGCGCCGATCGACATCCTGGTCGGCTTCTCCAACTTTCTAGCCGCCGAGATGATCACGAAGGCGGTTCTGGCGAGCGGACGCCGGACCATTGGCTATATCGGCCAGACCGGACGGGCACATATCGACCGCGTGCGAGATCGGCTTGACGGCTTCGGGCAGGCCCTCACCGATGCCGGGTTGCCCTTCGAGCAGCATCGCGTAGTTGAGTGCGGCCTCGGCTATGAGGACGGAGCACGTGGGCTGCGGGCCTTGCTGGAGCGCGACCAGTCGATCGACGCCGTGGTCTGCTCCAGCGACATCATCGCCGTCGGCGCACTCTTCGAGGCCCAGCGCCTGGGCATCGCCGTGCCGGGACGCCTCGCCATCGGCGGCATCGACGACACCGAGGTGTCCGCGCAATGCGTGCCGGCTCTCTCCACCGTCCGGCTGCCGCGCTTCATGATGGGCCGCGTGGCGGGCGAATTGATCTGCCAGCGGCTTGCCGGCAAGCCCATCGCCCGGCCGGTCGTCGACCTCGGTTTCGAGCTCGTCATGCGCGGCACAATCTAGACCTCGCGACGCATGACCTCGGCGCCTGCGGGGGACGCCGACGGCCCTCTGCGGCTTGACAGTCGCAAGATGAATCTAGAGGCGTCGACGATCCGCGGATCAGTCGTTCACGGGCGCCGTCGGACCACCGGCTGAACGCCCTTCCCGGTTTGACTGCGGTCGGAAAACGCGAGGAGCATCAATGAGCGGTTACAGGCGATTCCTGACGGTCGGAATTGTCTAACCTCTTGCTCCCGCTGGCTTGTGCGGTTTCTCCCGGGACCGCCATCAGTTTTCGCTTTTCGTCAGATGCAGCGCGCGATCTCGGCCCGGATCAGCCCGGCGATCTCCGCGGCGCGATCGGGATCGAGGCTGGCGGCCGGAATGGCGATCGAGATCGACGCCGTGGCGTCGGCGGGGCTGACCGGAATCGGCACCGCGACACCGCCCGCATCGGAATAGGTCTCGCCGATGTCGTAGCACCACCCCTGCGCGATCGCGCGCGCGAGCGCCTCGTGCACGCGGGTGGCGTCCGCGCCATTGTACTGGCCGTAGCGCGGCGCGTTCTGCCGGATCACGGCGTCGCGGGTGGCGGCGTCGAGCCCCAGCATGATCGCGAGGCTGCCGGGCCCGATGCCGAGCGGGACGCGCCCGCCGATGCCGCCGGTCAGCGTCTGCACGAAGGATGTGCCCTCGTGCATGTCGATGCAGATCGCATCGAACCCGGCCCGCGTCAGCAGGAAGCTCGATTGTCCGGTTCTGGCCGCGACCTCCATCACGGCCGGGCGAAACCGCCTCGCGAGCTCGCTGGTCGAGCTCGAGCGATTGGCGAGCCCGTAGATCGCCGGGCCGAGCCGGTACTGGCCGCGCTTGCCGGTGGACTCGACGAAACCGCGGATCGACAAGGCCACCAGCGAGCGCCGCGTGGCCGATTTGGCGTCGCCGAGTGCCGCCGAGAGCTGCTGAAGCGACAGGCCCGGCACGCCGGCACGCCCGAGATGAACCAGGATCTCGGCCGCCCGTTCGACGTTCGTCGAGCTCTCGCTCACCATTCGGCTCCTCCCGATATCGTTGATAATCCGATAATCGACATATTGTGCAATTTCAATAACGATATCTGGAATTCTGTTGACGCTTCCAGACCGAGCGACCAGTCTGCGTCACGGCCTCGGGCCACGCATCAAGGGAAAGTGCCGCATGGCGGACGTGGTCGTGATCGGGGCCGGGATCAGCGGCGCAGCTACCGCCTATGAGCTGGCCACGGCCGGCACGAAGGTCGTCCTGATCGACCGCTTCGCCCCGGCCGCCATGGCCTCGGGCTGGACGCTCGCCGGCGTCCGGCAATCGGGGCGGCACCCGGCCGAATGGCCCCTCGCGAAGGCCGCCGTGGCCCGCTGGGCCGATCTCGACGCGCGTCTCGACGGCGCCACGCATTATCGGCGCGGCGGCAATCTGCGCTGTGCGCGCGACGAGACGGAGGCTGCGAGGATCAGGACGCTGGTCGAGGCGCAACGAACCGACGGTTTCGACATCGCGCTGATCGAAGGGGATGACATCCCTGCCATTGCGCCGCTGGTCTCGCCGGAGGTGGTCTGTGCTTCCTTCTGCGCGACGGACGGACATGCCGATCCGATCGCCACCGTCGGCTCCTACGTGGCGGCGGCCCAACGCCTCGGCGTGACGGCGCGATTCGGCGAGCGCGTGACGTCCGTGATGGTCGAGAATGGCGCCGTGACGGGCGTCGTCACGGACAAGGGCCGTGTCGCTGCAGCCGCGGTCGTCGTCGCGGCCGGCGTCTTCGGCAATGAGCTGCTCGATCCGTTGGGGCTGCATGTGCCCTTCGAGACGATGAGCGCCACCATGATCCGCTCCGTAGCGATCCCGCAGCAACTCGACCCGGTCGTCGGCGTCGCCAATGGCGATACCACGGCGCGGCAAGAGGCGCAGGGCGAGATCCGCTTCGGCGGCGGCCACGAAACCTGGGACGGCACGATGAGCGAGGACCCGCTGCCCTCGGTCCGGCCGGGCGCGGCCAGCATCCGTGACCTGCTTGCACGATTGACGTCGCTGCTCCCGGCCTTCGCCGATCTGCGGATCGACAGGGCATGGTGCGGCCTCATCGACCAGACGCCGGATGCCATCCCGGTGATCGAAGCCTTCGATGCGCCGCGCGGTCTGGTCGTGGCCATGGGCTTCTCGGGACACGGGTTCTGCCTAGGGCCGGTCACAGGCCAGATCCTCGCCGCGCTGGCGCTGGGCTTCCCCTCGCCGCTGCCGATCGAGCCATTCAGGCGCGCGCGGTTCGCCGCCGTTTCCGCCAAAGAGACCGTCGAGCTGCACGGCTGACGCATCCGCGCGAGAACCATCGGCAAAGCGAGCGGCGGCGCATGGAGGCGCGCTGAGGGATCAAGCCTCCTCGGCGACGAGATGTCCCTCCGTCACCTCGCGATAATGCTGTTTCGGCGGCTCGTAGCCCGGCGGGCGGATCGGGCTCTTCAGCTCCTCGGTCGCGTCGACAGCCTCGAAGCGACCGCGCGCATCGGGATCCGCCACCGGCACAGCCGCCAGCAGCCGGCGCGTATAGGGGTGCTGCGGGTTCTCGATCACCGCCGCGCGCGGCCCGATCTCGACGATCCGCCCGAGATACATCACCGCGATCCGATGGCTCACCCGCTCGACGACGGCCATGTCGTGGCTGATGAAGAGATAGGCGAGCCCGAACCTCTCCTGCAGGTCGATCATCAGATCGACGACCTGCGCCTTAATCGAGACGTCCAGCGCCGAGACCGCCTCGTCGGCGATGACGAGTTTCGGATCGAGCGCTAGGGCGCGGGCGATGGCGATGCGCTGGCGCTGGCCGCCGGAGAACTCGTGCGGGAAGCGCGCCATCCCCGACGGTTCGAGGCCGACCCGCTGCAGCAGCGTCGCAACGCGGTCATCGACCTCGGAACCCGCCGCTATGCCGTGAACCCTGATCGGCTCGGCGATCGCCGAACCGACGGTCTGGCGCGGATCGAGCGAGCCGTAGGGGTCCTGGAAGATCATCTGCATGCGCCGCCGCGCGACGCGCAGGGCAGCAGGATCGCTGGCGAGCACGTCGGCGCCGTCCAGCATGATGCGGCCCGATCGCGGCTCGACCAGCCGCAGCAGGCTCTTGCCCGTCGTCGACTTGCCGCAGCCGGATTCACCGACGAGCGCCAGCGTCTCCCCGGCCTTCACGGTGAACGAGACGTCTTCGACGGCGTGCACGGCACCCGTTCTGCGGCCGAAGAGCCCGGACCTGATCGGGAAGCGCGCGACGAGGTTTTCGACCCGCAGAAGCGGCCCCCCCGGTGCCCCCGTCTCTCCCACGGGTAGCCTCTCGGGCCGTATCGGCTCGCCATCCCGAGGCCGGGCGAAGCGGCGGGGCGCCGTGCTGCCGCGCATGTCGCCGAGACGCGGCACCGCGGCCAGCAGCGCCCTCGTGTAGTCATGGCGGGGTGCCCGAAACAGCTCGCGCGTGGTGCCGGCCTCGACCACTTCCCCGTGCCGCATGACGACGACCCGGTCGGCGATCTCGGCGACGACGCCCATGTCGTGGGTGATGAACAGGATCGCGGTGCCGCTCTCGCGCTGCAGCTCGGCGAGCAGCTGCAGGATCTGCGCCTGGATCGTCACGTCGAGCGCCGTCGTCGGCTCGTCGGCGATCAGGAGCTTCGGCTTGCAGGCGAGCGCCATCGCGATCATCACGCGCTGCCGCATGCCACCGCTGAGGGTATGGGGATAATCCGAAAAACGCCGCTTTGCGTCGGGGATGCGGACCCTGTCGAACAGGCGCAGCGCCTCGGCCTCGGCCGCCTTCTGCGAGGCGGCGCCGTGGTAGCGAATCGCCTCGGCGACCTGGAAGCCGGTTTTCAGGACGGGGTTCAGGCTCGTCATCGGCTCCTGGAAGATCATGCCGGCGAGCCGCCCGCGCGCGCTGCGCAGGGCCTCTCCGCGCAGTCCGAGCATGTCGGTGCCGGCGAGCGAGATCGCGCCCGAGATCGTGCTGGTCTCCGGCAGCAGCCGCATGATCGAAAGCGCCGTCACGCTCTTGCCCGAGCCGGACTCGCCGACGAGGGCGACGGTCTCGCCGGCGGCGACATCGAAGGAGATGCCCTTCACGGCCTGCCGCGAGCCGAAGCCGATCCGCAACCCCTCGACGCGCAGGACGGGCACCTGCGGATCGGTCACGCCTCGACCTTCAGCTTGGGGTCGATGGCATCGCGCAGGCCGTCGCCGATCAGGTTGAGCGAGAGGACCAGCAGCAGCACGGCGACACTCGGCACGAGCGCCAGCCAGTAGCTGTCGAGGATGTTCTCGAACCCCTCGCGCACCATGCCGCCCCAGGTCGGCGTCGGCGGGGCGATGCCGAGGCCGATGAAGGCGAGCGAGGCCTCCGTGCGCACCGCCGTCGCCATCCAGAGCGAGGCCATGACCAGGATGTCGGGCACGATGTTGGGCAGGACATGGCGGAACATGATGCGCATGTCGGAGAAGCCGAGAGCGCGCTCGGCCTGGACGAATTCGCGCTCGCGCAGCGCGATGACCGGCGCGCGCGCGATGCGCGCGAAGGGCGGGATCGCCGTGAAGGCGATGGCGATGACGATGTTGGTCACCGTCGCCCCCAGCATGGCGACGAGGATCAGGCCCAGAATGAGGGCGGGAAAGGCCAGCACGACATCCATCGCCTGCATCACGACGATGTCGAGCCGCCCACCGAAATATCCGGCGAGGAGGCCGATCAGCGTGCCGATGGCGACCGCGAGCGCGATCGAGGTGAGGCCGATGACCAGCGAATAGCGCGCGCCGACGAGGAGCCGGGAAAGCGTATCGCGGCCATAATAGTCGGTGCCGAGCCAATGCACCGCATCGGGCGGCTGCAGGCGGGCCACGATGTCCTGTTCGATCGGGTCGAAGGGGACGATCAGGGGTCCCAGCAGCGCCAGGATCACGATCGCGCCGAAGATCGCGGTGCCGACCCAGATCTCGATGTTGCCGGTGAAGGCGCGCTTCAGCGCCTGGCCGCACAGCCGCAGTAGAGCGGCGAGCTCGGAGGGGTGTCGGGATGCGACGAGCTGGGTCTCGTCGCTCATTTGAACGTCACCCGTGGATCGACGAGGCCGTAGACGAGGTCGGTCGCGAGGTTCACCAGCACGACGATCAGCGTGTAGATCACCATCATTCCCTGCAGCATCGTGTAGTCGCGCTGCGCCAGCGCGCCGACGATCAGCTTGCCGAGGCCCGGGCGGTTGAAGACGATCTCGGTCAGCACCGAATTGCCGATCAGGATGCCGAGGTAGAGCCCGACCACGGTGACGACCGGGATCAGGCAATTGCGCAGCGCGTGGCGCCAGACGACGACCCGCGTCGGCACGCCCTTGGCCCGGGCGGTGCGGACATAGTCCTGGCTCAGCACCTCGAGCATCGCCGAGCGGGTGACGCGGGTGACATAGGCGGCCATGATCAGCGCGAGGTTGATGGCCGGCAGTGCGAGCTCGCGCAGGCGCCCACCGAGGGTCGTGGCCTGTCCGCCGCTGATCACCGGAAACCAGCCGAGCGCGATGGCGAAGACGAGCAAGAGGACGATGCCGGAGACGAAGGCCGGCGCCGACAGTCCGACGAGCGAGACGATCCGCGTCACGTAGTCCGGAATGCGGTTGCGGTGAACCGCCGCCCAGACGCCGGCCGGCACGCCGAGCGCGACGCCGAGGACGAGCGCCAGCGCGGTCAGCTCAAGCGTATAGGGCAGGACGTTCAGCACCTCCTGCACGACCGGGCGCCGTGTCACCATCGAGACGCCCCAGTCACCTTCGATCGCACCGAAGATGAACCGGGCGTATTGCGTCGTGATCGGCAGATCGAGGCCGAGCCGCGTGCGCAGCGCCGCGATCGTCTCCGCCGAGGCCTGGTCTCCGAGGATGACCATGGCCGGGTCGCCCGGCAGGATCCGGACGACGAAGAACACCAGCGTCAGAACGGAGAACAGCGTGACGACCGCAAAGCCCAGACGCCGCAGGATGAAGCCCGCCATCGGCTCAGTTGGCCAGGCGCGTCGTCTCGTCGATGGGCGGTGACAGGCCGAGCGAGCCGACGATGTCGTAGGCGAAGGTCAGCTTGTTCTTCCACGCCCAGGGCTGACCCATCTCGTACATCGGCACGGCGCAGACCGCGGCGACGATCTTCTTCTGCGCCGCCGCCCAGAGCGCCTTCTGCTTCTCGAGGTCCGGCTCGGTGCGCGCAGCCTTGATCTCGGCATCGGCGGCATCGCAATGGGCGAAGTTCGTCACGGCGGTCGGCTTGCCGATGCTGCTGGCGGAGTCGTAGAACTGGGTCAGGAAAGTATCGGCGACCGGAAAGCGCGCTGCACCGTAATAGACGACCTGCGACAGATCCTGGCGGATCTGGGCGTGGAAGGTCGGATGATCGACGAGCGCCAGCTCCAGATTGATCCCGGACGCCTTGAGCTGCGACTGGACCACCTGCATCGTCGTCAGCATCGCCGGCAGGGTGGTCTGGATCGACTTCAGCGTCAGCCCGTTTGCATAGCCCGCCTCGGCCAGCAGCTTCTTGGCCTCGGCGGGATCGTATTGCGGAAGCGGCACCGCGACATGGCCGAGATAGCCGTCGGGCACCACGGAGTTGGCGGCTTTCGACAGCATCGTGCCGCGGAACTTCACCAGGGCGTCGCGGCTGACCGCATGCGCGATGGCTTGGCGCACCTTGATGTCGTCGAGCGGCTTCTGCGAGGTGTTGAGGTAGATTGCGTGGATCTCGGTCGGCCCGAGCACGTCGACGGTCGTCTCCGGCAGCTGGCTCATGCGCTTGATCCAGCTGTCCTCGAACTTGCCGTTGACCAGATCGATCTCGCCCGCCTGGAAAGCCAGGTCGCGGCTGGAATCGGAGGCCATGTAGCGGAACAGGATTTCCTTGATCTGCGGTGTGCCGCGGAAATACTTCGGATTGGCCTGCAGCCTGACGAACTGCTGCGGCTGGTATTCGACGACCTGGAACGGCCCGGTACCGACCGGCTTGCGGGCGAACGCGTCGCCGAGCGCCTCGACGGCCTTGCGACAGACGATGTTGCCACCGTGATAGGGCACGAGCAGTCCGAGCAGGCTCGGCACCGGCTCCTTCAGCCTGATCTTGACCGTCTTCGGGTCGAGCGCCTCGATCGACTGCAAGGCGAGATAATCGGCAAAGAAGCTCGACGTCTCCTTCGCCGCGGCACGCTTGAGCGAGAACACCACGTCGTCCGCCGTGAGTGCTCCATAGTCGCCCTGGCACTGCACGTTGTCGCGCAGCTTGAAGGTCCATTCCTTCTTGTCGGGCGTCGAGGTCCAGCTCTCGGCGAGATCGGGCTCGATCATCTCGGGGCTGATCTGGCCGGGCTTGATGCGCACGAGGCCGTTGAAGATCCAGTTCACGACGTTGGCGTCGAGCGTCGCGGTAGCGCGGTGTGGATCGAGGCTCGCCATGTCGTTGCCTGGCACCGCGACGCGCAGGGTTTGCGCCTCGGCACCGGTCGCGAGGAACAAACCCTGGGCGGCGGCAATGAATGCGGCAGCCTTGAACGTTCTGAATGCCATGCCATTCCCCCGTGGTCTCGAAGGCGAAACGCCGTGGTCGATGTCTGCTTCATCCGTGCAGCGTCGCCGGCTCCGCGGCATTGCGCAGCGCCGAGAAGCGGCGGACCCCGAAAGGCTCGATCGGCATCCGTGATCGCCGCCCCTGCACGAGGTCGGCGACGATCCGCCCCGTGATCGGGCCGAGGCAAAAGCCGTGCCCGGAAAAGCCCATCGCCACGACGACGCCCTCGGTCTCCAGCGAATTGTCGAGCACCGGCAGCGCGTCGGGAGTCAGGTCGATCAAGCCCGCCCAGACCTCCTCGATCTGCGCCGCAGCGAAGGCCGGAACGACATCGCCGAACAGCGTCACCACCTCGGCCATGCTGGTGCCGGTCGGCAGCACCTTCGGGCGCGTCCCCGCTTCCGTCGCGGTCTCGTTCAAGCCACCATGCCAGTCCTGCAGGCCGCTGGTGACGCGGAAGCGCCCGTTCAGCTCCTGCCGTCCGGCGCAATCGGCATTGGCGACGCCGATGACCTGCTGCAGCGTGGCGTCGATCGGCGCCGAACGCAGCACGGTGACCATGGGCACCTGCAGCGGCACCTCGTACCCGAGCGGCCTAAGAAGCTCGTTGCCGAAGATTCCGGCCGCGACGACGACCTTGCCGGCCGGGATCGTGCCCTTGTCGGTGACGACGGCGATGGCGCGGCCACCGCCCGTCTCGATGCGCAGGGCGCGCTCGCCGAACCGCGTCGTGGCGCCGAGCCGCTTGGCCGCCTCGACGAAGGCGAAGACCGTCGCGGTCGGATCGGCGCCGCCATCGGTCGGGCAATGCGAGGCCGCCAGCACGCGTTCCGACAGCGCCGGTGCCAGCGCCCGGACCTCGGCATTGCCGGACAGGAAGGTCAGGTCGAGGCCCGCCGCAGTCTGCTCCTCGACCATCGCGGCGATGACCGGGACTTCGGCCTCGGTGCGCGCCAGCCGCAGATTGCCGCCGCGCCGGTAATGCGTCGCCGCGCCGAGCTCCTCGGCGAGGGTCGCCCAGATCTCGACGGCGGCCTTCGCCAGCGGCAGCTCGGCGGGGTGGCGTCCCGACTGGCGCACGCCGGCGAGCGTCCAGCCCGAAGCCATGGCGGCCGGCCCGAAGCGGTCGACGAGCACGACGTCGAGCCCTTCCTTGGCGAGCTCGTAGGCGGCGGCCGCGCCGCTGATCCCCGAGCCGATGATGACGACGTCGGCCATGGGCTTCAGACCGCGACCGAGGTGACGACGTCGGGCGTGGCCGGATCGCGCCGGTATGCGATGAGCGCGAGCTCGACCTTCATCTCCGGATGCGGCAGCGGCCCGATATGGATGGTGTGGGCAGGATCGACGCCGCGGATGCGGTCGGCGATGGTGGCCAGAACCGCGTCGAGATCGTCGGGATGTCCGACGCAGACGGTGAAGCGAACCGTGTCCTGCAGGCTCGCGCCGACTGCCCTCAGCGCGCCTTCGAGATTGTTCAGCGCCTGCGTCGCCTGCGCCGCGACATCCTCGGACATCTCCCGGGTCCGATAGTTCCGGCCCGCCGTGTTCGACGAGTAGATCCAGTTCTCGGCCTTCACGAGCCGCGAGAAGCAGTACAGCTCCTCGAACTTGCTCCCGCTCTTGACCCTCTCGACGACCGCCACGGCAACTCCCCTGTTCGCCGCAAGGAAGGCCGGGATCCGGCACGCTGTCAATGCTGGACCGTTAATCAGTGTCTTTTTTGAGTCATAATTCCGATTAACGGAATTTTGGCCGCGCAGCACTGGCGTCGAGATTGCCCCGAAGCCTGGTTCCACGATTGCGGGCACGTGTTGCTGCGGGTGACAATGCGGCGCGACCATGCATGCGCGCGTCGAGGCCGGCGTCGCCCTCGACGCCGGATGCGCAGGAGAGAAGTGGCCATGGCAAACTGATGGGCATGAAACGGCGGAAACGGCGGGTCGGCCGGCCCTCGCCTATGGCCCCTCGCATAAGCGGCGTTTATCGCGCCCCCAACGCGCCGGGGATTGCCGCGGCCCGGCGATCCGGCCAAGGTCGCGCAAAGACCGCAATCGCTGGAGGGAGCGCGTGGAACTGTTTCTCTATCATGGCCAGACCTCGACCTGCTCGTCGAAGGTGCGCATCGTGCTGGCCGAGAAGGGCCTCGACTGGACCGGGACCATCCTCGACCTGCACCGCGGCGATCAGTTCGACCCGGCCTATCGCGCGCTGAACCCGAACGCGGTGGTTCCGACACTGATGGTCGACGGCGCTCCGGTGATCGAATCGGGCCTCATCCTCCAGCTCGCGGACGAGATCGGATCCGGGCCGTCGCTGACGCCCACCGATCCGGTTGCGCGGGCACGCATGCGCTTGTGGCTGAAGCGGATCGACGACGAGCTGCATCCGGCCGTTTCGACGCTGAGCTTCGCGCTGCAGATGCGCCGCGGCTGGCTGCAGAGGCCGCTCGCAGATCTGGTCGCGGCGATGGCCCGGCTGCCGTCTGCCGCCGCTCGGGCTCGCCGGCGCGAGGCGGCGCTCGACGGCATCGCCTCCGAGTCCGGCCGCGCCGCGCTGGCCACCGCGCAGCGGTTCATCGTCGACCTCGACGCTGCGCTCGGCGCCGACCGCAGCGGCGTTGGCGGCACGCCGACGCTCGCCGATTTCGCCCCGCTCTCCTACCTGCATCGGCTGCAGCTGCTGGGCCTCGCCTGGCTCTGGGAGGACCGGCCGCGGGTCGAAGAGTGGTACGGGCGCATGGCGGCGCGGCCCAGCGTGCAGGCGGGGCTGTTCGACTGGATGCGCGAGGCCGATCTCGCCCGCTACGCCGGGCTCGAGACGGAAGGCGCCGCCGCCCGCGCCCTGCTCGCCTGAGCCGGCGGCGTGTCCGGGTCCGGCAGCGCCAGCGTCGCGGGATGGAACAGCGAGGCCGGATCGAGCCCCGGGTCGACGAGGCCGTCGCGCGCCGCATGACGGATCAGCGCCTGCAGCTCGGCGAGGTTCTCGGCGAAGCCGTAGCGCCAGGGGTTCGGCCCCATGATCCGCCGCGCCTGCCGCGCCGCCTCGGCCTGCCAGGGCAGCGAGGTGCGGAGATAATTGTCGCGCAGGAGCTCGGCCTGGGCGCGCGATTTGGCGGAGGCGAAGGCGTCGAACAGCGCCACGGCGAGGCCGGGATTTGCCGCCGCGACCGCCTTGCTGAGGCCGAGCACGTGCATCACCGGAAACAGCCCGGTGCTCTCGTGGAACCGCCGCTCCTCGGCCGGGGCATCGGGGAACAGGGGCCCGACCGGCACCGCCAGATCGCGGGCGCTCGGGGGCGCGGCAGGCGAGATCACCGCATCGATCGCGCCCTCGCGCAAGAGGCCGTCGAGCGTCGCGCCGGCCGGCACCGGCTCGGCCTTCAGCGCCAGCGGGCGGTGCAGCGCCGTGCGCTCGAGGTCGCCCGGGGTCTCGAGCCCGCCCACCACCCATCGCACCGAGCCGGGGTCGAAGCCGTAGCTCTCGGCGAGTATGCCGCGCACCCAGATCGTCGCCGTCTGCTGGAAGCCCTGGATGCCGATGGCACGCCCATTGAGGTCTGCCGGCTCGCGGATGCCGCGGTCGGTGCGGACATGGACGGCGTTGTGCCGGAACGCGCGCGACAAGAAGACCGGAATCGCCCAGTAGTTGGCGAGGCCGGCATCGCATTGCACGAGATGCGTGCCGAGCGACAGCTCGGCCACGTCGAGCGCCGCCTCGCGCTGCGCGGCGCGGAAGATCGGCTGCGGCTCGTCGACGCGCAGTTCCGGCTCGAAGCCCGCAATGCCGATTCTGCCGTCGAGGATCGCCCGCGTGCGATCAGTCGAGGTGATGCCGACCGTGATTCTCGCTGTCACCTGGCTTGTTCTCCCCTGCTGCCGCCCCGCTCTGCGGGCACGGACGGATTTTCCTTGCCGCCGGCGTCGGTTATTCTTCCCGTGACAGCCAACTGCGAAGACGAAGCGTGATGGACGACGTGCCGAAGACGTTTCCCGGGCGACTGCCGAGCACTGCGGCGGCCGCCGCCTCCCTGGCGGACGAGGCCTATGAGCGCGTGAAGCGGGACATCCTCAGCGGCGAGCTGCTGCCGGGCACCAAGCTTCGCGTCGACCACATCTCGCAGCGCTACGCGATCGGCTCGAGCCCGGTGCGCGAGGCGCTGACGCGGCTCGCGGCCGAGAAATTCGTGCTGCGGGAGCAGGCGCGCGGCTTCTCGGTCGCCACCGTCAGCCTCGAGGAGCTGAACGAGCTGACGGACACGCGCTGCCTCGTCGAGGAGATGGCGCTGCGCCGCTCGATCGCCGGCGGCGGCATCGAATGGGAGGAAGGCATCGTCCTCGCCTATCACAGGCTGAAGCGCGTGCCGCGGCCGACCGCCGGCAGCCCGCTGGTGCCGGGATCGGAGTGGCTCGTCATGCACGACGCCTTCCACACCGCGCTGATCGCCGCCTGCGGCTCGCGCTGGCTGCTCGACTTCTGCTGCCGCATGCGGGAGCAGAGCTATCTCTACCGGCGCGAGAGCTCGCTGGAGCGCGGCTCGGGGCCGGACGAGCACGCGGCGATCATGGAGGCCACCATCGCCCGCGATGCGGACGTGGCCGTCGATCGCCTCCTGTCGCACTATCGTCTGTCGGCCGAGCTGACGGCGCGCCGGCTGCGCGAGCAGGCGCTGGCCCGGTCGGGCCGGCGGGCGCCGCGCCGCCGCGCCGCCGTGTGACCGGCTGTCCCCCATGATCGCCCTCCCGCGGCGACGATTTTAATGTTTGGTATTGCCGTAAACGCGGTTTTATGTAGAAAGTTGCCACACAGCAAGGGATTATCCGGCCCGCTGGGCCGCAACGACCAAGGCCGGTCCGACCGAACACCGGCTGCAAGAAAACAGACCAGGCCGAAATGCAATCGGCCGCCACCAGGGGAGGAAACGAATGCGAATCCTGACCGCCAGTGCGCTGGCGCTCTGTCTCGGCGCCGTCCCGGCCATGGCGGAGGTCCCGCCCACCGCCGTGAAGCTCCTGAAGGATCGCGGCTTCGATCCGGCGGTCGTCGCGTCCGCCGAGTCCGAGCTCGCGGTGCCGGCCGATTGGATCGCGGCCGCCGCCAAGGAGCCGCCGCTCCGTTACACCGGCACCAGCACGCCCGAGCAGGCCGAGCGCTATCTCGCCGCCTTCCGCGAGCGCTATCCCGGCATCAAGATCGAGTACGCCGAGGGCGTCGGCGCCGGCCGTGCCGTGCGGCCGCTCGCCACCTGGAAGGCCGGCAGCCCGATCAGCGACATCGTCGTCGCCTTCGGCTCGTCGATGAACGACTACTACGCCGCCGACGCGCTCGAGCCGCTGACCGATCTGCCGGCACTCGCCAACGTCCCGGCCGACAAGCGCGACGACAAGGGCCGCTGGACCGGCATGTACCTGTCGAACTGGTGCATGGCCTTCAACCCGACCAAGATCAAGCGCGAGGAGCTGCCGAAGACCTGGGAGGAGCTCGTCGCCCCGAACGGCGTGCTGTCCGGCGGACGGGTGGGTGTCGCCAACCGGCCGCATCTGTGGCTCGTCAACCTCTGGGGCGCCAAGGGACCGGACTGGGTGAAGAAGGACTTCCTGCCGGCCTTCTTCGACAATCTGAAGCCGCAGCTGCGCAGCGAGGGTATCGACGGCACGCTGCGGCTCGCCGTGCTCGGCGAGTACGACGTCGCCATGCCGGCCAACGAGGCGGTGGTAGCCGACCAGGCCGCGCAAGGCTCGCCGCTCGAGTTCCACTGCCTCGACATCGTGCCGCAATACTTCTCGGAGATCGGCATGTTCCGCAACTCGCCGTCGCGCTACTCGGCGAAGCTGCTGATCAACTGGCTGCTCAGCGCCGAGGGTCAGCTGACCCGCTATGCGGCGACCGACTACGTGCCGATTCACGACAAGCTGCAGAGCGCCTCCTACGTGCCCTATGGCGACATAATCTTCGCCAACAAGGTGCACGTGCGGACGATCGATCTCCTCGTGAACCAGATGCCGCAGGTCTACGAGGTCTGGAACGCGGCCTGGGCCAAGGCCGGCGGCAAGTCGAACTGAGCGCGGCCGCCCGCTTCCACTCTTGCGGCGCGGCGGATCTCGCCGCGCCGTCCCGACCCGCCTGACAGAGAGCCCGGATGGCGTTTCTGACCGACGCCGCGGCGCCTGCCGTGCTGCGGAAGCCGCGGCAGGGCGGGCTGTTCGCCTGGACCGTGTTCGCGCTCGTCGCCTTCGCGGTGACGATCCCGGTCTTCTTCCTGATCGTCGGATCGTTCAGCCTGGCGCGGCTGCCGACCGACTTCTCGCTGTCGAACATGGGCTTCGACAATTACGTCGAGGTCTGGGTGCGGCAGAACACCGTGTCGGTGCTCTGGGACACGATCGTCTACGTGATCGGCTCCACGGCGCTCGGCGTCGGCTGCGCGGTGATCCTCGCCTGGCTCGTCGAGCGCACCGACATTCCCGGGCGGCTGTGGATATTCGCGGCGATCCCGCTGAGCCTCGCGGTGCCCGGCATCCTGCAGGCGATCGCCTGGGTGCTGCTGCTGAGCCCGCGGGCGGGCTTCATCAATCAGTTCTGGATGCAGCTCGCCGGCACCCGCACCCCGCTCGTCGACATCTACACGCTCGGCGGCATGATCGTCGTCGAGGGCCTGCGGCTGGTGCCGACCGCCTTCCTGATGATGATCCCGATCCTGAGGTCGATGGACCCGGCGCTCGAGGAAGCGGCCGCCATGTCGGGGGCGAACCCACTGCGCACGGCGCGGCGCGTCACGCTCCTCCTGATCGTGCCAGGGCTCGTCGCCATCACCATGTTCCAGATGATGACCGCGCTCGACGCCTTCGAGGTGCCGGGCGTGCTGGGCCTGCCGGTGAACCTGCACGTCCTGTCGACGCGCGTCTACGCCATCGTCGACAATGTCGGCACCGTGCCGGCCTTCGGCCAGGCGAACGCGCTCGCCATCGTCTACCTCTTGCTCGCGGTGGCGCTGTCGCTGCTCTACTTCCGCGTCACCCGCAACCAGGAGCGCTTCGCCGTCGTCACCGGCAAGGCCTACCGGCCGCGGCGGGTCGCGCTCGGCGGCTGGAAGTGGCCGGCGCTCGGGCTCGTGGTCCTGTTCGTGCTCGCCTCGATCGTGCTGCCCTTCCTCGTGCTGCTCTACGCCTCGCTGGTGAAGTTCCTCGTCCCGCCGTCGGCGGCGGCGTTCGCGAACATGAGCCTCGTCCATTACGAGCGCATCTTCGCCGACAGCCGCTTCAACAACGCCGCCTGGAACACGCTCTGGATGGTGCTCGGCACGGCGACCTCGGTAACGGTCGTCGCCTTCACGGTGTCCTTCATCGTCGTGCGGACGCGCTTTGCCGCCCGCAAGCTGCTCGACGTGATCGCCTTCCTGCCGCACGCGATCCCGAGCATCGTGCTGGCGCTCGCCTTCCTCTGGTTCTTCCTGCAGGTCGACCGCTTCACGGGCATCGGCAGCTTCGGCTCGATCGCCTCGCTGGTGATCGGCTTCACGGTCGTCTTCCTCGCCTATTCCACACGCTCGCTGAACGCCGCCATGATGCAGATCCACAAGGATCTCGAGGAGGCGGCGATGATGAGCGGCGCCTCCCCGCTGCGGGTGGCCGGGCGTATCTTTCTGCCTCTACTTTTGCCCGCGATCGCCGGGCTCTGGATCTACGTCACCGTGCTGGCGATCCGCACCACGAGCCTGCCGCTGATGCTGAACAAGGGGGCGGAGAACGAGGTTCTGGCGGCGCTCATCTGGTACCTCTGGGAGAATGGGCGGATCGAATCCGTCGGCGCCATCGGCGTCCTGCTGATGGGGCTGATGTTCGCACTCGCCGTCGGGCTGCGCCTGATCGGCTTCGGCAAGGACTGACATGATCCGGATCGAGAATCTCGACGTCCACTACGCCTCGACCCACGGATCGGTGCATGCCGTGCGCGACGTCTCGATCGAGGTGTCGAAGGGCGAGTTCTACACCCTACTCGGCCCCTCGGGCTGCGGCAAGACGACGACGCTGCGCTGCATCGCCGGCCTCGAGACACCCTCGGGCGGCCGCATCGTCATCGGCGACGAGGTGATCTTCGACAGCGCCGCGCGCAAGCTCGTGCCGGCGCATCGGCGCGACATCGGCATGGTGTTCCAGAGCTACGCCATCTGGCCGCACATGACGGTGGCCGAGAACGTCGCCTTCCCGCTCCAGGAGACGCGGCGCGACCTCTCGCGCGCCGAGCGCGACGCCAAGGTTCGCGCGGCGCTCGACCGGGTCCAGCTCGGCCAGTATATCGACCGCCCGGCTCCCCATCTCAGCGGCGGCCAGCAGCAGCGCCTCGCGCTCGCCCGGGCGATCGTGCGCGAGCCCGCCGTGCTGCTGCTCGACGAGCCGCTGTCGAACCTCGACGCCAAGCTGCGCGACGAGACGCGGGCCGAGATCCGCGCCCTCGTCAAGCGGCTCGACATGACGACGGTCTACGTCACGCACGACCAGGTCGAGGCGCTCAGCATGGCCGACCGAATCGCGGTGATGAATGCGGGCGTCATCGCCCAGGAGGCCGGCCCGCGCGAGATCTATCAGCGGCCGGCGACGCGCTTCGTCGCGAGCTTCATCGGCCGGATCAACTTCGTCGAGGGGCGGCTGCGGGCCGATGGCGGCATCGACAGCCCGCTCGGCGTGCTCGCGGCCGACCTGCCGGCCGACGTCGGCGCCGGCGACGCCGTGACCGTCGCGGTGCGGCCGGAGAATATCGTCGTCCTCGATCCCGGCGCCGTCGCCGATACGGTGATCGAGGGCGCGATCACCGAGCTCGTGTTCCTCGGCGAGACGCTCGAATGCCGGGTGACGAGCGGCGGTACCGATCTCGGCCTGCGGCTGCATCCGGCCTCCGGGCAATCGGCCGGCGACCCGATCCGCCTCGGCGTCGCACGGCGCGATCTCCTCGTGCTGAAGGGCTGAGACCATGTCGCCGACCTCCGGTCATTTCGCCGAGACCCGGTTCGGGCAGGTCCACTACCGTGAGGCGGGCTCCGGGACGCCGCTCCTGCTCCTGCACAGCAACGGCCATTCCGGGCGCCAGTTCGAGCCGATGATGGCCCGGCTCGCCGATCGCTTCCGCTGCATCGCCTGGGACCAGGCCGGCCACGGCGACAGCGATCCCCTGCCGTCGCACGCCTCGATCGGCGGATTCACCGAGCGTGCGATCGCCTTTCTCGACGCGCTCGGGCTCGAGCGCGTCGTCTGCCTCGGCAACTCGGTCGGCGGTGCCATCGCGGCCGAGCTCGGGCGCAGCCACCCGGATCGGCTGTCCCGCGTCTTCGTCTGCGAATGCCCGCTGCGCTCGGAGGCGGACTGGGCGGCGGCCTGGCCGCAGGTCGAGCGCAACCACGCGATCGTCATGCAGTCGCCGGAGACGATACGGGCCCGAGTCGCCGGCGCCGACCAGGCGATGATCGACTGGTGGAACGTCGAGCGCTCCAAGGCCGGCGGCTGGGCGATGCTCTCCACCATGTGGGCGCTGCGCCGGCACGACATCGCCGGCGCGCTGTCCGGCATCGCCGTGCCGGCGGTGCTCGTCTACGGCCGCGACAGCCAGCTCGCCGCACGCGCGGCCGACGCCGCGGCGCTGGTCCCGGGCGGCGTGCTCGAATGGGTCGAGCGCGCCGGCCACCTGCCGATGCTCGACGATCCGGGCCGCATGGCGGCGATCGTCCGCACGCACGCCGGATGAGATCAGGCGCCGACGAAGGGAATGGCCCGCTGCGCGGCCCGCAGCTCGGGCGCGGGATGCGGCGCGATCCCCCATTGGTCGATGCGCCCAGGGGGCCACACCCAGTCCGCCGGGCCGCCGACGCGATAGGTGTCGTCGACCTGGAGAATCTCGGCCGTCACCTCCATCACGAAGCCCATCGGCGTCTGGAAATAGGCGAAGACGTTGTTTCCCGGCCCGTGCCGCCCGACGCCCCAGCCGATCGGATAGCCGGCATCGATCATCCGTCCGGAGGCACGCATCACCGATTCCCAGCCGGGCACCAGGAAGGCGACGTGGTTCAGCGTATCCACGTCCGTGTCGGCGAGCACCATGCAGTTGTGGTCGCGGTTGCAGCGGATGAAGGCCATCGGCTTCGTGCGGTCGGTCAGCGAGAAATCGAGCACGCGGCCGTAGAAGGCGAGGGTGGCGTCGATATCGGAGGTGTTGACGTTCGCATGCGTGATGCGGATCGGCACGTCGCCGGCCTCGGCCCGCGGCTCGAAGGTCCGATCGCCGTGCACCACCCTGACGCCCCTGCCCTGCGGATCGCGGAACGCGACACCGAGCCCGCCGGCCGGATCCTCGGACGGCGCCGGCCCCTCCGGCAGGGTCGCGCCCGCGGCCAGCGCATCGGCGAGGATCGCATCCAGCGCCTCGGCGGAGCGGGCGCGGAAGGTCATGGAGCGGATGGCCGCACGCGGTCCCTCGCGCAGCGCGACGCAATGATGGTCGCGGCCGCTGCCGGCGAGAAAGGCCCGGCCGGGCGCCGTCTCCCGCACCGTGAGGCCCCATGGCCCGGCGAGGAAATCGACGGCGGCGGCGAGATCGGGGACGTCCAGCGCCACGCTGCGCAATCCGGCGATGCGGCTGCTTTCCGGCATCGGTCACCTCCGGGCGGGAGATTGCCCGCGGCAGCGCGCGAAATCCAATCCGGAAACTTCGCGACGCCATAGGGCCGGCCGATGGATCTCGACCCGCGCCGGCTGCGTCACCTCCTCGCCCTGCACCGGCACGGGAGCTTCGTGCGCGCAGCGCAGAGCCTCAACCTGTCGCAGCCGGCTCTCTCGGTGAGCATCGCCCGGCTCGAGGACGAGGTCGGCCGGGCTCTCGTCCAGCGCAGCCGGCACGGTGCACGTCTGACCCGGGCGGGGCAGGATCTCGCCCGACACGCGATGGCCCTCGAGAGCGTGCTCGCCACCGCCCGGGACGAGATGCGGCTCGGCGCGGGCGGCGTGGAGGGCCCGCTGCGCATCGGCGGCTCGCCGCTCGCCGTCGTCTCGATCATTCCGGACGCGCTGGCCCGCCTCGCATCCGAGACGGGCCAGCTGCGGGTCGAGGTGCGCGAGGCCGCGGAGGAGGCGCTGCTCGCCGGGCTGATCGGACAGCAGCTCGACCTCCTCGTCAGCGGCCCGGATTGGGTGCCGGCTCATCCGGAGGTGCTGTCGAAGCCGCTGTTCCGCACGCGGATGATCCTCGTGATGCGGCCCGGCCATCCGCTGGCTCATGACGCCGAGGTCGATCTCGCCCGCCTCGGCTCGGCGCTCTGGGTGCTGCCGCCGCCCGGCAAGGGCAGTTTTCGGACCCATGTCGAGGCCCAGTTCCTCAGCCGCGGCCTGTCCTTCCCGAGCCTGCTGATCGAGGCCGACCCGTTCGCGGCGATCATCGAGCTCGTGCGCCGCACCGACGGCGTGACGCTGCTGTCCGATCCGATCGTGCAGCGGGAGCTGGCCGAGGGCGCGGTCGTCGGCCGCCCGCTCCTCGGCGCCCCGCCGCCCCGCACCTTCGCGCTTCGCCGGCTCGCCGCTCGCCCGCTCTCGGGCCTCGCCGAGCGCTTCGTGCGGGCGCTGGAGGACGCCGCGCCCGTTTATGACCAGGGCTAGGCGCGCTGCCGGCGGATGCCTCGCTCGGCCTTTCATGCCGCGAAGGAGCGATCTGCTCACCATCCGTTCATCCCCGCTGCCGAAGCTGCCCGCGATGATGATTCGACCCTTGCAGATCGGCAGCCCTGTCTCGCCGCGACGGGCCCGGCCGTGATCGTCGCCGGCCTTCGCCGCCTTCTGCGGCACATCGCTCACACGCGGATCGAGAACGAGCGGGCGCTGACGGGCTACGTGCTCCGGATCTGCTCGCTCTGCATCGTCCTGGCCGTCACGATCGACGTCGCCAACCAGATGGCCTTCTTCATCGACTGGCCGACGACGATCCGCTCCTGGATCATCTCGGCGATCGTCGCGCTCGTCATCGCCGCTCCGGTCTCTCACTTCATCGGCAAGGCGCACCTCGAGCTCTACCGGGCGAAACAGAGAGCGGAGGAGCTCGGCCGGCTCGACCCTCTGACGGGGCTCCTCAACCGCCGGGCGCTCTTCGAGCATGCCGCCGCCGTCGACGTGATCGCCCTCGTCATCGTCGACATCGACCGCTTCAAGAGCGTCAACGACGCCTTCGGCCACCTGATCGGGGACGAGGTGCTGCGCGCGGTGGCGCACATGCTGGCGAGGCTGCTCGGCGATTGCGGCGAGATCGGCCGGCTCGGCGGGGAGGAGTTCGCGATCGTCTCGAACGTCGTGGACGTGGCTCGCCTGAGCGAGCGGCTGGAGGAATTCCGCGCCAGCCTCTCGCGGACGCCGATCGTCTCCGGCACGACCACCGTGAACGTGACGGTGTCGGTCGGCATCGCCGCGCGGCGGCCGGACCAGTCGTTCGAGCAGCTCTACGCCGACGCCGACAAGGCGCTCTATAGCGCCAAGCGCGCCGGCAGGAACCGGATCGTCGTGCACGACGGCTCGGCGCACGATCGTCGCCTGCCCGACGAGGCCGCCAGCGGCGATTGACGTCCTGTTTGGCCGATGCCCCGCAAACCTCCGACCAGACGCCGCGCCGACGCGTCGGAAAGTACCGGCGGCCACCGCCGCCCGTTCACACGCCGGAGAACATCACCCGGCCCGGGGCCGGCATGTCGGCGGCGAGGATCGTGCCCGTCTCCGATTCGGTGATGAACAGGGTGCGTCGATCGCGGCCGCCATAGGCCATGTTGGTGGTGTGGGTGCCGTGGCGGGACTGCACGCGCAGCAGCGGCTCCCCCGCCGGGCTGAAGAGCCAGACGGCCCCGAGGCCGATATGCGCGACCGCGAGATTGCCCGCGTCGTCCATGGCGAGGCCGTCGGGGCCGCCGCCGCCCGAGAGCTGGATGAAGGTCCCGACCTTGGCGACGGTGCCGTCGCGCATCAGCGGCACGCGCCAGATCGCATTGGCCCGCGTCACCGCGACGTAGAGCACGCTCTCGCTCGGATCGAGCACGATGCCGTTCGGGCTCGGCACGTTGTCGAGCAGGCAATCGACCTCGCCGCTCGCCCGCAGGCGAAACACCCGGCCGGTCGGATCGTGCAGCCCGGTGAGGCCCTGGTCGGTGAAATAGAGGTCGCCGTTGGAGGCGAAGACGAGATCGTTGACGGCCTTCAGCCGCTCGAGCCGAACGCGCTCGAGGAACGGCCGCACCTGTCCCGTCTCCGGGTCGAGCACGACGATGCCGTTCCTGTAGTCGGCGATGAAGATGCGGCCGTCGCGATGGATCTTCAGCCCGTTCGGCTCGCCGTCATATTCTGCGAGGAGGGTGAAGGCGCCGGTCTCGTCGATGCGGAAGACGCGCCCCCAGGGAATGTCGACGCAATAGAGGCGCCCCTCACGGTCGAAGGACGGACCTTCCAGCAGCGAATGGGCGGGCAGGACGCCGGGCTGGTGGCGATGCCATTCCGACGTCGGCGCGGCCTTGCGGAAGCTGTCCGGAAGCCGGGTGAACACCCTCGGCTCGATCATCGGCGGTGGGGCGAACATCGATGCGGCTCGCAGTCACTTCAGAGCGGCGGGAAGCCAGAGCGCCAGCTCGGGCAGGGCGTAGAGCAGGAAGGAGAAGGCGACGATGATCGCCGCGTAGGGCGCGGATGCAGCGGCGATGTCGCCGAGCGTGCGGTCGGGCGCGATGGAGTGGACCGCGAACAGGTTGAGACCCATGGGCGGGGTAAGTGCCCCGAGCTCGATGAAGATGACGAGGATCACGCCCACCCAGACCCCGTTGAAGCCGAGCGCCATCAGCGTCGGATACATCAGCGGCACCGTCAGCAGCATGATCGACAGGCCGTCGATGAACATGCCGACGATGGCGTAGATCACAAGCAGGACGCAGAAGAACAGGAACGGCGACACCTCGAGTGCCGTCATCCAGTCCGCGAGGCCGCGGCCGATCCCGGACGACACGACGGCGAAGTTCAGCACCTGGGCGTTGATGGTGATGAACATGATCACGGCACTGGTCAGCAGCGTGTTGCGCACCGCGAGCCAGAGCTTCGCCCAGGTGAACTGGCGATAGGCGAGGCCCAGCAGCAGCGCGAGCAGCGCACCGAATGCCGAGGCTTCCGTCGGCGTGACGACGCCCGCATACATGCCGCCGATCACGGCGGCCACGAGGCCGAGCACGGGGAACGCGTCGCGGGCCGCGCGGGCGAAGTCGAGACCGCCGCCGGTGCGCCTCGCCGGCGTCAGGCCGGGGTTCAGCGTGGCGCGAACGGCCACATAGATCGCGAAGAGGAGCGCGAGCACCATGCCCGGAACGACGCCGGCCATGAACAGGTCGATCACCGATTCCTGGGTCATCGAGCCGTAGACGATGAGCGGGATGCTCGGCGGAATGAGGATGCCGAGGCAGCCGCCGGCCGTCAGCGTGCCGAGCGTGAGGCTGTCCGCATAGCCGCGCGAGCGCATCTCCTTCACCGCGACCGTCCCGACCGTCAGCGCGGTTGCGACGGACGAGCCCGCGATGGCCGAGAAGATGGCGCAGCCGGCGATATTGGTCTGCGCGAGCCCGCCGGGAATGCGGCCGAACAAGCCGGAGATGCCGGAATAGAACCGCCCGGCGATGCCGCTCTGCAGGATCAGCTCGCCCATCAGCACGAAGAGCGGAATGGCGACGAGACTGAAGTTGGTCGTCGTGTTGAAGACGATGTCGCCGAACGTCGGCCACAGCATAGTGCCGCTCGCCAGCGTGATGCCGACGATGCCGACGAAGCCCATGGCGGCGCCGATCGAGACCCCGAATGCGAGGGTCGTGACGAGCAGGATGCCGTAGAGCGGAAGAAGCTCAGTCCACGCCATCGTTCACACTCGCCTCCGGCACCCGTCCCCGCCAGAGCGCGGCCGCGCGCAGCCCGCCCCATTCCAGGAAGGCGATGGTCAGGAGAGCGTAGCCGAAGGGCATGATGGCCTGCGGGACCACAAGGAGCGTCTGGGAGGGCTGCAGGCTGCGCGTCCCGAAGGCGTAGCTGGCGGCGGCGAGGTCGAAGGTCGCATCGGCGAGCACCGCGCAGGTCACGGCGCCGATGACGGCGGCGAACAGCTCGGCGATCGCGCGCGGCCGCAGCGGCAGCCGGCCGACCAGCCCGTCCACGCGCAGGAAGCGGCCCTCGCGCAGGGCCGGCAGGAAGCACAGGAGCGTCGCCCCGGTGAAGAAGTAGCCGGCATACTCGTCGGCGATCTGCGTCGAGACGCCGAACAGGGTGCGCCCGGCGATCTCCACGTTCATCAGGATCGCCATGGCGGCGATCATCCCCGCGCCGAGCGCGAGGCCGACCCACTGGATGAGGTCGAGCGCCCGCGAGACATAAGGGATGCGCTGCAAGGCGGCCCCCTAGCCTGGTGCGCTCGACCGAAGAGGGGGCGTCAGTTGCAGGACTTCACCGCGACGGCGAGCATGTCCTTGCCGACCGCCCCGGCCTTCGCCACCCATTCCTCGGCGATCGGCTTGGTCAGCTCGCGCAGGCGGGCCTCCTCCTCGGGCGTCGCATCGCGCAGCGTCATGCCCTTCTCGGTCAGCGCCTTGCGCGCCTCCTTGTCGGCCGCGATCAGCTCGGCCCGGTACTTCGGCGCCCATTCCTCGGCCTTGGCGAGCAGGATCTTGCGCAGATCCTCCGGCAGCGCCTCGAGGGCCGCCTGGTTCACCACGATCGCCTGATGGGCGAGCGTCAGGTTCAGCATGTAGCCGAACTTGGTGACCTCGTTGAACTTCCAGTCGAGCGCCGGGACCGCGGCCGTGAAGGCCCCGTCGACGACGCCGCGCTGCAGCGCGGGAATGACTTCCGCCGGGGTGATGGTGACGCCCGAGCCGCCGGCGAGGCGCATCATCTCCGCCTGCTCGCGGTTCCAGGACCGGACTTTCAGGTTCTTCAGCCCGTCGATGCCGGGCACGGGCTTGGCCAGCCACAGCTGTTGCGGGGGCATGACCCACTGCATGACGGAGGTCGACTTGAACTTGCCCTCGAGGACGTCGTTGACCGGCTTCTCGATGGCCGGCGCGAGGACCTCGTAGAACTTGTCCATCGAGGTGCACGCGAACGGCATCGAGAGCGCGTTCAGCTCGGGCACGTCACCGGCCACGAAGCCGAACGCCACGTCCCCCATCTCGACCTGCCGCGAGCCGACGACGCGCAGCACGTCGGCGGCCTTGTAGGGCAGCTCGCCGGACGAAAAGACGGTGATCTTCAGGCGCCCGTTGGTGGCCGCCTCGACGTCCTTGGCGAAGGCCCGATGCAGGGTCGTCGGCTTATCGTTGGCGGCGAAGTAGGTGTAGAATTTCCAGTTGACGTCTGCCGCCTGGGCGCCGCTACACGTCACAGCCGCCAGCGCCGCCACAGCCCAAGATCGCCAAGCATTCATGCCCATCTTCCGGTCCTCCCAAGGGGCCCGCTCGGCGTCCAGGCCGTCTCGGCGGGCATCGGATTTTGACGGCAGTGTCGGTTCCCGAAGCGGAGCTGTCAACGCCTTTGAGCGAGTTTGACGTTCGCTGATCGACTTTGATACGACAGCGGAGTGCATGAGGGTGGTTGCAGGTGGACCAGAAAGCCTCGGTGACGCGGGTGAGCCTCATCCCGGCGCAAAGGCACGCGCAGATCCTGCAGGTGCTGAGGGCGGACCGGGCGGCCTCTGTGCAGCGGCTCGCGGGCCGCATCGGCGCCTCGGTGTCGACCATTCGGCGCGATCTCGAAGCGCTCGAGCAGAGCGGCCTGCTCGAGCGCTCCTTCGGCGGCGCGAGCCTTCGACCGCACGCGCTGGCGACGCTGGAGACCGGCCAGGCGGTGGCGCAGCACATCGCCACCAGCGAGAAGGAGGCGATCGCCCGGCTCGCCGTGACGCTGATCGAGCCGCATCAGGCCGTCCTCCTCGACAGCGGATCGACGGTGGTCGAGGTCGCCCGCGAGATCGCTCGCGGAACCTTGCCACTGACCGTCATCACCAATGATCTCACCGTCGGCCAGATCCTGTCGGAGGTGCCGCGGATCCGGCTTCTCGTCACCGGCGGCACGGTGCGGCCCGGCTCCTCCACCCTGCTCGGGCCGCCGGGGGAGGATCTGCTGGCGACGATCCGGGCCGACATCGCCTTCGTCGGCGCCCACGCGGTGACGGACACGGGCCTCAGCGAGACCAGCCTCGACGTCGTCCGGATCAAGCAGGCGATCATGCGCGCCTCCCGCAGGAGCGTCATCGTCGCCGACCATTCCAAGTTCGGCGAGCCTTCCGTCTTCCACGCCGGCGCGTGGCGCGCGGGGACCGTTCTCGTCACCGACGATCGCGTCGAGCCGCATCACCTCGCGCCTTTGCGGGAGGCGGGCGTGGAGGTGCTGATCGCGCCCGTCGAGGCGTCATGACCGCAGCCCTCGTCCTCGTCGCCGACGACCTGACGGGAGCCCTCGATTCGGCCGCCGCCTTCGCGACGCCGGCACGCCCCGTCTCGGTCACATGGTCGGGGCCGCCGCGCCCGTCCGATGGCCTCGTCGCCGTCTCGACCGAGACCCGCGACTGTTCCGCCGTCCAGGCCCGGTCGCGGACCGAGGAGGCCGTGCGAGGCCTCGCCGGACATCCCCCCGACGCGTTGGTCTACAAGAAGATCGACAGCCTTCTCAGAGGACACCCGGCGCTGGAGATCGCGACCGTCGCGGAGGCTTTGCGCCCGGACCGGATAGTGATCGCGCCCGCACATCCCTCGTTCGGCCGGATCACGCGGGGCGGGTTCCAGTTCGTGCGCTCCGAGGCCGGTAGCGAGCATCGGATCGACGTCGATCTGCGAGGGGATTTGAGCTGTCTCGGATCGCCAGGCCCGGGCCGCGATCCGGTCGAGATCGTCCTCGCCGACGCGTTGAACGAGGCGGATCTCGCGCGACTGGTCGCCGTCGAGCGCGCAAAAGGCGGGCGGATCCTCTGGTGCGGCAGCGGCGGCCTCGCCCGGGCGCTCGCGCCGGCGGAACCGCGCCTGCTGCCGCTCCCGACAGGACGCTGCCTCGGCCTCGTCGGCTCCGCCCATCCGGTATCCGTCGCGCAGGTCGGCGCGCTGAGGGACGCGATCCCGGGCGCCGTGATCGGCTGGACCGAACGCGACGATCTCGCGGACGTGACCGCCCGGGTCGAGCGCTCCATGCGCGAGCACGACCTCACCCTCCTCGTCGCGGACATGGCGCCCACCAACGCGCGCCGGGCGGCAGGAATCATCGCCGGGATGTTGCGGCAGGTGCTGGCAGGCCTCGAGGCCCCGGACCTCCTCTACTGCAGCGGCGGCGAGACTCTGCGCGCGGTCTGCGATGCGGTGTCGGCGAAAAGCCTTTCGTGCGAGGGGTTCGTGGCCGAGGGCATCCCGCTGAGCAGGCTCGGGTCCGGCCGCTGGCCCGCCCTCCCCGTTCTCTCCAAGTCCGGCGCCTTCGGCACGGCGACGACGCTCTTGGATATCCTCGCCGCGCGGGTCGCGCGAGTTGCCGACCCACCCTCCCGACGTGAAAGCCGGTCATGACGCCTCCCCGTCTCTGCATCACCATGGGCGACCCGGCCGGAATCGGGCCCGAGATCGTCCTGAAGGCGCTCGCCCGGCTCGCGCCCCGCGTCGCGGCCGGCGAGTTTTTGCTGCAGGTCGCCGGGTCGGCCGCCGTCCTGCGCGCCACGGGCGAGCGCCTCGGGCTGCCCGTCCCGGGCGCGTGGCCGAAAGGGATGACGCTGATCGACATCGGCCCGCCGCGCGAGGCGTTCGCGATCGGGGCGCCGAGCGCCGAATCCGGCCGTATCGCCTATGCATGCGTGGAGGCCGCGGTGCGCGCCGTTCTCGACGGAGCGGCGGACGCGATCGTCACCGCGCCGCTGAGCAAGGAGGGGCTGCATCTCGCCGGCAAGCCCTATCCGGGCCACACCGAGCTTTTGACCGAGCTCACGGGTGGCTCGGGCGCCGTCATGATGCTGGCGCACGGCCCGTTTCGCGTGAGCCATCTGACGACGCACATCCCGCTGGAGGCGGTTCCGGCCCGGCTCACGCCCGAGCGGCTGCGCCGTGTCGTCGATCTCACCTACGGAACGCTCCGGCAGCTTGGCATCGGTCATCCGCGGCTCGCCGTCGCGGCGCTCAACCCGCATGCCGGCGAAGGCGGCATCCTCGGACGGCACGATATCGACATCACCGCGCCGGTGACCGCCGACTATCGCGACCGGGGCTTCTCGGTAGACGGGCCGGTCCCCGGCGACACCGTCTTCGTGAAGATGCGCGGCGGCAATTACGACGCGGTGGTCGCGATGTACCACGACCAGGGGCACATCCCCGTGAAACTGCTCGGCTTCTCGGTCGATCCTGCGACCGGGCGCTGGGAGGCCGTCAGCGGCGTCAACATCACCCTCGGGCTGCCGATCGTCCGGACGTCGGTCGACCACGGCACGGCTTACGACATCGCCGGCCAGGGCGTCGCGAACGAGACCAGCCTGATCGAAGCGATCGACTACGCGGCGGTGCTGGCGAGGCGGCGGGAAGCGCCGAACGGCGCGGGCGACGCGGCGAGAGAGGCCTGACGCGACCGACCCGCTGCGGCCGCTACCCTCCCGCCCGGCTCGCCAAGAGCTTGTCGATGCGGTGGCCGTCCATGTCGATCACCTCGAAGCGCCAGCCGCCGACCTCGACCGTATCGCCCTCGGAGGGAATGCGGCCGAGCGCCGTCAGCACGAGGCCGGCGGCGGTGTGGTAGTCGCCCTCCGGCCGCTCGCCGAGCGGGATGGCGTCGGCGAGCTCGTCGACCGAGGCGCGGCCGTCGACGAGATAGGAGCCGTCCTCCCGCAGCATGATCGAGCTGTCGAGCGGCTCGTGCTCCTCGGGCAGCGCGCCGGCGATCGCCTCGAGCACGTCGGTCGCGGTGACGATGCCCTCGAAGGAGCCGAACTCGTCGACGACGAAGGCGAGCTGCAGCGGCGTCCGCTTCAGGACCTCGAGCAGGCGCAACACCGACACGCCGTCGGGAACATAGACCGGCTGCCGCACCAGGGCGCCGATGTCGATCTCGCCACCGGCCAGCAGCTGGTCGAGCAGATCCTTCTTCTGGACGACGCCGAGCGGCTCGTCGATCGAGCCCTCACTGCCGACGACGAGGCGGGAGGCCGGGAAGGTCTCGATCTCCTTGCGGATCGTCGCCGGATCGTCGCCGGGATCGATCCAGTAGACCTGGCCGCGCGGCGTCATGATCGCCCGCACGGGCCGGTCGGCGAGGCGCAGAACACCCTCGATCATGCGGCTCTCCTCGGGCGCGATGGCGCCGGCCGCGACGCCCTCGGCGATGGTCGTCTTGACCTCCTCCTCGGTTACCGTCTCGTCGCGCTCGCGCACGCCGATCAGCCGCAGAATGGCGTTGCTGCTGAGGCCGAGCAGCACGACGAAGGGCCGGCCGACGAGGGCCAGGATCCCGAGCGGGCGGGCGACGCGGGCGGCGATCGTCTCCGGGGCCGCGAGCGCGATGCGCTTGGGCACCAGCTCGCCGAAGACGAGCGAGACGAAGCCGATCGCCGCCACGACGACGCCGGAGGCGATGGGCTTCGCATAGCGGGCGAGCGGCGGGAAATCGTTGATGAGCTCCGCCAGGGGCTCGGAGAAGGCCGCCTCGCCGACGACGCCGGACAGGATCGCGATCAGCGTGATGCCGATCTGCACCGAGGACAGGAACTGGTTCGGATCGTCGGCGAGCTTCAGCGCGCGGGCAGCGCCCCGATCCCCCGCTTCTGCGCGAATCGCCAGGCGCGAGCGCCGCGCCGAGACCACGGCGAGCTCCGACATCGCGAAGAAGCCGTTGAGGAGAATGAGAGAAACGAGAAGGAGAAGTTGCCACATATTGGAGCGGGAGCACCCCGCGATCGATTACCGGGAGGCCCCTTATAGAACGCCCACCGGCGAGGCCATAATCCGCCTATGATCGGCCCTGTCGCGCCGAGCCGAGGAGAGCCGGAATGACCGATGCCGCTTCAGTCGCCGAGCGCCTGCGGCAGCGGCCGCTGCCGCCGTTCAGCGCCCCGTTCGCCGAGCCCGACGAGCCGCTGCTGGAACGGCTGATCGGCGAGGCCTTCCTGCCGCCGGTCGCCGAGACGGCGCCGCGGCGGCTCGCCACCCGGCTCGTCGAGCGCATCCGCGCCGGCTCGGGCTTCATCGGCGGCCTCGAGGAGTTCTTGCACGCCTACAGCCTGACCACTCGCGAGGGCCTCGCTCTGATGGCGCTCGCCGAAGCGCTGCCGCGGGTACCGGATGCGGAGACCGCCGACCAGCTGATCGAGGACAAGCTCGGCAGCATCGCCGAGGGCGGCCGGCAGAGCCGCGAGAGCGATTCGTTCCTCGTCTCGGCCTCGGCCTGGGCGCTCGGCATGTCGGCCCGCTTCGTCCGCTCCGGCGAGAACCCGGGCGACATCATCCGCTCGCTGACGCACCGCGTCGGCATGCCCGCGGTGCGCACCGCCGCGCGGCAGGCGGTGCGCGTGCTCGGACACCAGTTCGTGCTCGGCCAGACGATCGAGGAAGCGATCGCCCGCGCCGGCAAGGGCGAGGGGCGCATGTGGCGCTACTCCTACGACATGCTCGGCGAGGGCGCCCGCACGGCCGCCGACGCGGAGAGCTATCTTCGCGACTACGAGCACGCCATCGGCGCGATCGGCAACAGCGCCGGCAAGGCCCGGCTGCCCGCCCGGCCCGGCATCTCGGTGAAACTCTCGGCGCTGCACCCGCGCTACGAGGCCCGCAGCCGCGAGCGGGTGCTGGCCGAGCTCGTCCCGAACGTCCTCGATCTCGCCCGGCTGGCGCGCGGGCACGATCTCAACTTCACCATCGACGCCGAGGAGGCGGACCGGCTCGAGCTTTCGCTCGAGGTCGCCGCAAAAGTGCTGGCCGATCCCTCGCTCGCCGGCTGGGACGGCTTCGGCATCGCCGTCCAGGCCTATCAGAAGCGGGCCACGGCGGTGATCCGCTGGCTCGTCGAGGCCGCCGAAAGCCTCGACCGGCAGCTGATGGTGCGGCTCGTCAAGGGCGCCTACTGGGACAGCGAGATCAAGCGCGCGCAGGAGCGCGGGCTCGACGATTACCCGCTCTTCACCCGCAAGTCGGCAACCGACCTCTCGTTCCTCGCCTGCACGCGCATGCTGATGGCCGCGCGGCCCAGAATCTTCCCGCAGATCGCCACCCACAACGCGCTCGCCGTCGCCTCGACGCTGGAGATCGCCGGCGGCCCGCACGGCTTCGAGTTCCAGCGCCTGCACGGCATGGGCGAGGCGCTCTATCGCGGGCTGAAGGCCGAGCTGCCGGATGCCGCCGTGCGCGTCTATGCGCCGGTCGGCGAGCATCGCGACCTGCTCGCCTATCTCGTCCGCCGGCTGCTCGAGAACGGCGCCAACTCCTCCTTCGTCTCCGCTGTCGCCGACCCCGAGGTGCCGATCCCGTCGCTGCTGCGCCGCCCAGCCGAGGTTTTGGGCGGTGCCCATGTCGCCCGCCACCGGGCGATTCCGCTGCCGCGCGACATCTATGCGCCGGAGCGGAAGAACTCGCGCGGCGTCGAGTTCGGCGAACGCGCCGCCCTCGAGGGCCTCGTGGCCGAGATCCGGAGCGCCGGCCTGCCCGAGGAGCCGGCAGCCTCCATCGTCGCCGGCGCGGCCGCCGAGGGCCGGGTGCGCGAGGCGAGAAGCCCGATCGACGGGCAGCCGATCGGTCGCGTGATCGAGGCCGATGCGAAGGTCGCAGGGGCCGCGATGCGCGCCGCCGCCGCCGGCTTCCCGCAATGGGCGGCGATCGAGGCCGGCGAGCGTGCCTCCTGCCTCGATCGCGCCGCCGACCTGTTCGAGGCGCGCCGCGGCCGCTTCCTCGGTCTGTTGATCGAGGAGGGCGGCAAGACGATCGACGATGCGCTGTCGGAGCTGCGCGAGACGGTCGACTTCTGCCGCTTCTACGCCGCCGAGGCGCGCCGCAGCTTCATCCATCCCGTTCACCTTCCCGGGCCGACCGGCGAGGAGAACCGGCTCGGCTATCGCGGTCGCGGCGTCTTCGTCTGCATCGCGCCGTGGAATTTTCCGCTCGCCATCTTCACCGGCCAGGTGGCGGCGGCGCTCGCCGCCGGCAATGCGGTGGTGGCGAAACCCGCCGAGCAGACGCCGCTCGTCGCGGCCGAGGCGGTGCGCCTGCTGCACGAGGCCGGCGTGCCGCCGGGCGCGCTGCAATTGGTGCTCGGCGCCGGCGATGTCGGCGCCGCCCTCGTCGCCGACCCGGCGGTGGCCGGCGTCGCCTTCACCGGCTCGACCGAGACGGCGTGGCGCATCAACCGGGCGCTGGCGGCGAAGGACGGGCCGATCGTGCCCTTGATCGCCGAGACCGGCGGCATCAACGCCATGATCGTCGACGCCACCGCGCTGCCCGAGCAGGTCGCCGACGACGTCGTCGCGTCCGCCTTCCGCTCCGCCGGGCAGCGCTGCTCGGCGCTGCGCCTGCTCTGCCTGCAGGAGGAGGTGGCCGACCGCATGCTGGACACGATCGTCGGCGCGGCGCGCGAGTTGCAGGTCGGCGACCCGCGCGACGTCGCCACCGACATCGGCCCCATCATCGATGCCGAATCGCACGAGCGGCTCGCGGCGCACCTTGCAAAGATGCGCGGCCGCATCCGCTTCTCGGGCTCGGTCGAGACGGCGCCGAAGGGCGGCGCCTATCTCGGCCCGCAGGTGATCGAGCTCGACAAGCCGCGCGACCTCGAGGTGGAGGTTTTCGGGCCGGTGCTGCACGTCGTCCGGTTCTCGGCCGCCGGGCTCGACGGGCTGCTCGACGATCTCGCCGCCAACGGCTACGGGCTGACGCTCGGCGTGCACAGCCGCATCGCCTCGACGCTGAGCCACGTCGTCGAGCGCATGCCGGCCGGCAACGTCTACGTGAACCGCACGATGATCGGCGCCGTCGTCGGCACGCAGCCCTTCGGCGGCGTCGGCCTGTCCGGTACCGGACCCAAGGCCGGCGGGCCGAATTATTTGCGGCGCTTCGCCGCCGAGCAGGTACTGTCGGTCAATACCAGCGCCGCCGGCGGCAACGCGACGCTGCTGCTGCTCGACGAGGGGCACCCGGGTGGGTGAGCGCGAGCGGAGCGAGGCACCGCGCATCCGCTCGTCGTCCTGCGGCTCGACCGCAGGACCCATCGTCCGCGCGCGGGAAGAAGACGGATCCTGCGCTTTGCGCGCAGGATGACGCTGTGCCAGAGCCTCCGAGCTTGCCGTCCGAGATTATTTCCTTGGTTCATGAAAGGTTAATCGAACGCAGCCAGAGTCGACCGACGCAGATCCGCCCCGATTCGCCCCCGTATATGCCGACATGTCCGATTCAATCTCCCGCCTCTACGACAAGCTGATCGAGGCTCGCGACCAGGATCCCGCGCTGTCCCGCACCGCCAAGCTCTGGCGCGAGGGGCTGCCGAAGATCGCGAAAAAGATGGCCGAAGAGGGCGTCGAGGTGGCGATCGAGGCCGTCTGCGAGAACCGCGAGGCGACGATCCGCGAGAGCGCCGATCTCATCTACAATCTCCTGATGGTCTGGGCGGCGACCGGGATTCGTCCGGAGGACGTCTGGACGGAGATGGAACGGCGCGAGCGCATGCTGGGCATCGCCGAGAAGCTGCCGAAGGTGCCGGCGTCGCGACCGCCCGCCCACGCGCGGCCGAGCACGCGCACCGCGCTCGCCGGCGGCAAGGCTGCTGCGCGCTAGACCCTGATCTCTGTCATTTCGGCCGGCGGTCGGCGTCGGCTACAAGTCTGCTCAGGGCGCGGAGCGATGCGCGCCACAATCTTCCAGGAGGAGAAAAAAATGCAGACATTTCACGCCACGCTCGCCGCCACGGCGATCCTCGCCGCAGGCCTCGCCTACTCCGGCAGCGCCATGGCCGCCAACAACGAAGATCCGACCCTGACGGCCGAGGACCAGATCCCGAGCCCGCCGGCGCCGAACGACGTCTACACGGCGTTCGTAACGAAGGACGGCGACCTCAAGCGCGGCATCAACGTCAAGAACACCAAGAAGCTCGGCAAGGGCGAGTACCAGGTCATCTTCAAGAACGACGTCAAGGACTGCGTCTGGGTCGCCTCGATCGGGCTTCCGGGGACGGGCAATCCCAAGCCCGGCATCATCTCGACGGCGCTGCGCAAGGGTAACAACAAGGGCATCTACGTCCTGACGGGCGACCAGAAGGCCTTCCTCGAGAACCTCTCTTTCTCGATCATGGTCACCTGCCCCTAGTCGGCGCTGCATGAGTCGGCCGGTGGCGCTGGCGCCGCCGGCCGACGAGCGGCTCCGCGCAATGCCGGCGGATTCGCGGGTGAGCGCCTCGGTTCCGCCCCGTCCCGGTTTCGACTAGGACTGCGCCGTGCCCGGATCGTCCTCCCTTTGGCTGCTGCCGGATCCGCTCGTTCTCGCCTCGCAGAGCGCGAGTCGGGCCGGCCTGCTCGCGTCGGCCGGCATTCCGTTCGAGGCGGCGCCGGCCGACATCGACGAGCGGGCGGTCGAGATGGCCGCCGCGCCGGACGGCCCCGAACGCGCCGCCATCCTGCTCGCCGAGACGAAGGCGCTCGACCGGTCCCGCGCCCTCCCCGGCCGCCTCGTGCTCGGCGCCGACCAGACGCTCGACCTCGACGGCCGCCGCTTCTCCAAGCCCGCCGACCGCGCCGCGGCGCGCGAGCAGCTCCTCGCGTTGCGCGCCAGGACCCACCGCCTCCATTCCGGCCTCGCGCTGGCCCGCGACGGCGCGCTCCTGTGGAGCGGTGCCGACACGGCCGAGATGGCGATGCGCGATTTCTCGGAGGGCTTCCTCGACCGCTACCTCGACGCCGCCGGCGACGACGTCACGAGAAGCGTCGGCGCCTACAAGCTCGAAGGGCCCGGCATCCATCTTTTCGAGCGCGTCCGCGGCGAGCACTCGACGGTGCTCGGCCTGCCGCTGCTGCCGCTGCTCGCCCGCCTGCGCGCCATCGGAGCCCTCGCCGCATGACGCTGAAAGCCTGCATCATCGGCCATCCGGTCGCCCATTCGCGCTCGCCCCTCATTCACGGCTACTGGCTGCGCGAGCACGGCATCGACGGCGCCTATGAGCGCGCCGACGTGCCGCCGGGCGAGCTGCCTGCCTTCCTGCAAAGCCTCGCCGAGCGCGGCTTCGTCGGCGCCAACGTCACCGTGCCGCACAAGGAGGAGGCTTTTCGGTGCGCCGCCGTCGTGCACCCGTCGGCCGAGAAGCTCGGGGCGGCGAACACGCTGTGGCTCGAGGACGGCCGCCTTAACGCCGCCAACACCGACGCGCTCGGCTTCCTCGCCAACCTCGACGCCGAGGCGCCGGGCTGGGACGCGGGGCTCGGCGAGGCGATCGTGCTCGGCGCCGGCGGCGCGGCGCGGGCGGTCGTCTACGGGCTGCTCGAACGGGGCGCCGGGACGGTGCACGTCGTCAATCGCGGCCGCGAGCGGGCCGAGGAGCTCGCCGTCTTCTTCGGGCCCGGGGTGCGGACGCACGGCTTCGACGACCTCCCGCAACTCCTCGGCCGTGCGGGACTGCTCGTCAACGCCACCTCGCTCGGCATGGCGGGCAAGCCGCCGCTCGAGGTCGACCTCGCGGGGCTCGCGCCCGGCGCCCTCGTCGCCGACCTCGTCTACGTGCCGCTCGAGACGCCGCTCTTGGCGCAGGCGCGGGCGCGCGGCCATCGAGCGGTGGACGGGCTCGGCATGCTGCTGCACCAGGCGGTGCCGGGATTTCAGCGCTGGTTCGGCGTGCGACCCGAGGTGACGCCGGCGCTTCGCAACCTTATCGTCGCGGAAATCGAGTCGAAGGCCTGACATGCTGGTTCTCGGCCTCACCGGATCGGTCGGCATGGGCAAGACCGCCACGGCGCAGCTCTTCGCCGAGCAGGGCTGCGCGGTCTATGACGCCGACCTCGCGGTGCACCAGCTCTATTCGGGCGACCTCGCCGGCCTGATCGAGGAGGCGTTCCCGGGCTCGACCAGGAACGGCGTCGTCGATCGGGCGGCGCTGTCGAAGCACGTGCTCGGCGACCGGGCGGCGCTGCTGAAGCTCGAGGGCATCGTCCATCCCGTCGTCCGCAAGGCCGAGCGCGCCTTCCTCGCCGAGGCCGCCGGCCGCGGCATCCGCACCGTCGTGCTCGACATCCCCTTGCTGCTCGAGCGCGACCGGGCGCGCGACGTGGACGCGGTCGTCGTCGCCACGGCGCCGGCCGAGGTGCAGCGCCAGCGGGTGCTGGAGCGGCCGGGCATGACGGCGGAAAAGTTCGCGCACATCCTCGCCCGGCAGATGCCGGATGCCGAGAAGCGGGCGCGCGCACATTTCATCGTGGATACCGGTCGCGGACACGAACCGGCGCGGCGCGGGGTGCTAGGCATCTTGCGGGCGCTCGCAGCCGATCCCGGGCGCCGGCGGGGGAGCTGATGCGGGAAATCGTCTTCGACACGGAGACCACGGGCCTCGATCCGGCGACCGGCGACCGCGTCGTCGAGATCGGCTGCGTCGAGCTGCTGAACCGCATCCCGACCGGGGCGGTGTTCCACGTCTACCTCAACCCGCAGCGCGACATGCCGGAGGAGGCGTTTCGCGTGCACGGCCTGACGAGCGAGTTCCTCGCCGACAAGCCGACCTTCGCCGAGGTCGCCGCCGACTTCGTCGGCTTCATCGGCGATGCACGGCTCGTCGCCCACAACGCCACCTTCGACATCGGCTTCCTCAACGCCGAGCTGCAGCGGGCCGGCGCCGGCCAGATCGCCCAGGAGCGGATCGTCGACACCCTGCTCCTGGCGCGGCGGCGCAATCCCGGCGGCTCGAACAATCTCGACGCGCTCTGCCAGCGGTACGGCATCGACCTCTCGCGGCGCGTCAAGCACGGCGCGCTGCTCGATGCGGAGCTCTTGGCCGAGGTCTATCTGGAGCTGCTCGGCGGCCGGCAGGCCAGCCTCGGCCTCGGCGTGCAGACGATCGGCCGCAGCGCCGGCGTCGAGATTCGCGTGGTCCGGACCCGTCCGGCCCCGCTCGTGCCGCGGCTCGTGGAGGCGGACATCGAGGCGCACGCGGCCTTCGTCGCACGCCTCGGCGGCGCGGCGATCTGGCTCGACTACGCGCCGGCGCAGTAAGGGGCGGTCCGCGCCTTCGGCGATTGTGCCCCGCGTCGGGCGGGGCACTCGTCCTTCACGAGATCGCGGGTCGCCCCGTCAGGCCGGGCGGAGACGACCAGGCCGCGGGGTCGCCCTCAGGCCGACAGCGGCCGGGCCTGCTGCGCTTCCATCATGCGCTGCCGGTAGAGCGCGGCGAAGTCGACCGGGTCGATCATCAGCGGCGGGAAGCCGCCGTTGCGGACCGCATCGGCGACGATCGCCCGCGCGAAGGGGAACAGGAGCCGCGGGCATTCGATCAGCACCAGCGGGTGCAGGTTCTCCTCGGGAACGTTGCTGATCCGGAACACGCCGGCATAGTTGAGCTCGAGGTTGAACAGCACGCGCCCGCCGTCCACGGCCTTGGCCTCGACGACCAGCTCGACCTCGAAATCCTCGTCGGCGATCTTCTTGCCGTTGACGTTGACCTGGATCTCGATCGCCGGGTTGTTGCGCCCCTGCAGGCTCTGCGGCGCGTCCGGGTTCTCGAACGAGAGATCCTTGGCGTATTGCGCGAGAACGCTGAGCGTTGGAACCTTCGCCTCGTCCCCGCCATTCGTGTTCGACATGCTGTCCGCGCTCCGCCTCGCCGGCGCGCAGGAGGCGCGGCGGCCGGGCGGGGCTAGCATGCCGGCCGGAACCTCGGCAAGCGAGGTGGAGATTGGCCGCAGGGCCAGCTTGACCTAAGGTGGCATGGAGGACCCGTGCGGACTGGATCACGGCCGCGTCTCCGCCATATAGATGGGAGTCGGGCGCTACGTCCGGATCCGTCTCGTAGCAAGATGCGCGCCGGAGCGGCGGTGCGCGAAGCCGATAGGCGACAGCGTGGACATCTATACGATCCTATTTCTCGTCTTGGCCGTATTCATCCTGCTGCGGCTGCGCTCGGTGCTCGGCACGCGTACCGGCAACGAGCGGCCGCCCTATGACCCGTTCGCGGCCCGCGACGCCAAGCCTGCCGGAAAAGTGAACGGGGATAATGTCGTCGCCCTGCCCGGCCGTGCGCCCGAGGCGGAGCAGCGACCGGAGCCGGCCGCCGAGCCGCCGGCCGACCGCTGGGCCGGCCTCGCCGAGCCGGGCAGCGTGCTCGCGCGCCAGCTCGATGCGATCGTCGCCGCCGATCCGAGCTTCGAGCCGCGCCATTTCGCCACCGGCGCCAAGGCCGCCTACGAGATGATCGTCAACGCCTTCGCACAGGGCGACCAGAAGACGCTGAAGCAGCTCCTGGCGCGCGAGGTGTTCGACAATTTCGCCGCCGTCATCGACGAGCGCGAGAAGCGCGGCGAGACCGTGCAGTCGAGCTTCGTCTCGATCGACAAGGCCGACATCGTCGCCGCCGAACTGGTCGGCCGCACGGCGCAGATCACGGTGCGCTTCGTCTCCAAGCTGATCTCCGCGACCCGCGACCGCGCCGGCAACATCATCGACGGCAATCCCGAAAAGGTGACCGATGTCACCGACGTCTGGACCTTCGCCCGCGACACGAGCGCGCGCGACCCCAACTGGAAGCTGATCGCCACCGAGGCGACCTGATGCCGGCCCTCGCCGAGCGCGACATCTCCCGCTCTTCGACGCGGCCTGGCGAAGAGCGGGCCGCCCGTTCGGGTCGCCTGCTCGAGGCGGGCGCCGTCGCGGAGTGGCGCACGCGCCGTGCGCGGTAGAGCGGCGCGGCGTCCTTGAGCAATTCCGTAGCCGAGGCGTTCGCGGCGACCCTGCCCGCCCCCGTCCGGCTCGACCCGCTCGCCTTCGCCGATCTGCGCGGCTGGCGCACGGATACCCACGCGGCCGCGCTCGCGACCTTTCGCCGCTCCTGCGAGCGGATGCTGACCGCGGCGCCGCCGTCGGGAG